>UQVO01000009.1 GCA_900544575.1 uncultured Eubacteriales bacterium | reverse complement strand
GCGGCGTTCAAGCGGCGGTTGCACCGCCTGTGAACGCTTGGCTGAGCGGCGCGTGGCACCCCTCCGTATTTAATGTCTCAGGGTTTTCGAGAACGTGGACAAGCGTGTTTCCAACAAAAAATCGAAGGAACTTTGCCGATCGATAAAATTACAAAAACGACATTTTAACAGGCGTTTATTGTTTATAAACATCTTTTTTGTGCACGCATTGGAATTTCGGCGCGGGATTCGGAAAGCGTTTGCGCGTTGCGGTTTTTTCACGTCAGGGCTCGGTTGCGGTTGCGGACAGAGTTGCCGTGACGGTGTCGGCGATAAGCCCCGCGGAGGCTATGCCGTCGAGTATGGCGGGGAGAGCTTCCACCGTTTTTTCGGTCGGGTGCAGAAGAATGAGGTCGCCGGCCTTGATTCCTTTCAGCGCGCGTTCGGCAATCAGCGCCGCGTCGTGGTCGCGCCAGTCTATCGTGTCGCGAGTCCACATTATGACGGTGTAGCCGAGCTCTTCGCAAACTTCGAACATAGTGTTGCCCAGGCTTCCCGACGGCGGTGCGAAGAGAGGGGGGACCGCGGCGTCCGCCTGTTCGTCGGAAAGGTCGGAAAGTATGGCGCGCAGCAATTTTTCCGTGATGACAATCTCCTCGCGGTTGCCTGCGGCGTCGAGTTTCGCGTGGTCGCGGTGGAGATAGCCGTGGTTGCCGAGCTCAAAGCCTTCGGCGGCAAGACGCACCACCGTATCGCCGTTTTTCTCCGCCCATTTTCCGCCTACGAAAAAGGTAGTGTTCCATCCGCGTTCGGAAATGAGGCGGGCGATTTCTTCCACATATTCCGTGCCCTCGTAGACGTTGAACATCAGAGCCACGCGTCCGCTTTCGGGGTTGCCCTCGTAGACCGCGTTGTTCGCCTCGACTGCGGCGGGCGTTTCGGGGGTGAGCGCAAACAGCGCTGATGCGAGCACCAGCCCCAGCACGGCGCATATTATCAGATTGGAGGTCACCAGTCGGAATCTGCGTTCTTTCATACTACAAATTATGTTTGCGCGGACGGGGATATGTGGTATAATAACGCTATGAACGAAATGATAGTATTCGACAGCGGGCTCAAACTCGTCGTGTCCCCGAACAGCGCCGTGCGTTCGGTGTCCGTGGGGGTGTTCGTGGGAGCGGGCTCGGCTTACGAAACGCCCGAAATGTCGGGCATATCGCATCTTATAGAGCATATGATGTTCAAAGGTACGGGGAGCCGCAGCGCCTTTGACATCGTCAACGAAATCGATTCCCTCGGCGCGCAGATAAACGCGTACACCACCAAGAGCCACACCTGCTATTACACCCTTTCGCGCGACGTGCACGCGGAAGAGTGTATGGACGTGCTTGCGGATATGTACTTTAATGCCGCATTCGACCCGTCCGAGCTGAAAAAGGAAAGGAAAGTCGTGCTGGAAGAGCTGAGCGAGAGCGAGGACACGCCCGACGACCTTTGTATGGAGAAACTTTCGGCGGCGTTTTTTGCGGAACATCCTCTCGAAAAGCCGATACTCGGCACAAAAAAGACGTTGAAAGGGCTGACTTCCGAGCGTCTGCACGCCTACAAAAACGCGTTTTACGTCCCCGGCGGCACGGTCGTTTCCGTTGCGGGCAACGTGAGCGCGGAAGAGGCTGAAAGGATGGTGCGCAGGCATTTCGAAGACAGATTCGGCTTCGGTGCGGAAAGTCCGCGCGCTCCTCTTGCGAAAGCGCCTATGAAAGGGGGCTTTGCGGGCGGAAAGAAGGAGATAGAGCAGGCGCACATTGCCTTTGCTTTCCCCGGCGCGGCGTACAACACGGAAGCGAGCTTTGCCGCAAGGCTGCTCGGCGCGGTGTTCGGGATGGAGATGTCCTCGCGTCTTTTCCAGAGCGTGCGTGAGAAACTCGGACTGTGTTACAGCATAGTCGGCTATCCCACGGCGTACGAGAACAACGGGGCGTTCATCATTTACACGTCCACCAACCCCGCCAGCGTGGAGCAGGCAGTCGGCGCGATAAAGGGCGAGATAAAGAAGCTGCTTGCCGACGGGATAACTCCCGACGAACTCAAAAAGGGCAAGGAACAGATTGTCACGGGTATGGTGCTGGGGCAGGAGAGCACGTCCGCGGTGATGCGCGGTATGGGCAGGCACGCCGTCGTGACGGGCGACCTTTACGACATAGACGAACAGATAGCGGCGGTGGAGGCGCTCACCTGCGGCGACGTGGCGGAAGAAGCGGAAAGGATTTTCGATTTCGACCGTGTGGCGGCGAGCTGCGTCGCGTCCGACGTGCGCGACGTGTGTCGGATGATGAAGGAGATGTAGTATGGACAAAGGAATAAAGAGCGTAGACAACGAGTTTTTCAAGGGTGCGGATTTCGGCGGTATGGATAAGCTGGACATTATATTCGCCATGCAGGAGAAGTTCGACCAAGACGTCATCAAAAACCGCGGGCTGGAAGACGTCACGCCGGAGCAGTGGATACAGAAACAGACTCTCGCTATGCTCAGCGAGCTTGCGGAGCTCATTGCGGAAGTCAATTTCAAGTGGTGGAAGAATCCCAAACCCGTAAATTCCGACAACGTGCGGCAGGAACTCGTGGACATACTGCATTTCTTTGTCGGGATGTGCAACCGCGCGGGTATGGGCAGCGAGGAACTTTTTGCCCGTTACATAAAAAAGAACGAAGAAAATTTCAAGCGGCAGTACGGGGCTTCGGCAAAGCCGGGATATGCGCTTTCCGATTTGAAGGGCGAGTAAAAAGCGGCGTTTGACGGCTGTTTGCGCAGATGAACGATAAACGAAACTTTGTTTCGTTTATTTTCTTTCCGCGCAGGTGGGCGCGCGCATATTTTTCGCTTGTTTTTGTATATATTGTGTGGTATAATTGTCAAAAATAACAAAATACGGGACGGTGGAAATGAACGATACCAGGCAGATGAGAGCCAATACCGGGAACAGGATAGCCTTCGGCGTCCTTATTCTGCTTGTGTCGCTTTTCGTGTTCATATGCACCTGCGGAGCGTTCGGCGGAGTGGGGGAGATGGTGTCCTCCGTGTTCGTCGGGTTTTTCGGGCTGGCGGACTACGCCTATTCTCTCGTCGGTATGGCGATTGCCGTCGCCGTCATTTTCAATTTCCGCATAAAGGCGACCCCCTCCAAAATCCTGAAACTTTCCCTGATGTTCGTGCTCGGGATATGGGCGCTCAACATCTACTCTTCGTCGGGACACATGGCGGGCAACGGTTACGGCGAATATCTTCTCGCCAGCTATCACGGCGCAAACACCGCGGGCGGGATGCTTTACGGCATCATTTCCTATCCGCTTATGCGCGTGATTACGACGGTCGGCGCGCTTGTTGTGGTCTGCGCCGCGTTTTTCGTGATGGCGTTCATTGCCTTGATGCCGACCATCAAGAAGGACGTGACCTATGTCGCCGCGGACGCGACGCGCAGGGAAAAGCCCCGCCGCGGCAGCCGTATGGACAGACAGAAAGCGCCCGCGATTACGGATTTTTCCTCGCAGGAGGGCGGCGGTTCGCTCTATGTCGTGGACGTTGAGGGCGACCCGCTTTCCCGTTCCAAACGCAAAAACAAAGGCGCGGAGGGCTATGACCCTCTCTATCCCAATGCGGGAGCGCATTACGAGGACGAGCTGCGCTCGGGCGAACGCGTTCAGACGCGCCCCGACCGTTTTTCCTCCCGCAGCCTTGCAAGGGACATTCTGTTCAGTCCCTCTCCCGAAGAGGACAGTTTTTCCAATTACAGGACGATGACGAATCCGGGTGAAGCGCTGGCAAGCCCCGGAGCGCCTTACTCCGCCGTGCGCCGCAACGAGCTCAGGCGCAGACTCGGCGTCGACGATACGGACGCCATGGCAAGGGATATAGTGCGCGAGCGCTACTTCGGAGAGGAGAAAAAGACGGAGGAAAGCTCTCCGTCCGCCGCTTCGAACATAATCGACCCCGACGCAAAGGGAGCGTCCGCGCTCGGCTATTCTTCTTTCGACGCGCTGAAAGCGGACAGAACGAAACAGTTCGGGCAGATGTTCGGTTCGGATACGAAAGCCGCCGAGGAAGCGGCGGCGAAGGGCGGTTTCGTAAAGCCCGCGTCTTACGGCGCCGAAAGCACGGGAGATGCGGTGAGGAGAGAAGTCCCGAAGCCCACCCGTCAGATGCCGAAACCTGCCGCGGGTGTGCCGGGCGCACCCAAAAAGGAGCAGTCCGCGGCAAATATGGCAGGGCTTCACGGCAGTGTGTCCAGGGCGATAACGGGTGAGGAGAAGGCGGCGCCGCCTCAGCCCAACGCAATCCCCGACGTGCCCGCATACGAGAAAGCGGCGCGCCCCGACCCGACAAAGGACGCGAAGTTCGAGTCCGCGGTGGACGCGGCGCAGCGCGCGGTGCAGAACAAGCCGACGGATTTCGCGCGCAATACCGTGAGCGGAGCCGCACGCGAAAACAGAGTGCCGAGAGCGTTTGAGGGGACGGCGGCAAGAAAGGAAGACGCGGAAGCGGCAGCGCCGCGCACCGAAGAGCGCCGTGACACAACCCGTACCGACAGAATATTCGGCGGCGGATATGCTCCCGCCGAAAGGATAACCAAGGACGAGCCCGCAAAAACGGGCGGCACCGAGTCCGCGCGTACCGAAAGCGGTGCGTCCGAAAGCCGCGCTTCCGCCGCGGCGGAAAGGACGGCCCCCGCGGCGGCGGAGAGGAAACAGCCCGAAAAGAGAGCGGCGGACAACGCGTTTGCGACGTCCGCGGGCGCGGCGGCGGCGCATCCCGAAACGCAGAAGCGTATGGAGGAGGCGATTTCCCGCGGCGTACCCGCAAGGGAGGACGGCGGTTTCAAAGGCGACGGTCCCGTCATACAGCAGTCGCTGTTTGCCAAACAGCAGATGGAAAACATTGCCAAGGCGCGCAGGGAAGCTCCGCCGCTCGCGAGTTACGAACGCATCGCGGAAGAGCGCAGCAAGCGCATTTACGCCCCTCGCGACAAGAGTATGCAGAAGGCGGAAAATCTGGCGAAGAAGATGGCGAAGGAAGGCGGCGGCGAGCGTATGACGCAGGTCAACATCGACCAGGCGATTTCGCAGGTTACCCCGCGCAAACCGTATATCGCGCCTCCTATGAAGCTGCTCATCCCGCCCGAACCCGAAATTTCGCAGAACGAGGACTACGAATACAAGAAACAGGTCATATGCGACACTCTGCGTTTCTTCGGAGTCGAGTCGGAAGTGGTGGAGATAAAGGTCGGGCCCACGTTCTCGCTGTACACTCTGCACGTCGAGATGCCCAAAGGGAAGTCCGTCAGCAGCCTTGAAAACTACGAAAACGACATTGCGATGAAGATGGAGGAGGAGAGCGTCCGCATCCTCGCGCCCATCCCCGGCAAGAATGCCGTCGGCATAGAAGTGCCCAACAAGAAGCGCAGAATTGTGCGCCTCAGCGAGATTTTGCAGTCGCCGAAGTTCAATCAGTCCGCTTCGCCCGCGACGTTCGGGCTTGGCAAGGACCTTTACGGACAGGAATACGTCTGCGACATCAAGGAACTGCCGCATATGCTCATCGCGGGTGCGACGGGCGCGGGCAAGAGCTGCTGCATAAACTCTCTCATCATCAGTCTGCTTTACAAGGCGTCGCCCGAAGAGGTCAGGCTCATTATGGTCGACCCCAAGAGGGTGGAGCTTTCCGTATACGCGGGCATCCCGCACCTTATGCTGGACGAAATCATCTGCGACGTCGACAAGGCGATACGCGCGCTCAACTGGGCAATCGCGGAGATGCAGAGAAGGATAGAGTATCTGTCCCAGCTGCGCTACCGCGACATAGACGAGTACAACCAGAACTGCGAGAAAGAAGGCTACGAAAAGATGCCGCGCATCGTCCTCATAGTGGACGAACTCGCCGACCTTATGGCGCAAGGGAAGAAGGCGGTGGAAGACGCAATCAACCGTATCGCGCGTCTGGCGCGCGCGGTGGGCATCCACCTCATACTTGCCACACAGCGTCCTTCCGTCGACGTCGTCAGCGGCACGATAAAGAACAATCTGCCTTCGCGAGTGGCGTTCAAGGTCACCTCGCTTCCCGACTCGCGTACAATCCTCGATGCGGGCGGCGCGGAGAAACTGCTCGGCAACGGCGACTTGTTCTATATGACTCCGAAAATCGCCACGCCTATCAGAATGCAGGGTGCGTTCATCTCCAACTCCGAGGTGAAATCGGTGGTGGAATTCTTGAAAGCCAACAACGAGTCATATTACGACGAAAAGGTGAAGGACGCGATATTCAACGAGAAGTCGGACGAGCCCGCGGAGTCGCCCAAGGGCGGCGGAAAGAACAAGGAAGCGCAGGGCGGCATTCCGTCCGAGGTGTTTGCCGCCGTAAGAATGGGGCTGGAAGGCAACCCGATTACCATTTCGGGTATGCAGCGCAGGCTGGGGCTGGGCTTCCCGAAGGCGGCGAAGATATTCGACCTTATGCGCGATATGCACCTCATCGAGCCCACGGAAGACGGCAAGAAACACAAGGTGTGCATAACGGAAGAGGAGCTCGAAGAGCTGGAAAACGGCGGCAACGCCGACGGAGAGAACGAAGAATGACCGGAAGTGCCGCGGACTGCGGCGCGGAAGTGCGGGAGAACGGATGAAGATAGGCGTTGTGTCGCTCGGCTGCGACAAAAACAGGGTGGACTCCGAAAAGATGATTGCGAGGCTTGTCGCCGCGGGACACGACATCGTGTCCGATGAGGCGGCGGCGGATATCGTCGTCATCAATACCTGCGCGTTCACGGACGACGCGAAGAGCGAAGCAATCGACGAAATACTTTCCGCGGCGCAGAACAAGACGGGGAACAAAAAGCTCATCGTCACTGGATGTCTGCCCGAAAGGTATATGGAAACGCTGGAAGAGGAGTTCCCCGAAGTGGACGCCTTTTTCGGAGTGGCGGATTACGACGAACTTGCCGCCGCAGTGGACAAGATTGCAAAGGGGGACAGGATTTACTGCCGCGGCGGCGCGGACGCGTATTACGGCGGCAGAGTGCTGACCACCCCGTATCATTACGCATATCTCAAAATCGCGGAGGGGTGCAACAATTTCTGCACCTACTGCGCCATCCCTTCCATACGCGGAAAATACCGCTCCGAGAAACCCGAAAATCTGCTCGCGGAAGCGAAGCGGCTTTCCGACGACGGGGTGAAAGAGCTCATCCTCGTTGCTCAGGACGTCACGCGTTACGGGGTGGATTTCGACGGGAAACCTCATCTTACGGAGCTTGTG
This sequence comes from uncultured Eubacteriales bacterium, assembly GCA_900544575.1. Lineage (GTDB taxonomy): Bacteria > Bacillota > Clostridia > Christensenellales > CAG-917 > Limadaptatus > Limadaptatus stercorigallinarum. Next base: position 60,630 of record UQVO01000009.1, on the reverse strand, counting down.
CGCGAGCTCGAAAAGCTGGATTTCGACTGGATAAGGCTGCTTTATCTCGAACCCGAAGTTGTGGACGACGAACTGATTGCGTTCGTGGCGAACGAGCCGAAGGTGTGCAAGTATATGGACGTGCCTTTGCAGCACGTCGACAGCACGGTGCTCAAAAGGATGAACCGCCACACCACGGAAGAGAGCACACGGGAGCTCGTGAGGAAGATAAAGGCGGCGGGAATAACGCTGCGCACGTCTTTCATTTCGGGATTCCCCGGGGAGAGCGAGGAAGCGCACGCGCGGCTTGCCGCGTTCCTGCGCGAGGCGGAGATAGATTTCGCGGGCGTGTTCGCCTATTCCCGCGAAGAGGGCACTCCCGCGGACAGAATGCGCGGACACCTCGACGAGGACGTCAAACGCGCCCGCGCCGACGAACTGCGCGCTATTGAAACGGAAGTCATCGAGGCAAATTGCCTGCGCCGCGTCGGACGCACGCTTAAAGTGCTTGCCGACGGCATAGATTACGACAGGCAGTGCTTTGTCGGGCACACGGAAAGACAGACGCCCGACGTGGACAACGTGGTATATTTCACGTCTGACGGGGAAGTGCGCGTCGGAGAGTTTTACGACGTCGCCGTGACCTCGTGCGACGGCATAGACCTCATCGGGAGAACGATATGACTCTTGCAACCAAAATCACGATAGCAAGGATAATTCTCATCGTGCCGACTGTGGTGTTTTATATAGTCGGAATGATAGAAGAAGCGGTTTATCTGCCGTTTTTGATAGTTTCGTGCGTCCTTTTTGCGATTTTGTGCTCCACGGACTTTGTGGACGGACACATCGCCAGAAAGACGAACACGGTTTCCGCGCTGGGCAAGTTCCTCGACCCGCTGGCGGACAAAATCGTCATCGTGGTGATGCTGTTCCTCATCGTGTATTTCCGCGATTTCACGCTGTTTGCGTATGACGGGCTGGTCATTGCGCTGCTCGGCGGACTCATACTGACCCGCGAACTTACGGTCAGCGTGTTCAGGGCGGTCGCGGCAAGCCGCGGGCTTGTGCTTGCCGCCGACATTTACGGCAAGATAAAGACCGTGTTGCTGGACATCGGCACTGCGTTCCTCATCCTCGGAGGGGTGCACGAAGTCATAATGTGGATAGGCGAAATAGTCTTCTTTGCGGGGGCGGTGCTCACCGTATGGTCGGGAGTGAGATATCTCGTCAAAAACAAGCAGGTGCTTTCCGACATCAACGCGCCCGCGGCAAAAGAGGAAAAGGCGGAAGAAAACGCGCAGGACGGGGAGAGCGTGAAAGCGGAATGAGCGAAGTCATAAGAGAAAGCGACACGTTTTTCGGGCTGGTTGCCCGTGCGCTCGAAACGGCGGCGGACGCGGGACGCATTTCGGAAAAGAAAATCGTTTCCGCGCTCGGGGTGCGCAAGCCGACGGCGGCGAAGATAATGTGCGCGCTGGCGCTTATCGGCGCGCTGGGCGAAAAGCACGGCGGAAAATACGCTTATGCGGGAGAGGCGGATGCCGCGGCGGACGTCAGGAAGCGCGCGGAAGAATTCCCGCAGGATTATCTTCCCATGGTGGAAGAGGACAAGGCGTTCAAAGCGATAGGTGCGGAAGGTTATATGACGGGCACTCTGCTGCCCGCGGTCAGGATATGCGTGCTGTACGGCAGCGTCAGCGTTATATTCCTGCAAAGGAAAATGTCCGTGGGCTATGAGCGCGCGCACGAAATATTCGACATCATCGCCGCGTGCGGTTTTCTCGGCGAAGAGGACGAAATAAACCCCGGCCGCAGAAAGGTGAACATAGGCTACTCAGATTACGACAGACTGTTCGCCGCGCTCGGAGGCGGGAAGTGATTCGCGAGGTTATGAAAATATGCGGGCTGGACTGCGACGAGATATGCGCGGCCCTCGCCGACATAGCGGACAAGGGAGTGGACTTCACCGTTGAGGAACGCTGCCTGGACGCGAAGGTCATAATGACTTCGGAGCTGGACAGAAAGAGTTTCGACGCCGTGAAAAGCCTTGCCTACAACATATTTTCGGAGCAGGTCTATTCGGCGGAGGACAGAGAACTTCACGAGCTTGCGGCGCAGCTGCTTGCCCTCAACGGGAAAATGCTCGCCGTTGCCGAAAGCCTGACGGGAGGGGAGATATGCTCCCGCCTGACGTCGGTGCCCGGCATAAGCGCGAACTTTTACGAAGGCGTGGTGTGCTACAACCGCGGTGCGAAGATGAACAGACTGCGCGTGCCGAAGGCGCTGCTCGGCGCATACGGGGCTGTGAGCCGCGAAACGGCGTATGCGATGGTCAACGGGCTTGTCGTGCCGCCCGTCAACATAGGGCTTGCCACGACGGGGCTTGCGGGGCCGCAGGGCGACGAAGGAAAGCCCGTGGGGCTTGTGTATATCGGCGTCGGCGCGGGCGACTTCATCACGGTGTTCGAGAAACATCTGACAGGCGACCGCAACCGCATAAGGCAGTCTGCGGCAAACCTTGCGCTGTTTTATCTCGTGCGCTATCTGCGCGGCGACATATTGCAGCTTTAAGGGCACAAACGCGGCTTTATCAGCTTGTTTTGTGCGGTAAAGCGCGGGTTTCGGAATATTGCGGCTGAGCCGAAGCGAAGTCGCACCGTGCGGAAAAAGAAAACAAATCGCCCGTCCGCAAAACGCGGCGGAGCGCGGAAGGAGAAAGATTATGGCAGAAAAAGACAAAGGCAATCCGTTGGAGCTGGCTCTTGCGCAGATTGAAAAGCAGTTCGGCAAGGGCGCGATTATGCGCCTCGGCGACAACGAAGTGCAGAAGGTGGAGGCGATTTCGACAGGGTGCCTCACGTTGGATATAGCTCTCGGAATAGGCGGCATTCCGAAGGGGAGGATTGTGGAGATTTACGGTCCCGAATCTTCGGGCAAGACCACAGTCGCGCTGCACATCGTCGCGGAAGTGCAGAAGGCGGGCGGCACCGCCGCGTTCATTGACGCGGAGCACGCGCTCGACCCTTCTTACGCTTCGCGTCTCGGCGTACAGCTTGAAAACCTCTACATCTCCCAGCCCGACAACGGCGAACAGGCGCTCGACATAGTCGAAACGCTGGTCAGAAGCGGCGCGATAGACATCGTCGTCGTGGACTCGGTCGCGGCACTCACTCCGCAGGCGGAAATTGACGGCGAAATGGGGGACAGCCACGTCGGTTTGCAGGCAAGACTGATGTCGCAGGCGCTGCGCAAACTCACCGCGGTGACGTCCAAGAGCAAGTGCTCCATCATTTTCATCAATCAGCTGCGTGAGAAAGTCGGCGTGGTCTACGGCAGTGCGGAAACCACCACGGGCGGCAAGGCACTCAAATTCTACGCTTCCGTCCGCATCGACATCAGGCGTACGGAGTCCATAAAGGACGGCAGCGACATCATCGGCAACCGCGTCAAAGCGAAGATAGTGAAGAACAAGGTCGCCCCTCCGTTCAAGGTGGCGGAGTTCGACATTATGTACGGCACGGGCATTTCCTCGCTCGGCTGCCTCATCGACCTCGGCGTGCAGAACGGGCTCGTGCAGAAGAGCGGAAGCTGGTTCAGCTACAACGACGAGAAGATAGGACAGGGCAGGGAGAAAGCCATCGAATTCCTGCGTGCAAATCCCGAAATCGCGGAAGACATAGACCGCAAGATACGCGAAAAGTACGAGTTGGTGTGATTTTCGCGTCGACCGGTAAACAGGACATAAGAAAATACAGGACATAAAAATATTCCGAAAAGAACACTGCCGACGCGAAACCGCGTCGGCAGTGTTCAAAGGGATAGGATTAAAAACGATTTGTTTCGTTGTTTCGGCGTCGCATTCCGTTCGCGGCGCCGTTTTCGTGCCGCGGCATCCGCCGTGCGGCGTGCGGGTGCTTTCTGCCGCGCATATGCGGCGTTTTGCGGATTTTTTCACGCTTTGTTCACATTATAAAGGCACATTGTGCCATTGTCAAGAAAAATAAGGCACACTGTGCTATCAACAATTTTGCAATGATAAGCATTTACGATGTGCAGGCGCGTCTTCGTGACGCAATAAAAAACAGCGGACTTTCGCAGAAGGAGCTGGCGGGCAGGCTGGGCATAGACCCGTCGACCGTGAGCAAATATATGAGGCTGGACAAATTTCCGTCGCTGGATACGTTTGCCAATCTCTGCGAAGTTCTCGACATCTCCGCGGACGACATTCTCGGACTGAAAAAGTAGCGAAAGAGGCGGTGCGCGCCGCCTTTTCCGTTGTCTTGCGGGAGCGGGTCCGTGCGCTTTTTCGCGACAGGGCCGTATTTACGCGTCTTTTAACTATTAAACTTGACTAGTGTATAGTTTATAGTATATAATATCCGTGACAAAGTGTATTGCGCGCGCTCCGGCGCGGAACGCGGCGCTTTGATTATATAAATGGAGAGGTCATTCGATGACAGGCAGTATGAATTTATTGCTTGCCGCACTCGAAGCCGGACCTATCGTCGGGATTGCTGTCGCAGCCTTCGCCGTCGGAGCGGCGATAGGGCTGATTGCATACAGACTGTATACGCAAAACAAGATAGGCTTGGCAAAAAGAGAAGCGGCGAGAATTCTGGAAGAGGCCGGGTTGGAGGCGAAAGCCATCCGCAAAGACGGACTTCTGGAAGCCAAAGAACAGCAAAACAAATTGCGCGCGGATTTCGAGCGCGAAACCAAGGAACGCAGAGCAGAATGGCAGAGGACGGAGAACCGTCTTATGCAGAAAGAGAGCGCCCTCGACCGCAAAGAGGACAATCTCAACAAGAAGGACGAAGCCCTCGACAAGAAGATTGCGGAGGTCGAAAAGGCGCAGAAGAACGTCGACGAACACCGCGAGAGGCTGAAAGCCATCGAAGAGGAGCTGAACAATTCGCAGGAAATCATGCGTAAGGAGCTCGAAAGAGTGGCCGGCATGACAAAAGAGGAAGCCGCTGCGGAACTCAAAGACGCGCTCATCGACGAAGTCAAGCGCGGTGCGGCGGCAGAGGCGAAAGCCATAGAGGCGGAAGCCAAGGAAAACGCGGTCAAGGAAGCGCAGAACATCATCGCGACGGCGATACAGCGCTGCGCCGCGGACCACGCGACGGAGAACACCGTCAGCGTCGTCGCCCTTCCCAGCGACGAAATGAAGGGCAGAATCATCGGACGTATGGGCAGAAACATCCGTGCGCTCGAATCGGCGACGGGGGTGGACCTCATCATCGACGACACGCCCGACGTCATCACTCTTTCCAGCTTTGACCCCGTGCGCCGTGAAGTGGCGCGCCTCACGCTGGAAAAGCTCATTGCAGACGGACGCATTCATCCCGCACGCATAGAAGAGGTTGTGGACAAGGTGCGCCGCGAAGTCAACGCCTCCATAAAGGAAGCGGGCGAAGAGGCAGTCTTCGAGGCGGGCGTGCACGGGCTGCATCCCGAACTCGTCAAGATACTCGGCAGGCTCAAATACCGCACAAGTTACGGTCAGAACGTGCTCAAACATTCTCTCGAAGTGTCCTTCCTCGCGTCGCTTATGGCGCAGGAGCTGGGCATAGACCCCAGGGTGGCGAAGAGAGCGGGTCTTCTGCACGACATCGGCAAAGCCGTGGACCACGAAGTGGAAGGCACGCACATTCAGATTGGCGTGGAACTCGCCAAGAAGTATAAGGAGCACGGCGACGTCATACACGCCATCGCAGCCCACCACAACGACATCGAGCCAGAAACCATCGCCGCGGTGCTCGTGCAGGCGGCGGACGCGATTTCTTCCGCGCGTCCCGGCGCAAGACGCGAGTCTCTCGAAAACTACGTCAAGCGCATCGAGAAGCTGGAAGACATCGCAAAGTCCTTCGACGGAGTGGAACAGACGTTTGCGGTGCAGGCGGGCAGGGAAATCCGCGTAATGGTCAAGCCCGAACAGGTGGACGACGCGGCGACCGTTTTCCTCGCGAGAGAGATTGCGGAAAAGCTGGAGAACGAGCTCGAATATCCCGGACAAATCAAGGTCAACGTCATCCGCGAAGTGAGAAGCGTGGACTATGCGAAATAATCACGTCAAAAATGCCGAAGAGCTTGCGCTAATGCGCCGCGCGGCGGAGATTACGGACGAGGTTTACGACTATGTCCTCTCTCTTGTCCGCGAGGGCGTGACGGAGCGCGAAGTTGCGGACGCAATACTCGAAAAGACGTTGGAGCTGGGGGCGAGCGGGGTGTCTTTCGACACAATCGTTGCCTTCGGCGCCGGCGGGGCGGAGCCTCACCACGTCCCCTCCGACAAAAAGCTCGAAAAGGGGATGTTCGTCACCGTGGATATGGGGGCGGTGGTCGGCGGATACTGTTCCGATTTCACCCGCACGTTCGCATTCGGCGACGTCGACGCGGAGCAGCTCAGTGTGTACGAAACCGTATACGAGGCGCAAAAACGCGGGATGGCGGCGGTCGCCGACGGCGTACCGTGCAGGACCGCGGACGCGGCTTGCCGCGACTTCATCACAGAGCGCGGTTACGGGGAATTCTACATCCACGGCACGGGCCACGGCGTGGGGACGGAGATACACGAGCCGCCGACGCTCAACGCGAAGAGCGAAGAGACGCTTGCCGCAGGGCAGGTGGTCACGGTCGAACCCGGCATCTATATCCCGAACCGCTTCGGCGTCCGCATAGAGGATATGGTGCAGGTCGGAGAGGGCAGACCTTTCAGCAGACATAAGACGGAGCTCATCACGCTTCGCTGAACCAACTATAAAGAAATCAACGACAGGAGAAATATTATGGCACAAATTATGGCAGGCGACCTCCGCAAGGGAGTCACGTTCCTCTACGAGAACAACATAATGACGGTTGTGGATTTCCAGCACGTCAAGCCCGGTAAGGGCGCGGCTTTCGTCCGTACGAAGATGAAAAACGTCGTCACGGGCAGCGTGCTCGAAAAAACTTTCAACCCCACCGAGAAGTTCGACCTCGCGCACATCGAAACCAAGAATATGGAATATCTGTACAACGACGGCGAATTCTATTACTTTATGGACACCGAAACGTACGAACAGATACCCCTCAACCACAGCCAGGTCGAGGACGCGCTCAATTTCGTCAAAGAGAATATGAACGTCACGATGAAGTTCTTCCAGGGCGCGCCTTTCTCTGTCGAACCGCCCAACTTCGTGGAACTCAAAATCACGGTTTGCGAACCCGCGGTCGTCGGCAACACCGCCACCAACGCGACCAAGCCCGCAACGCTCGAAACGGGTTATTCTCTGCAAGTCCCGATGTTCGTCAACGAGGGAGATACCATCCGCATCGACACCCGCACGGGCGAGTATATGTCGAGAGTTTAAGACGGCAACGCTGCATTCGGCAGCTGCATTGTTTTTCCTCCATAGAAAAAATCGAAAACCTTGCCTTTTAAGGCAAGGTTTTCGGCTTTCGTCCGCAATCGGCATATTCGGGTGCGGGCGTTTTTTGTTTTCGGATTTTAAGCGGTTTTACGTCAAATCGCTTCTGCCGAGAAGATAATCCGCGGAACAGTGCAGATAATCGGCAAGCAGGACGAGGGTTTCCGCTTTCGGCAGTTTGCCGTGTTTCCATTTCGATATCGCACTTTGCTGCAAGCCGCAGTCGCACGCCAGACGGTATTGCGTTATGCCGCGCGTTTTCAGCAGAGGAAAAATGCGGTCTTTGAACTCGGCGGGAGAGCGTGCGGGAATATATTCCCGCCTGTCCGAAAGACCGAGCAGATAGTCCGCGGAGCAATTCATTGCGTCGGCGCATTTCATTACGGTGGCGGGAGAAGGCTCCGCTTTCCCCGAAAGCACGGCAAGCAGACCAGAAACGGAAATTCCGGCGTGTTTGCAGAATGCGTTCACGCTCATTCCTTTTTCCGAGATGTAATCCTTTATTCCGTCCGCAAATCCGAAAGCGGCACGGTTTTTTTCTTTGAGGGGCGAAGACATATTTTCAATATAGCACAAAAGGACGACGGAGGCATATTTGTTTTGGCATTCTGTGTGATGTGCGGGCGCAGGACGCTTTTTTTGTCGAATAGTGCGGTATAAGACTTGCGGGAAAGGGCGGGTCATATCTTTTAGTATGTTTGACGGACTGGTGACGGGAATGATGGCGAGTGCGGTTGCCGCCGTCGCCGACGAAAAGGCGGTGACGGAACTGCGTATGCGCGTGGGCAGACCGCTTGTCGTGCTCACGGCGGAGGGAAGAAGCGTCGCCAGAATGCCGTCGGGCGCCCCGTTTATCGTGCGCGGCGAGGACATCGAGCGTGTGCTTGCCCTGGCTTCGGATTTCTCCGTGTATGCCGTCAACGACCAGCTTGTCAAAGGATTTATGGCGCGGCGCGGCATACGCATAGGCGTGGCGGGCGAAGGCGTGGTGGAGGGCGGCAGCGTGCTCACAATGAAGCACATAGCCTTTCTCACCGTACGCATTCCCCACGAGGTGCGCGGAGCGGCTGACGGGATAAAAAATGCGGTATTCCGCGACGGAGGGGTGCGGAACACTCTGGTCATATCTCCGCCGTACGGCGGAAAAACCACTATGCTCAGAGAACTTGCGCGGCTCGCGTCCGAAAGGCGGAATACGCTCGTCATAGACGAACGCTTCGAAATCGCCGCCGCGGATAAGGGATTGCCTACGCTGGACGTGGGCGACGCGGACGTCGTGAGCGGCGTGAGCAAGCTGACGGCTTACGAAAACACAATACGGGCGATGAGCCCCGAAGTCATCGTCACGGACGAGCTTTTCCGCGAGAGCGAAGCGGACGCTGTGTGCGACATCGTGCGCAGCGGCGTAAAAGTGTTTGCGTCATTGCACGGCGACGGTGCGGCGGGAGTGCTGGGCTCCGCCGTGTTCGGCAAGCTCGCCGACGTGATGGAACTTTTCGTGGTGCTGTCGCCCCTTCCGCGTGTGGGAACGGTAAAAGAGGTCGTGGACGTCCGCGAAGCGCTCGGGAGGGCGGTATGACTGCGGAAATTCTGCGGCTCGTGGCGGGAGGGCTGCTCGCCCTCATCTGCTGTTACGGCGGGGTGCTCATAAAACGTCATTACGCCGACCGCGAGAAGTTCTATACGGAAGCGGAAGCGTTTGCGGCATATCTCTCGTCGGAATTGGGGTTCAGAAAGACTCCGCTCCCGGCGCTCATCGCGCAGTTTGCGGAGGACAGGAAGGGCTCGTTTGCCGCGATGATAAAGCGTTTCGGCGCGGGGCTGTCCCTCGGAGCGGCGCAGGACAAGGCTGCGGCGGAAGCGGCGGAAAGCGCGAAACTCAGACCCGACGAAAAAAAGCAGATGAAGGAGTTTCTTTCCTCGCTCGGCAAAACCGCGCTCGGCGACCAGCTCGACGGCGCGGGCAGGGCAAAGGCGGAGTTCGCCGCAAAACGCGCGAAATGCGCCGAGGAAACGAAGCGCCTCGGCGGGATGTATTTCAAGCTGGCGGTGCTTCTTGGCATCGCGCTGATAGTCGTGCTGGCGTAAGGCGGGACGTGCGGAGAAGGCATTCGTTTGTTTTCGGTGCGGGCGTACCGAAGCGGAAGTTAGGAGGTGAGAAGTGGGCATAGACATCATTCTCAAAATCGCAGGAGTGGGCTTGCTCACCGCCATAGTGTGCATCATATTGAAGCGCAGCGACCGCGACGACATCGCGACGTTTGCCACGCTCGCGGGGCTCATAGTCGTAATTGTCCTTGTCATGGATATGGTGGGCGGACTCTTCGACACCATAAAGAACATACTTTCGCTCACATGATGATAGTCAAGCTGATAGGCATAGCCCTGATAGGGATTGTGGCGGTAAGTCTGCTGCGCACGGCAAAGCCCGAGTTTGCGGTGTTTGCGGTCATAGGCACGGGCATTGTCATGGTCATCACAATGATAAGTTCGCTGCAAAGCGCAATCCTCGCCTTTGACGACCTTGTGGACAAGAGCGGGATAGACGACAGGGTGTTTTCCGCGGTGCTGAAAATCATAGGCATAGGCTACCTCACAGAATACAGCGCGTCCATCGCCACGGACGCGGGGTGCGCGTCCATCGCGCAGAAATTGCAGTTCGGCGGCAAGATAGTCATTTTTCTGATGAGCATATCCATAGTCACCGCGCTCGTGGACATCATAGGCGGGCTTTTGAATCTGGTATGAACACGGGACTTGCACCGACGCTTTGCAGCCTGCTTTTACGGCGGCGGAAAAAATCGCGTATTTTCGTAATATGCGTGTTTATCTGCACGATTTTGCTGTTTATCGTGCTGTTTTGCGCTTCGGAGGGCATTGCGTATGCAGCGACGTCGGACGCGCAGGAGAACCTGGAAAGCGAGCTTTCCGACAGCGTGGACAGCGCCATTGACAGAATAGACTCCGACCTCTTCGAGGACTTCATAGCGTCGCTGGGAGAGGAGCAGTCGGCGGCGGTGGGCATAGAAAATCTCAAAGAAGCGCTCAAAAATATGACGCAGGGAGAGCCGTCGGACTTTTTCGGTTCCTTTATGTCCGCGCTCGCGTCCGCGCTCGGCGGCTACTTCCTCGGCTTTCTGCCCGGTTTCATATCCATAATCATCGTGTGTCTGCTGAAAAGTATGCTGGCGGGGATGTCGTCCGGGTTCAAAAACGCGTCCACGGGAGAGGTGGTGCACATCGTATGTTACTCCGCGGTGATAGTCATCCTTTCGGCGGCGGCGGTGAATGTGATAATCACCGTCACGGACACGATAAACGCTCTCGCGGCGTTTTCGGAGGCGGTGTTCCCGATTTTGCTCACCTTGCTTGCGGCGGTGGGAGGCAGCAGCGGCGTGGCGTTGTATCAGCCCTTTATGGCGGTGCTTTCGGGCACGATAATCAAGCTGGTGCAGAGCGTCATTGTGCCCGCGTTCATTGCGACAATCGTTTTTTCCGTCGTCGGCAACGTGTCAAAGAGCGTCAAGCTGGACAAGCTCGCCAAACTTTTCAAGTCGGGCGCGGGCTGGCTCATCGGCATAGTTTTCGGGCTGTTCGCCGCTTTTCTCACGGCGCAGGGAATTACGGGCGGGGTGCTGGACAGATTGAGTTTCAATGCCGCCAAATTCGCCGTATCCAGCTATGTCCCCATACTCGGAGGCTATCTTTCCGACGGCTTCGACCTGCTCACGGCGTCGCTCGTTCTCGTAAAAAACGCGGTGGGCGTGACGGGGGTGGCGGTGCTTGCCGCCGTAGTTTTGTTTCCGTTGCTGCAACTTGCCGCATTCATACTCGGACTGCGCCTCACAGCCGCGATAACCGAGCCGATAGGGGACACGCGCACTTCTTCCGTGCTCGGTGCGCTCGCCGACAATACGGGGCTGCTCGTGACCGCGCTCGTCGGGGTGGGGTTTATGTTCTTTGTGATACTGATGCTGGTCATCGGCAGTTTCAACCCGGGGGTGTGAAATGCTGAACGCTTGGATTATAGGTATAGTCGGAGTTATATGTCTGGGCGTGTTGCTCGAAATCGTATTGCCCGAAGGGCAGACGGGAAAATATGTCAAAGGCGCTTTTTCCCTGCTGGTCATCTTTGTCATAGTGGCGCCGCTGCCCACCGTTGCGGGCGCGCTCAAAGACTGGCAGCCGGAGTATTCCGACGTGCAGCCCGACTACGGGTTCATAGAGGAAACCGCGGCGGCATACGAGAAAGAGACCGCCGCAGTGCTGGAAGAGCTGCTTGCGGACAACGGATACGAATCCGAGGTTAAAGTGAGCGTAAAAGACGGTTCATTGTCGGATATTGACGAAATAACGGTGATTTTGTATCTGCCGGTTCTCTCCGCGGACGAGGAGAATAGACATATAGCGAGCGTGGTAGGGCTGGTTGCGGAGCGAACTTCCGCGTCGGCGGACAAGGTCGCCGTGACGGTGGCGGAAGGGGAGGAATGATATGGAAGTGCAGGATGAAAGAAAGCCCGACGTGCTGAGCAAGGTCAGAAACTCCGGCATCGTCAAAAAAATAAAGGGCATAAAAAACATCCGCATCATCGCGGCGATATTCATAATTGCGGTGGCATTGCTCATATATTCCAGTGTGGCTACGGGAAACGCCGCAAGGACCGCGTCATCGGATGAGCAGTCCACCGAGATGGACGAGGACGAGAGCCGCCTTGCGTCCATCCTCGAAGGGCTGGAAGGCGTGGGCAGAGTGGAAACCATGATTACGAGAGAGGACGACACGATAGTCGGCATTCTCGTGATTGCCGAGGGCGCGGAAGACATCGCCGTAAGACTGCGGCTGCTCTCGGCTGTGACAACGGCTATGGGCGTGGATAAGCAGATTGTCAACGTCTATACAATGAAATGAGTTATGGAGGACAGTATGAAAATAAAACCCAGAACCAAGAAAGTGTTAGTGTTGTCGGTGATGGTTGCGCTGCTCGTTGCCACCGGCGTCCTCAATTGGGCGCTCAACGACAGACTTTCGTCAAACGAACCCATCGACGCGGGCGTGGTGACCGAAACCTTCTTTGCCGCTTACCGCAGCGACAGAGAAGCCACGAGAGAGTCCGAATTCCTCTATCTCGACGCCATCATCACTTCCGAAACCAGCTCCGCCGAAGCGAAATCCGCCGCGGAAGAACAGAAACTCGACCTCGTCGAGCGTATGGAAACGGAAATGCAGCTTGAAACCCTCGTCAAGTCCAAGGGCTTCGAGGACGCAATCGTGACTATGAGCGACAGCGGCGTGAACGTCGTCGTGGGTGCTGCGGAACTCACTGCGGAACAGGCCGCACAGATTTACGACATCATTCAGTCCGAAACCACGTTCAAGGCGGCGGATGTCAAAATCATTCCCTACAACTGAACCGATATGCGGCAAGAGGGCGTGCCTGACTCAAAGTGCGCGCCCTTCCGCATTTTCCGCATAGCAAGGTAAAAAATGCTCCGCCACGACAAAGATGTCATTGCGGAGCATTTGGTGCGCGGGACGGGACTTGCTCCGCGCTCGCTATGAAGTGATGCGGACTGCGGTTTGCGGATGACATCTTCCTCGTTCGGCTGTGCTTTGCTCGCGCTATCACGCCGGGGCAGAACAACAGCCAATCCGTAGGCTGTTGTTTTTTCTGCCCGTTCAAGCCCCGCCCCTTGACAAATTAAATGCTCCGCCACGACAGAAATGTCATTGCGGAGCATTTGGTGCGCGGGACGGGACTTGAACCCACATGAACGTATTGTTCACTAGAACCTGAATCTAGCGCGTCTGCCAATTTCGCCACCCACGCACGGGTGATTGCTTGTAGATTATATTCCAAGCGCCTTGTCATGTCAAATGATTTTGACGGGACGGCGGAAAAACTTGTGCGGCGGATTGTGTTGCGGCTATGGTGCGGAGGCGCGGAGCGCTTTGGGCGCACGGGGTCAGTCGGAGCGGAGCATTCTGTCTTCGCGGCGGCGGTATCTTGCGGTGGAAACCTGCGCAAAGGCGATGATATGAGAAACAATCCAGAGGAGTACGAATATGCCCGTTGCCGCGGCGGTGATGACGAATATTCTGTCCGGGAAGAGCTCCGGGACAATATATTTGTTGATTATCTGTGCTATTGCGGCGGAAGCTCTGTTGCAGAAAAAAGCGAATGCCAACCCCGATACGCATCCGATTGCGGCCAAAAACGCCGTTTCGGTGAGGATGTACTGTGCGGCGTTGCCCGGCGTCATGCCCGCAAGGCGCAGCACATCGAACTCCCGTCTGCGTTCCCCCGCCGTGATGACGATGAGATTGACAAGCCCGATGACGGCGATTGAATATACTATTACGCTGAACACGCTTATCAGTCTGTCGTAATTCAGTCTGTCGGTGCCCTCGGCAGGGACGTATCCGTCGCGTTTGAAGAGGGTAATATATTCGTTATCTATTTCATTTCGCAGGTCGGAGAAATCACCGCTGCCGTTGAGGCGCAGGTGGAAACTTCCGCCGACAGCTTCGCCGTTTATGGTCAAGGTGCCCGTTTTTACGAAAATCTGCTGGTCCCACGATGTGACCGTTTCGTCAATTGCGACAACGGTGAACAGCCCGTCGAGCGGCATCATTCCTTCCGACACGTCGCGGATGAGCATAACGCTGTCACCCGTTGATATCCCGTATTTGTTTGCGAGATAGGATGTGATGATTATCGGCTGTTCCGCATTGTCGAAACTTTCGGCGGCGGAATCGTCGTAAGCCATAGAGCAGAACGCCATGTCTTTGCCGTAACTCAGCACATAAGTGTTTACGAACGCATCCAGCGGGTCGGAATCGATAACGGTACCGTCGGCATAGGCAAGGTATATTCCCGTCACGGATTCCAGCACCATGCCGTCCGTTATTCCGTCAACGGCAAGACACCTTTCCAATTCTTCGTAAGGATTGACAAGTCCCGACGAAACGCCTGAAACCTGCACGACATAATCACCGGAAAATCTTACCGATGCCGATTCGGAAGTGAGTCCGACTGCGTCCAATATGCACATCCCCAGCGTTATCAAGGCAATCAGCGCGGCAAGCATTGAAACGGAAGACGTTACGGCGGCGTTCCTCGGCGCGGCGCATTCGGCAATATAGCCGGCGTTCGGGCGGGTTATGCGTTTGAGCACCGAACAGGCGCCGTGTATCAGTCGCGGAATGACCGTAATCATCCACAATAGCGAAAAAACAATGAACATTATCGCAACGGGTACGAGTGCGCTTCGCGGCACGAAAAACAGCGCAAGTGCAAAGGCAAACGTCACGAATGAGAGCACATATGCATAAGGGCGCGGAACAATGCGCGATACGCGTTCGCTGCCGCCCAGCAAACTCCGTATCGGTTTCGAACTCATGCGCAGCGCGGGAATTACGCAGGCGGCCAGTGCGCATACCGCCCCGATTGCCACGGCAACAGGATATTTGTACGCTTCCGTCACGATTGCCGCGCCGGCAATGTTTTCGGAGAGCAGTCCGTTGAGATATCTGATTAGCAATTCTCCGAAAACCAGACCGGCAAGCCCGCCGATAACGGCATAGAATGCCGCCTCGGCAAGCAAAATGAGTGCGGATTGCAACGGGGTCGCCCCCGCCGCCTTAAATTTGACAAGTTCTCCCACACGGCCGCGGATAAGCACGGAAAAGGATGAAAAGAGCAGGCACGGCATTGCGCCGATTATGACTATCCCCGCTATTGTCATCAGCTGCATACTGCCGCGGACAGAGTCTGCCATGGAAATTTCCGTGCCCCGGCGGTCGGCGCGCACCGACGTGGCATCTTGCAGAATTCCCGAAAGCTCTTCCCCGATGACTGCGGTGACCTTTCTTCCGTCGGGGAGTGCCGCGTCGGAATTTTTAAGATAAACGGACAGACGGTTCGGGACAAATTCCGTGTCCGAAATATCCGCCGCAAACATTGCACGAGTCTGGCTTGCATAACGCGAGATATTGTTGCATATCGCGGTGACGGTGAAAGTCAGCCCGGTTTTCGTGGTGAAGGTGTCGCCTATGCCGAGGTCAGTCGCACGCGCGAATATCAGAGAGATGTGCGCGGACGGATATGCCGTATCATTGTCGCCGCTTTCAAGGATTTCCGCGCCGGTCAGCCTGTCGAATTCGTCGAGGTCGAAAACGCCGAGCATATAGGAGCTGACCGTGTTTGTCTCGGACATTACGTATTCGTTGCGTTCGAAAGAATAATATGCCGACGCTATGTAATCGGAGTATCCCGCGAGGTAGTTGTCCGCCGTTTCCCAGTCGGCGGTGTAGACGAGCACATCGGCTCCACCGTATCCCGAAGCCCCCCATATTGCGGTCAGCTGTTCGAACATGGAAGATATGCAAAGGCATATGAACACGCAGGCGGTTATCATTGCCGTCGAAATCATTATGATGACCGACTGCACGGGATTGCGGGCACGATATTGATGGGGTATTACGACAGATATCACGCCGACCTCATCCCCGGGACGGCGACAGGGTCGGGGAGATTTTCTTATAATTACTTTGAGCAATCCGAGATTCAAAGTTACGTGCAGGCGGTCATCAACGGTTTTTATGACCTTATGAACGTGGGACAGGATGCCGCGGGCGCGTCGCGTCAGGATTACATAGACGGACTGACTTCTTACGTTGCGTCCAAGGGGTTGAGCATTTCGTTCGGTTCGGTGATGACGGGCGGTGCGATTGACCTGGAGAAACTCGACACGGCAATCTCCGCGGACCGCCCCGTTTCGATTTTTATGAGCGGGTTCGGCATCACCACGTCCATAACCGACAACGGTTCTTCCGCCGTCTACACCAAGCGCGTGTATGCGGGTTCCGCACACATAATGATAGTCTACGGCTACGAAAACGTGGAATATTACAACGCGGCGGGACAGCTCGTTGCGACGAAGCTCAATCTTCTCGTGTCCACGGGGTTGGCGAATGTTAGCGGTTATGTGACCGTAGGCACGGGCACGATAGACGCGGCGGATTATGCCGCAATATGACCTTGAAAGGTGAAGAATGGATGACAGAAAATTCGACGAAACGATGCGTTCCTATGTCGCATCCACGGCAAAGGGCGAAGAGCACGACCTTGCAAAGCTGAAAGCGGAGGAAAAGCCGAAAAAGCGCCGCTTGCAGCTTTCGCAATGGCTGCCTGCCGTTGCGGCTGTCGTAGTGGTGGCGGTCACGCTCTCCGTGTGCCTGCCGTTGACGCTGGCTGCGGAAGGTGACGACCCGCATTATGAATCCGGGGACAGCTTTTACGACGCGGACTTTATTTCCCTCGACGACGTTTCGCAGCTGGAAGAAGTATACGGCTTTTCTATGATGATACCCGATATCGTCGTGGAAACGCAGATTTACGCGACTGCGATAGTGGATTCGGAGGACGGGACGTTTTACGGCGGAAGGCTGAGTTTTCTGCCTGTCGACTGGGCTTTCGGCGGTGTGGAATGTACGGCGGTCGGCGAAGGGAAACAGTATGACTGGCAATGGGACGTGGACACGTCGTATGCCCGAAAATGTGACTGGCACGGCACGGAGGTTTATTTCACCGTGGCTACATATTGGGACGAGTCGACATCCGGCACCGAATTGATAGAATTGCATCGGTACAGAATTATATTCACCTTTGACGGGTTGGATTATCATATAGAATTCGACTTTTTCCCGATAGATTTGGAGATGGACGGAATTACGCCTCCCTCCACGCCCGAAGAGGAGGTTGTGCTTGCGTTGGATATGCTGTTTTCCTATTTCGGAGGGGACGCGGAAAGCGGCGACGCAGAATAACGTCCGCTTCCGTGACGGCGCGGAAACGTCTGCCCGCGGAGCGCGAAATGCGAAAGAAAACCGAAATTTCGGTTTTCTTTTCATTCCTCGCACAACCCGCGCAAGCATAACGAAAAGGAATAGTATACGATAATAAATAAGCATTTGACATAGCCGCGCGCGGTGCTATAATCGTGGCGGAGGTGCGGGTATGAAAGTATTGGTGCTTGCGGGCAGTCCGCACAAGAACGGGACTTCGAACACCCTCGTGCGGGAATTCGCAAGAGGCGCGGAGGAAGCGGGACATTCCGTGAAGATTTACGATGCCGCAAAGGGAAACATCCGCCCGTGTCTGGGGTGCGACCGCTGCGGTATGGCAGGGGACTGCGTTCAGAAAGACGACGGAAACGCGGTGCTTGCGGAACTGCTTGCCTCGGATATGGTGGTGTTTGCAACGCCCGTCTATTATTTCGGAATGAGCGCGCAGCTGAAAACCGTCGTCGACCGTTTTTATGCGCGCAACGGCGCAATCACGAGCAAACATATGAAAGCGGCGCTCATTGCGACCGCTTGGAACGACGACGACACCGTGATGAAAGGCGTGGAAACCTCTTTCGACATAATATTCGGTTATCTGTCGTTTAAGGATATGGGGCGTGTGCTCGCAAAGGGAAGCGGCACTGTTTCGATGATGCCGCAAAAATATCTGCGGCAGGCTTATCTGCTCGGGAAAAATCTTGTCTGACAGGAGGCTTTTATGGACAGAGTGGAAAGATGCGAAGAAAAATTTGCGGAGCTCTTCGGCGGCAAACCCGTGACGAATGAGGGGAAAGACCCCGAATTTATGCGCATATTGCAACGGTTCATTTTCGGCGAGGTGTGTTATACGGGCTCGCTCGACAACCGTATGCGCGAGCTTATCACCGTCACCGTGCTGACGGTCAATCAGACTCTTCCGCAGCTGGAATCGCACACCGCGGCGTGTCTGCATATCGGCGTTTCGCCTGCGGAGATAAGGGAAGTCGTATATCAATGCGCGCCTTTTGTCGGGTTCCCCAAGACGCTGAACGCAATCGCCGTCATTGACAAGGTGTTCGAGGCGAACGGGATTTCTCTGCCGCTCGAAAACGCGGAAACCGTGACGGAGGACACAAGACTTGCCGAGGGCGTGAAATTGCAGGAGGCGGTGTACGGCACGGAAATCAAGGAAAGATACGCGTGGCTGCCCGCCGAGTTTGCGGAGGCGGTGCCGCGCTTCCTCTCCGGGCTGGGCTTCGGGGATTTTGCGACGCGCAAGGGGCTTTGCGCCAAGGACAGGGAGCTGCTCACCGTCGTCATTCTCGCGGCCGTCGGCGGCGCCGAAACGCAGGTGCGCTCCCACGTTGCGGGCGCGCTGAAAGTCGGCTGTTCCAAAGAGGAAGTGGTGTGCGCACTCGTCCACGCAATGCCGTATATGGGCATTCCGAGGTTGTTCAATGCGCTCAACTGCGCGAAAGAACTGCTGGTTTAACTGTTCGTTCAGGAGGTATAAACGTGGATTACAAGCAATTCGAGAAGCAGAACGTGTTCGGGCTCGGCAGCGAGAACACGGCGTTTGCACAGTATTTCATCGGCAAATCTTATCTCAATCCCCTGACCGTCACCGGGACGGGGAAACCTTTCTTTGCCAACGTGACGTTCGAACCGGGATGCCGCAACAACTGGCACACCCATCACGCCTCCGAAGGCGGCGGGCAGATTTTGCTTTGCGTCGCGGGAGAGGGCTGGTATCAGGAATGGGGCAAAGCTCCGCGCTCCCTGTCGGCGGGCGACGTGGTCGAAATCCCCGCGGAAGTGAAACATTGGCACGGGGCGAAAAAGGACAGCTGGTTTTCGCACATAGCGGTCGAAGTGCCGGGCAAGGACACTCGCAACGAATGGCAGGAAGCCGTCACCGACGAAGAGTACGGCAAACTCGACTGACGGGACGTTTCGGAGGGAAAATGACGCTAGAAGAATACAGGAAGTTTGTCGCAGGGAGGAATTTCATCGCGCCGGGTTCGGAAGCGAGCGCCGTTATGCGGCCGTTTGCGAGAGAAGCGCAGATGATAACCGCCGAAATAAACAACTCTTACCACACCGCCGAGGAACTCCGAGAGCTTTTCTCGCGTCTGACGGGAAGGGAAGTCGACGAGAGTTTCGCCCTCTTTCCGCCGATATACACCGATTTCGGCAAGAACATCACGGTGGGTAAGAACGTGTTTATAAACTCGGGCTGCTGTTTTCAGGACCAGGGCGGAGTTGAAATAGGCGACAACTGTCTCATCGGGCATCAGGTCGTCTTTGCGACGCTCAATCACGCCCTCGACCCCGAACTGCGTGCGGGGATGTATCCCGCGCCCATAAAACTGGGGAAAAACGTCTGGGTGGGCTCTCACGCGACGTTGCTTGCAGGAGTGACCGTGGGCGACAACTCCGTCATCGCCGCGGGAGCGGTGGTGACGCGCGACGTGCCCGCAAACACCGTGGTAGGCGGAGTCCCCGCAAAGGTCATAAGGCACATCGAACACGACGGAGAGTAGGTTTTCCGCCGCTGCGGTGATTTTGCCGTTCGTCCGCCTGTGCTGCGGACGAATTTCTTTTTGCCGCTTTATTTTGCGGCGGTCGGGTTGCGCGCGGGCGGGCATTGTGATATACTGCTTTCACGGTGAATTTATGCCCAAAGAAATGAATGCGAAGAATTTGTCGGTGTTTTCCGACGTCATAATGTCGCTGGCGTCCGACGCGGCGGCGGAGGTGGAGGGAGTGGAAGTGCTGCGCTCGCGCGACTCTTCCAAGCGTGCCATACGCGGCGGCGGCGTTTCCGTCTATTTTCTGCCCAACGACAAGGTCGCCGTGGACGTTTTCGTCAATGTCAATTATCCCTGCCGCGTGCCCGAAGCGGTTGCAGCCGTTCAGCTGCGCGTCAAGGAAGAGATAGAAAATGCGACGCGCTTCCGCGTGCACAGCGTCAACGTGCAGGTGGTGAGCGTGCTTTTCCCCACTCAGACGGATATATGAGAAGAGCAAGCAGAGAATACGTTTTCAAGCTGGTGTTCGAATACACCTTTTACGGCAAGGAAAATCCCGATACGCTGGAACTTTTCCTGACCGACGCCGACCTCGACGACGAGGACAAGGCTTTCATACGCGACTGTTACGACGGCGTGTCGGAGAACGCGGACGCGCTCAAAGCGGAGCTTGCGGGCAAGCTGGAACGCTACACCGTGGACAGGCTTTACCGTCCCGATCTCTGCGTCCTGCTCATCGCTCTTTACGAGCTGAAAAAGGGCGAAACGCCTGCGAAAGTCGTCGTCAACGAAGCGGTTTCCCTTGCCAAAAAGTACGGCACGGAAAAGTCGGGCGCGTTCGTAAACGGCGTTCTGGCGAAGTTTGTCCGCGAGAACGGGCAAAGCGCATAATGCGCTGATTTCAAAGTTTATTGCGTTAAAATGACAACACAAAACCCGATTTCGGAAAAAGCAATCAGCGTCACGGAGCTCAATGCGACGCTCAAAGCGTGTCTGGACGCGCCTATTTTCCGCGGGCTTGAAGTGTTCGGTGAAGTGTCGGGTGCGCGTATGAGCGGCGCGCATCTTTATTTTACGCTGAAAGACAGGGAGTCGCAGATACAGTGCACCTCTTTCAATGCGGCGCGCACTTATATACCGAAGGACGGAGAGAGCGTCATCGTCCGCGGCAGCGTGGATTACTGGACGAAGGGAGGCAGGCTTTCCTTCGTCGCGTCCGCAATCACTCCCGCGGGGAAGGGGCTGCTCGCAATTGAGTTCGAAAGACTGCGCGCAAAACTTGCGGCGGAAGGGCTTTTCGACGAAAAACACAAAGTTCCCGTGCCTAAATTTCCGAAGGACGTGCTCGTCGTGACGTCCAAAACGGGCGCGGTCATCCGCGACATCGTCACCACCGTCCGCAGAAAGAACCCCGTCATCAATATCACCGTGCGCGACGTCAGGGTGCAGGGCGAAGGGGCGGCGCACGAGATTGCGGGAGTGCTCCGCAGAGTGGACGCTCTCGGCTATGACGTGGTCATAATCGCAAGAGGCGGCGGGTCGCTGGAAGACCTTGCGCCGTTTTACGACGAGGAGCTCGTTAGGGCGATTTACGATATGAAGACCCCCGTCGTTTCCGCCGTCGGACACGAAACGGACTTTTCGCTTGCGGATTTTGTTGCGGACGTCCGCGCCGCGACTCCGACCGCCGCGGCGGAGCTGGTGGCTTACGACTATTACGCTCTTGCGGACACCGTGAAAAAGTATGCCGCCGATATGAGACGCGGAGTGCTTCGCAATTTCGAAAGGAAGAGTTCGCGCACAAGCATTGCGGGCGCGGCGCTCGGCAGGCGTATGGTTTCCTTCCACACCGCGCGGGAGAACAGGGTGCGCGCGCTGTCCTCGCGGCTCAGGATTCTTGCGGAGAGCAAGGTCGCGGCGGCGGAGGCAAAGCTCGGAAAACTCTCGGGTATGCTGGACGCTCTCAGCCCTCTCAAAGTGCTTTCCAGAGGATATTTCAACGTGCAGGCGGCGGGCAGAAGCGTGACGTCCGTCAGAAAGCTCGCCGTGGGCGACACCGTCACGGCACGCGGCGGGGACGGCAGTTTCGATGCGCAGGTCACCCGCATCGTACCCGACGAAAAATAAGTGTTCCGCATCTCGTGCGGACGGAGGCTGTATGGCTGATGAAAAAATGAACAAATTCGAAGACAATCTGGCACAGCTCGAAGCGCTTGTCAGAAAGCTGGAAAGCGACGTGCCGCTCGACGAGGCGATAGCGGCGTTTTCCAAGGGGATAGAGCTCACCAAACTCTGCATTTCCGAACTCAAAGCGGAAAAGGGCAAGCTGGAACTCCTCGTCGGGGATTTGGACAAAATCACCGAGGAATTCACTTTGGAAAAATGAACGTTTCGGATTTCCGCGCGCTTTTCGAAAAGTGTTTTTCCACGCTGTTCGACGGCTCGGAGGAGTTTGACGACGCTATGCGCTACGCCTGTTTCGGCGGAGGAAAGCGCGTGCGTCCCGTCGGAGTATATCTCGGAGCGGCTTCGGTGTCCGCCGCGCCGCCTCTCGACGAGGTGCTGAGTCTCGCGGGCGCGATAGAGCTTGTGCACAGCTATTCGCTCGTGCACGACGACCTGCCCGCAATGGACAACGACGATTACCGCCGCGGACGTCTTACCGTGCACAAGAAGTTCGGCGAAGCCGCCGCAATACTCGTCGGCGACGCGTTGCTCAGCCGCGCCGCGCAGGTGCTGGCGTCGGGAGCGGTGCAGTTCGGAAGAAAATATGCCGCCGCGGCGGCGGTGATGACCAAAGCCGCCGAAGATATGGTGAGAGGGCAGGTGTACGACCTTGCCGGAATGCGCACGGAAGAGGAATTCCGCAAAATGTATGCGTTGAAGACGGGCGCGCTCATCAGAGCCGCTTTTGTCGCGGGCGCAACGGTCGCGGGCGCGGACGACAAGCAAATCCGCCTTATCGCGGAGTATGCCGGGGCGCTCGGACTCGGATTTCAGATTGCGGACGACCTGCTCGACGAGGGCGAGGAAAATTCTCTCGTCGCCGTCATTGGCGCGGAGCGCGGACGCAAACTCCTCGACGAGTGCACCGAAAGAGCGGTGAGGTGCGCGGGGGGTCTTCCTTTCGGCGAAGAGCTCGCGGCGTTTGCCGAGCAACTCCGCATACGCAAAAATTGACCCGAACGGCTTTATTTTGAAAAATCGGTTGCCAAAACGGCGTCCTTTTGATATATTGATAAAGCGCGCGGGAGTGACTCAGTGGTAGAGTGTCACCTTGCCAAGGTGAAAGTCGCGGGTCCGAATCCCGTCTCCCGCTCCAAATGAACGGCACCATAGCCAAGAGGTAAGGCAAGGGTCTGCAAAACCCTCATTCTCCGGTTCAAATCCGGATGGTGCCTCCAAACGAAAAGCGGTATCTTATGCGATACCGCTTTTGCTTTTTTCGGCGTTCTGTCTTATGAAGTTTCGGTTTCCCGTGCGGTCGGCGCGTGATGCCGCAGCTGCCGGCTTGTTTGCAATTCCGTTGACTTGCCGCCGTTTTGAGCAAGTCGCATTGAAAAACCCGACAGAGTTCATTATAATGAAACCGAAGTATGATGTTTCATTGCTTATAAAGATGAGGTACTGCATTTCTGACATCCACGGAGAATACGATTTGTTTTGTCGGCTGATGGAATATGTGAAATTTTCCGACAGCGACGAGCTTTTCGTGCTCGGAGATATGACGGACAAGGGAAACGACACGGTCGCGCTTTGCAACCTTCTGCGCAACGTGCCGAACATACATTGCATACTCGGCAATCACGAGTGCGATTTCCTGAAAGCGTATCACGGGCTGATGAAAAATTCCGACGGCGATTTCGACGAAGTGTCGGACGCCTTGCGCCGCTATTTCCCGGGGGACGGCAAAGATATGAGCTTCGATATCGTGGATTGGCTGGACTCCCTGCCTCTTTATTTCGAGGAAGAGGACTTCATCGGCGTTCACGCTTCCGTGGGGATGGATGAGAGCGGAGCGGTGCTGCCTTTTTCCGAAACGCCTTATGAGGAATTCGTTTATTCGCGCGCGCTCAACGGCAAGGATGTGTTCCCGCGGGATGCGAAATGTATAGTTTTCGGGCATACGCCCGTGAGAAACATTTCGGGTGACGACAGATTTTTGTTTTATCCGCGCAGCGAAGAAGCCGCGTGCAGCCGCGACATCCGCGATTACTGCAAAATTCATATCGACACGGGCGTCTACCTCGGCGGCATCCTCGGCTGCCTTTGCGTCGACGATTGCACCGCCTACTACCTGAAACGGAAACTTTAATCGCCCGCCGACTACGGTTAAACCGTCCCGATTCCGTTGCCGATACGTTCTGCACCGCGACGGAATTGTCAGCCGGCATTTCCGCGCTCGCGTCAGCGAAAGATGAGAGGGACACCTCGGAAAAGAAAAACTCCTCAATAAGAGGAGTTTTTTGGTGCAGAGTGCCGGAATTTGTACGAACCGAGAGGGAAAGAAGAAGCAGATCGGGAAGCCTCCCCGACCTGCTTTTCTAATTGCTCGACATAGGATTTGCAGAACCTGTCCGTCGTAGCATACTCTTGGAAGTTGTAGGTGATGACAATGTGGTCGCCGTACCAAAGGATGTCGCGGATAAAGGTGTTTACGAGCAGTTTTCGTGTCTTGATGTCGTCCGGGTCTTTGAAGACTTTGGAAAGCAGATACTTTTCCACGTCCTCCACGGTGACGTGGGCATATGTTTTCTGCGATTCCTTGTTTATCTCGATGTCCAGCCTGTTCAATTCTTCCTGCAACGCCGCCAACCTGTCTTTCGTAAAATCCATAATGATGCCTTGTTCAATGGCTTTCACGATGTTGCCGGCTGCTCGTTTTGCTTCGTCTCTCTTCTTGATGAGGATTTGCAATCCTGAATTGTCCCGCATTATTTTTTCATGCACTTTTACAATGGTTTCCGCAATTTTCGTGATGATGCTGTTCCGTTGCAACATAGAGACGGTAGCGTCGATGACATAATCTTCTAACTCTTGCTTTTTGACGGCTTTACAATCGCAGTCCGCCTTTCCGCGCCGTTTTGAGAGACAGACATAGTAATAGTGTATCTCTCCGTTGCGCGATGTGCCGCTTTCTCCGCTCATGCGGTGTTTACAGTTTCCGCAGATGAGCTTTCCCGAGAGTATGTAGTCGAAGATCTCTTTCTTGCGGCTGGGTGAAATTTTGTTTTCCCGATTGATTGCGTCCACTTGGTTCCAGACCTCCTTTGCGATGATGGGCGGAAAGATGTTGTAATAAGTTGTTCCCTGATGAGTAACTTCTCCGATGTAGCGTTTGTCGTGCAGGATGACATAGACGTATTTGTGGTTTATATGCTTTCCGCACTTGCGGCGAACATTCCGCGCTTTCAGATCTTCGGCGATGGCGACGGCTTTATAACCCTGCGCGTATTTCATGAATATCTCGCGCACGACCTCTGCCTCTGCTTCGTCTATGATGTATTTCTTGTCTTTGATGACATATCCGAAAGGCGGATGCCCGCCCGTGGCGTTGCCTTTGAGCCAGCTTTCCCGTAAACCGCGGTTGACTTTTTGTTTGAGGTCTTCCGAGAAGTATTCGTTGAAGCCCTCTATAACTGCGAGAAAGAGCTTTCCTTCCGGCGTGTCGGGAATATTCTCCATAGCGGAAACGAGTTCCACGCCGTTGTCTTTGAGTTTCTTGCGGTTGACGACGGATTCGTATTTGTTGCGGGCGAACCTATCTAATTTATAAACGATGACCGCGCCCCATTGGGCTTTTTTGCTGTCTCGCAGCATTTGCTGAAATGCCGCACGATTGTCGTTTGTTCCCGTGGTCGCTCTGTCTATGTAGCTGTCCACAATGAGCAAATCGTTCTTTTCCGCGAACTGTTTACAGACTCGGACTTGTCCTTCGATGGATTGCTCCGTCTGGCTGTCAGATGAATATCTGGCATAGATGACCGCTGTTTTCATTGGTGGTTATTCCTCCTGAATTTTTTGCTTACAGCATACGCCTTTACGGCAGGGGCGAACAGGCACGGGGAGTGTAGTGTTTCCCATCCGTTTCCCAACGTACCGGTAAAAAATCCCAACGGAACAGGTATTGTTTCGGCACGTCTTTTCTGCCTTTCGGCGCGACCGAAACGGGAGAGCGAAGCGCGGTCTGTCAAAGGTCTGCCCGCAAGGGACGCGAGGGAATTTTGTCTGTGTTTTCTCATTTATGGTTTTCTCAAAATTGCCGCGCGCCTTTGACGGACAAAGCCGCTCTCCCAACATCCCGAAGACGAAAGGCAGAAGGCGCATTCATGCGATCGTTCGGCATGGTAGAAAAATAAGCAAAAATTTTTTCAAATAGGAAAATAGTCTTCCTATTTGGCTGATAAAAATTTCTTGAAAGTCGCAAAAAGCTTGCGACATACCCTGATAGAGTGAAAGAAAAGATAGCGGGAGGAACGCCATGACGACGGAAGAGATCCGAAAAGAACTGAAAACCATTCGCCTGTATTATGCGGACAAGGCGAAGATGGACGCTGCCTTTCAAGTCCTTCCGCACAAAACGGCGGATCTCGTGAGATCTTACGCGGAGGTCATCCGCGACGCCCCTCTTGATTTATACAGGATCTACTTCGAACTTTACGTCATGGGGCTGACGCAGGAGGCCGCGGCGGAAGAACTCAATTACTCCTGCGAGTATGTCCGCATGAAAAACAAGAAACTTTTGGAGTATCTCCGAGAGAATATATCAAAAAGGAGGGAAGCGGCATGACAAACAAATGCTTTGCGCGGCTGAAAGCCCCGTAACGTACAAGGACTGACAAAACAAATTTTATCTGAAAGGAGGTGATGTGATTGGAAGAGATAGAGGTCAAAAGAAACCCTCTCGGCATCAAAGTCTTTGTAGTGGGCAAGCCCGACATTGAGCACATGACCGAGGACGAGTACGGCCTCTTCGTTTCTTCTCTGGAAATGCGGATGAACGAATATTTGGAAAAGATGAATGAAAGCAAGTGAGACATGCGGACGGAACATAGCGCGTGGCAAAGCGGCTGCCGTAATTCCGTATGTGAAAATGAAGTTATAACTCTCATCCGCCTCGGAAGAAATGAAGAGCAGAAATTCATTTTTATTCAAAGGAGGATACAAGTATGCCGTATGGCAAAGTAAAAGTCTATTCGGACGGAGGACATTATATCGGGATCCCTTACAAACCTAACCCTTATGCGAAGAAACGCCGCAAGGCTCCCGAAGAAGTGATAGCCGTCAAGGGACAAGCCGAGGGATCGGCAACCGCATCCGCAGAAAATGCGGACGGAAATGACACCGCCCCTGCGGAGCGGAGAAAAACCGATGCGATATCCGAAGAATGGCGTATGACGCGCAAGGAACTGTTCGAGGAACTGTATCAAAAAAGCGTAGCTATGGAAGTGAACGAGCGGCAGGAATTTATCCGCAAGGAGATGACGCCCTGCTTCGGGAGCGAAGAGCAGTGTGCGGAGTTTGTAGAGCAAAATCTCAAGCGGAAACACAGGAATATAGTCTGCCGAAAATCGCGGCTGTGGCGGAAGATTAACCAGCAGCATTTCAATTTTTTCGTAACTTTCACGTTCGATGACAAGCTGCACGACGAAGAAAGTTTCCGGAAGACATTGAGCAGGTGCTTGCAGCATTTCAGTTCGCGCAAAGGCTGGCTGTACATAGGCGTATGGGAACGTGCTCCCGAAACAAAGCGGCTGCACTTCCACGGAATATTCTACATCCCCGAAGGTACGCTGCCCGGCAGGAACGAGGAAGTGCGGGACTTCGATACGCGAGCACGGAAGATGCGTACGACCTATCAGAACGACTTTTTCGGCAAGAAGTTCGGGAGGAATGATTTCAAGCCTATAGAGCATTCGTCCGAAGTGCCGCAGGCGATACGGTATCTGACGAAGTATCTGGAAAAGACGGGTGAAAAACTCGTCTATTCCAGAGGGCTGTATCGCTACTTCGTGACGGACGTCATGGACGAAGACATCATCTGCCCCTACGGGGAAAACGACAAGAAGTTTATACTTTCGGACAAATTCAGCTGCTGGGATGACGGAGAGTATATCGGCACGGTGAGCCCCGAAGTGATAGCGCAACTTCCGAAAGTTACATAGCGCGCCGTCCTGTAACGGCTACAAACAGCAACATAAAAACCCGATGAAAGAAAGCTATGCGCGGCGGGAAAAGCGGCAGCCGATCCCCAAAGCGGATTAGCGGGGACGGCTCCGCGCCGCCGTGCTTTCGTTTGGTTTTGTTCTGTTTATTCGTTACGGGCGTGCGCTTGGCTTCGGCGCCCGCGAGCGCAGCGAGCGGGTGACGGTGCGGCGTCAGCCTCACCGTCAGCTTTGCCGCCGACTTGTATATAAGCCAAGCGCACACCTAACTGCCATTTGCAAAAAATTACCTGTTTTGGAGGAGAAATGAAATACATAGATTGGCTCATTCAATGGCTGGAAAACTACATCCGCCCGTCCGTAAAAGTGCGGACTTATGAGCGGTATAAGCTCATCGTCGAGCAACATATCAAGGACAAGATCGGCGGTGTAGAGCTGAACGACCTGTCTCCGCTTATTCTTCAACCGCTCATTACAGAGCTTTTGCAGAACGGCAATAAAAAGACGGGCAAAGGATTGTCTGCAAACAGCGTCAACGCTATTATTTCCGTCATTCAAAGTTCGCTCAAAACGGCACATCTTTTGGGACTTACGAAGGAATACACGGCGGATAAACTCAAACGCCCGAAACTCAAAGAAAAACCCGTAGAGTGCTTTACCCTTTCCGAGCAAAAGCAAATCGAACAGGCGATCCTGAACGGCAAGAAAGATAAACTGTATGGCATCATTCTCTGCCTTTACAGTGGTCTACGTATCGGGGAGCTTATTGCCCTGCAATGGAGCGATATAGACTTAACGAAAGGCATACTGACCATTTCCAAGTCCTGCCATGACGGCAAAGACGGGCTCATTATAGACGAGCCGAAAACCGCCACTTCTCGCCGAATAATACCGTTGCCGAAACAGTTGCTGCCCATCCTCAGAAGCGTGAAGAAAAGGAGCGATTCGCCCTCCGTGGTGTCTGCAAACGGAAGTACCGTTTCCGTTCGTTCCTACCAGCGGAGTTTTGAATTGCTCCTGAAAAAACTAAAGATTCCGCATAAGGGATTCCATTCCCTGCGACATACGTTTGCTACTCGCGCTTTAGAGTGCGGCATGGATGTGAAAACGCTCTCCGAGATTCTCGGTCACAAGAATCCGACTATAACGCTCAACCGCTATGCTCACTCTCTTATGGAGCATAAAACCGATATGATGAATAAGCTCGGGAAGCTGCTTTGAAAACAAAAAGGACGTACATGAAATATGCTATTCAATGAACGAATAACCGCAAAAAGTTCATGAAATCAAACCGTATAAGAAAATCCTAGGGGCGCTTCCCGACGATTTGCCCGACAGAGCCCTGAAAATCTTGCGTTTGCTACGTAAATTTGCTATAATATAATAAAAGAACGTACATTGAATAGCATAATCCATGAACAAATCGTTCTTCCATTTGTTCATGTAATGGAGAACGAATGAGCCCTCAAACCAAGTCAAAACAACGAATACGCGACCACGGTGAAGTGTTCACCGCCGAACGGGAAGTAAAGGCGATGTGCGACCTCGTGAAAGACGAGTGCGCCCGCATAGATAGTCGCTTTTTAGAGCCCGCCTGCGGGAACGGCAACTTCCTTGCGGAGATTCTTACGCGAAAGCTCGCTACCGTCAAAAAGCTATATAAGTCCAATCCCTACGATTACGAGCGGTATGCCGTGCTTGCCGTAACGAGCATTTACGGCGTGGAGATCCTTGCCGATAACGCGGAAGAATGCCGAAAGAGGCTGTTTGCGCTATGGGACAAGGAATATACTGCCGTCTGCAGAAAATCGGCGAACGACGAAACGCGCGAAGCGGTGCGGTATATTCTTTCAAAAAACATTCTCTGCGGAAACGCACTCACGCTCATGTGCGTGGATGAAAATCAAAAAGATACGGACAAGCCCATCGTCTTCCCCGAATGGAGCCTGCTCGGCACGAAACTCAAACGGCGGGACTTCCGTCTGGACGTCATGCTGAAAGCCAACGATAAACCTAAAAACGGACAGGCGTCCCTCTTCGACGTCCCCGAAGAGATACGCAAGTATCTGTCGATCAATCCCGCGACAAAAGAATTTATGGCGGAGCCGATATGCGAATATCCGCCTGTACATTACAGGAAGGTGACGGAAAATGGCTGAAACCTTTTTTGATAAAATTTATAAGAGCAAAACATTGCATACGCCCGACGTGCTTTCGTGCCTCGCCAACCTTTCCAACGACGAAGTTTTCACACCGCCCGACGTGGTGAACAAAATGCTCGACCTTCTGCCGCAGGAACTGTTCAGCAATCCGGACGCCACCTTTTTAGACCCTGCGTGCAAGACGGGCGTCTTTTTGCGCGAAATCGCAAAACGGCTGCTTGTAGGCTTACAGGACAAGATTCCCGATTTGCAGCAGCGCATCGACCATATCTTTCATAAACAGCTTTTCGGTATCGCCATTACGGAGTTGACAAGCCTACTGTCCCGCCGCAGCCTGTATTGCAGCAAATACCCGAACGGTGAATATTCCGTGTCGCATTTTGATAATCCCGAAGGGAATATCCGCTATCGCCGCATACAACACACTTGGGTGGGCGATAAATGCAAGTTTTGCGGAGCAAGCAAAAAGGAATACGACCGCGGCGATAAGAAAGAAACGCACGCCTACGAATTTATCCACACATTGGAGCCGGAGAAAATATTCAACATGAAATTTGACGTCATTATAAGTAATCCACCGTATCAGTTGAGCGACGGCGGCAACGGTGCGAGTGCTAAACCTATCTATCATAAGTTTGTTGCACAAGCAAAAAAATTGCAACCGCGCTATCTCTCCATGATTATTCCAGCGCGATGGTATGCTGGCGGTAAGGGATTGGATGAATTTCGTAGTACAATGTTAAACGACAGCCATATTGTTCGGCTTGTTGATTATGTAAACGCAAAAGACTGTTTTTCAGGAGTAAGTATTGGCGGTGGAATCTGTTACTTTTTATGGAGCCGTGAAGAAAGTAAAGATTGCCTTTTTACGAGCATACACGATTGTATTCAATCGACTAAAGTAAGAAAACTTGATGAATTTCCTGTATTTATTCGTTACAATGAAGCATTGTCTATCGTCTATAAAGCACAAGCTCTTCATAAATCCAATTTCGGCGAATGTATCAGTACAAGAAATCCGTTTGGCCTGTCATCATCGGAAAGAGGAGACAACGGCAATGATACCTATACCCTGTACTCAAGTGGTGGTACATTCAAAGTCACGCGCAATAAAGTAACTGTTGGCATGGACATGATACACGACTACAAAATCATGATAAGTAAAGTTACTAGCGAACACGCGGGGGAACCAGATCAAAGTGGAAAATTTGCGGTACTTTCTAAAATGCGAGTATTAGAGCCAAATGAAGTTTGCACAGACTCTTACTTGATTGCGTACCATTCCCGCAACAAAGCATTTGTACAAAACTGTTATAATTATATGACAACAAAATTATTTAGATTTTTGTTGCTGCAAGCTGTTTCTTCAATCAACCTTTCCAAAGAGAAATTCCAGTTTGTTCCTATGCAAGACTTTTCCAAGCCGTGGACGGATGAGGAATTGTATAAGAAATATAACCTGACACAAGAGGAAATCGGCTTTATCGAAAGCATGATAAAGCCTATGGAGCAATTATGAACAAAAGCGCCTTGCAATCTAACATTAGAAAATTTCCTTCCGTGGTTTATCATTACTGTTCGCTGAAAAACCTCTGTAGTATTTTATCTAGTGGGGAGTTATGGATGGGGAATACCATATCGATGAACGATGCTAAGGAGCAATTATATTTTATAGAGAATCTTTTTTATGAGGTAAAAAATAATCTTCCACTGACTAAACATGGTAAATGTGATGAAATGATGCAAAAAACAATAGCTGCGTTGGAGACAGATAGATCGTATGTTTTTTGTCTTTCCGCATTGAAAGACGATGCTGCTCAATGGGAGCGGTATGCCGATAATGCACAAGGAGTGGCAATTGGGTTTGATAGTCAAAAGCTAGAGTGTTTTTTTAACAAATTCGGGCTGTTCTATAATGTTGTATACTATTATGATATAAAAAGCCATGACATCTTTTCAATCCTCAAGCAATATTTAGAGAAAGGAGCATTGCCAGCTTCATTTACTACGGAACAAGGTATTATTGACAATATAATTGCCTGTTCAAGCAGATTTAAGCACGAGGGGTTTGCCAGTGAACAAGAGCTGCGTGTCACTGTGCTCTCAATTGTAGCACTGAGCAACGATGTGTACAAGCCAGCATACAAACAAATCAATAATGTTGTCAAAAATGTGCTAAAAGTTGATTTAAAGCAATTAGGTGCAAAAAATAACATTCAGTTTGAAAACATCATAAACAGTATAACATTAGGACCTCGTTCACACCAAAGCGAATCGACATTTAAGGCATATGTTTCCTCTCTCGGTTATGCGAATTTAGCTGAAACGGTTCAGCAATCAAAGTGCCCATTAAGATAAAGAAATCTTACCCTATGGAGTAAAAAACTATGGCAAACAACATCAGCCTTTCCGAGATATTACATATCCGCCCCGCCGTAGTGCCGACGATATACGGCTATATTCTGCCCGATTTGAAAGATCACGACGGGTATATCAAAATCGGCTACACGGACAGGAAGGATACGGAAACGCGCATTCGCGAACAGTTGCATGCGGCGGCGATCAATTTCAAAGTCCTGTTCAAGGAATCCGCCATGCGCCCGGACGGCACCTGCTTTACGGATAAAGACGTTCACAGGCTGCTGCGGCACAAAGGCTTTTTGCAGCTCAACGAAGGCGAGGACAGGAACGAGTGGTTCCGCTGCACACTCACGGACGCGTTGACGGCGATAGAAGAGCTACGCACGGAAACGCGGTTCGAGGGGCAGCGCACTTGGAATTTTTCCATGCGCAACGAGCAGAAAGCCGCCGTCGAGATGACGAAAGCGTATTTTGAACAGGCGAAAACGGATGACCCCTCGCACCCGCCCAAGTTTTTATGGAACGCCAAAATGCGTTTCGGAAAGACATTTGCCACCTATGAGCTTTGCAAGGCGATGGGATTCAAAAAAATCCTTGTGCTGACGTTCAAACCCGCCGTGGAATCGGCATGGCAGGAAGACCTTTCTCACCATGTGGACTTCAAAGGCTGGCAATTCGTTTCCAACAAAGAAGCAAAGTTCGACGCAAAAAAATTGGATGAGCAATACGACGCGTGCGATAAAACGCAGCCCATCGTCGTCTTTGGTTCCTTTCAGGATCTGCTCGGCACGAACGAAGCGGGCGGCATTAAGGCGAAAAACGAATTTATCCATACCACAAATTGGGACATCGTTATATTCGACGAGTATCACTTCGGCGCATGGCGCGAAAACGCGAAAAACCTTTTTGAAAAGTTCGACGAAGAGAACGACGATTTCGACCTTGAAAAGTATCAACGCGAAGAAGCAGGCAACGCCATAAACGAAACGTTCCTGCCCATCACATCGGCGCACTATTTATACCTTTCCGGCACGCCGTTCCGCGCATTAAATTCAGGTGAGTTTCTGGAAGATCAGGTGTTCAACTGGACGTATTCGGACGAACAGGCGGCAAAAGAAAATTGGGATAAGTCTTTGGGCGAAAATCCCTATGCCGCTTTGCCGAAAATGGTGATGCTTACCTACAAAGTGCCCGATTCTATTACGGCAAACGTCGCCATAAACGAAGGGTATGACGAGTTCGACATCAACGAATTTTTCCGTGCGGAAGTGCCCGAAAAAGGCAGGCTCGAATCGGCGCGGTTTGTCTATGAAGACGACGTGCAAAAATGGCTTAAAATGATACAGGGCAATTATATGCCGGTAGACGGATTAAAGCTCGGCGCGGAGCGCCCGCCCATGCCTTTTTCCGATACCACACTTCTGAACGTGCTGTCGCATACTTTATGGTTTTTGCCGAACGTTGCAAGCTGCTATGCCATGTACAACCTGCTCCGGCAAAAGCAGAACAACTTTTTTGACGATTACAAAGTCATCGTCTGCGCCGGAGCGAAAGCGGGCATCGGTTTGGACGCGCTGCGCCCCGTGCTGAACGCCATGGGCGATCCGCTCAAAACAAAGACGATCACGCTCTCCTGCGGAAAACTGACGACAGGCGTTACCGTTCGTCCCTGGGCGGGCGTATTTATGCTGCGCAACTTAAAGTCGCCTGAAACGTATTTTCAGACAGCATTCCGCGTGCAATCGCCGTGGGAAGTCGTAAACGACCACGGGGATAGAGAAGTCATCAAGCAGGAGTGCTATATCTTTGACTTTGCGTTGGAACGCGCGCTGCACCAGATTTCCGATTATTCCTGCCGTTTGAAAGTGGATGATACAAGCCCCGAACAGAAGGTTTCGGAATTTATCTCGTTCCTGCCCGTGCTCGCTTTTGACGGCTCGTCCATGAACCGCATCGACGCGCAGGATATTCTCGATATAACCTATGCGGGAACTTCCGCCACGTTGCTTGCAAAACGTTGGCAGACGGCGCTTCTCGTCCATGTCGATAACGACACGCTGAAAAAGTTACAGTCTAATCAAGACGCTTTGGACGCGCTCATGCGCATAGAGGGCTTCCGATCTCTGAATGCCGAGATACAGACGATCATTAACCGTTCGGAGAAGGTCAAAAAACTTAAAAAGGAAAAAGGCGACGAATTGACGCCGTCCGAAAAGAAAGAACTTACGGAAGATGAAAAGAAAGCCAAATCCCTGCGTAAACAGGTGCAGGAGAATCTTTTGAAACTTGCCGCGCGTATTCCCGCGTTTATGTATCTGACCGACTACCGCGAGCAGACGATAAAAGACGTCATTACGCAGATAGAACCTGAATTGTTCCAGAAGGTCACGGGGCTTACCGTCAAGGATTTTGACGTGCTGTGTTCTATCGGGCTTTTTGATTCCGAAAAGATGAATCAAGGCATTTTCGGCTTCCGAAAGTACGAAAATTCCAGCCTTTCTTATACGGGCATCGACAAACACGAAGGCGAAGCCATCGGCGGTTGGGATACCGTCCTGCGCCGTGAAGAATACGAAGCCTTGTATTCCAAGCAGCAAGCGACGATGACGGACTTCGAGCAAATTCTCATTCCTGAAAAGTATCGGGATAAGAAAAAAACTGCAGATGAGCGTATGACGAGGAAAAGCGCACCTACTTCTTCAAGCACGGCGGATGCCAATATAAACAAGCCGGATAATGACAAATGGGAAGAAATTCTTTCAGGTATTAAAGTCGGTGTTATTGTTACGCATAAAAAGTTTGGTGACGGCACTATTACATGGATAGGCGCGGACAAAAAATATATGCGCGTACAATTCCAAAGCGGCGAAAAACAATTCATTTTCCCCGACGCCTTTGTACTTGGATTTTTGGAATTGAAGCAATAACTATATATTTTATGACAAAAGCCGTAATCGTCTGACTACGGCTTCTACTTTTATCTTATATGATATTTAGAGGATCTATCCTCACAAATCATAGAGATTACTAAATTGGCAGATTGATTTGCTTGTTCCGATATTATGTGTTATTATTATAAAAAACGTAGGAGGAAACTTTATGCCAAGTTGGGGGGAACTGCTCATTGAATTGCAACCACATAAAGATGCTACGGGGAGGGAAATTCCAGCCTTGTCCCTTGATGACTTGCGGTGTAAATATATTCAACTTTTGAGCGAAAAAACTGGGAGAAACGTTATTTCTTATTATTCGGGGTGGCTGAAACAAAATCGTGATCAAAATATTGATATCAATGATAGCGACATAACTGGCTTTATGAATGCTCTTAAGGACTTGGATTGCACAAAAGGTCTTGATTTAATTCTGCATACTCCGGGAGGAAACCCGACAGCGACGGAGGGTATTGTCAAATATCTACATACAAAATTCAACAATGATATAAGAGTTATTGTTCCACAAATGGCAATGTCCGCGGGAACAATGTTAGCTTGTTCTGCAAAAGAAATTATCATGGGTAAGCATTCCTGCCTTGGCCCTATTGATCCACAATATGGTGGGGTTCCCGCATATAATATAATGCAAGAATTTAATGATGCTAAACAGAATTTAGAAGAGGATCCTAAATCAAAGGAATATTGGAAAATTCAGTTAGCTAAATACCCTCCAGCATTTTATTATTCTGTAATAGATGCCATACAATTATCGAGTAGTTTAACTGGAGAATGGTTGCGCAATAATATGTTTGCTAATGAACCAAAAGATAAAGCCAATAAAATTGTCGCAAAGATTCTTAAAAAGTTGAACAGTAATAACAAATCTCATTCAAGACATTTTAGTGCTTTGGATTGTGATAAAATGGGGCTCAAAATAATCGCACTTGAAGATGATCAGGACCTTCAAGAACTTGTATTAAGTGTTCATCATGCTACCATAATAACAATCGATGGAACAATGGTTTCGAAGATAATCGAGAATCAATTGGGAGCACGATATATCACTACTCAAGCGAGGTGACATAGAATAAGTTATGGATAAAAAAAGTAATGCAAAAAAAGATGTGATTGTTGTTGAAACCGAAACTAAAGAAAATATGTTTGTCAGTTGTTGGAATTTTGGTCGCAAAAAAGGCGAATACACATGCTCGTCCACGACTCAAAAAAGGATTCCTACTTTTGTAATATCTTCAAAGGAAAAAGATTAGGGGCAATATTTTGCTCCTAATCTTTTTTACCACTGTTACATGTAACATATTAAGGCGTTCCAAAGCAAGTAAAGTATCTTCGTCTTATGCTTGCTTTGCGGGAATTTATCTTGCCTCTGCCGATACCGAGTTCGGCGCAGACTTCGGATTGTACCATGCCGTTCATATAGCAGTTCAGAATAGCGAGTTCCAAAGCGGATAACTGCAACGCGCCTACGAGTTCATCGTATTTCGTATAATCGGTTTGTTCATGTTCAAAACAGTTCACGGGATCCAATGGCAAAGCCTTATAGTCTGTAAAGTCAATGGATTCAACGACAGTCCCGCGCCTGTCCGGCCTGTTACGAAGAAGGTTGATGAAGTGGTCTACTTCACGGTAGCAGGCAAGTTTGATAGATATCTCTTTCCCTCTACGGTCTTTGCCGTAAATTTCATTGGCGCTGTGACCAACGAACTGATACAGAAAGCAGATTGCGGTCTGTGCGACGTCATATCCGTCCGATACGATATAGTCTATTTCGTTCATGTGATGTAAATCCTTTATTAGACCGATATACAGTTTGTCTGCGATCTTCATATCATACTTTTTCACGGTGCGTAATGCCTGCAATGCTATCATTTCGCCCATAAGTTTGACGTTCCTGGCAGAGATAGGTTCGGCGAATAAGTCGCCTTCGTTACGGTACTTTCCTTTTGAGAACTTTGATACCAACATTTCCATTTTGAGTTACACCTCCGAATTGATTTGCCTTTTTCGGCAAGAGGCGAAGGTGCATAGGACGGTAAATATCAGTGCACTAAATAGCGAGCCGGCGGAAGTCAACGGAACAAAGCCAAAATCGTTGCGTACGAGTCTGGAAATGCCTTATAGACAGTAAAAGAGCCGAGCAAGGAATAATCCTTACTCGGCCCTAAAAGTCTTTATATAGATGTTTTAAGCAACGATTTTGCGGCCGTTGACGTCAGCGAGGAACTATGCGAAACTAAGCCTCCCGAAAAAGCGAATTCGGAGGATTATTTTAATCTCGTTAAATAAATGACCTAGAAAAATTCTCGGCTGTTAATATTTATTGATGTATTGTGTTAAATTATCGCGATAAACACCACACAAGATATGGTATAGGCAACTTGATTTTTAACGCAAAATATTGTATAATACAAAAAAATCACGAAGGTGCAAGTAATGTCAAGAAAGAAAAATGTAGTTAAAAGCCTAATTGACTCTGCAGAATCGGCTATATTCGCAGGCATTGAAATACATAATAAACCCCGTATTCCTTATCGTTACCCAACAGCAACATTACTCGTTATAAATGCGTGGGAATTAGCGCTTAAAGCATATATTTATAAATATATTGGTAAAAAACTAATATTTACAGATAAAAACCACACAATTAATTTTAGCAAAGCGTTAGTTTATGTACACGAGCATATAAACAAAACTGAAGGGAATAAAAACTTTAACTCCGTAAAGGAAAATTTGTTTTTGCTGTCAGAATATAGAAATAATAACACGCACTATTTTGAAAGCGAACTCGACCCCATAATTTTTATGTTGCTATCTAAAGCAACGTTAAATTTTAATGCTTTTCTTGAAAAATATTTCCATCGTGAAATAACAGATAACGAAAACTTAATAATATTACCTATAGGTTTTAAGTTGCCTTTTGAACCAGTTGAATATCTCAGTAAAAAGTCCACAAACAAAGTTACCAATTCATTTATGGGGGATGTAATTAAAACAATAAAAAAATTGAATGATGACGGTATTGCTGAATCAATTGTTGTTGGTTTTAACATGTTTGTAAATAATGTAAAAAACATATCGAATGCTGATATAATTGCAGCAATTGACCCATCTAATTATGATGCCGTTGTATTAACAAAAGAATATAGATTTACTGATAATCCTAGTGTTCCTGCAATCAGAGTAGATGAAACCGAATTAATAAAGCAAAAATATCCTTATTCTTATAAAGAATTACAAAGAAAGGTTAAAGAGAAACTTCCCGATATTAAATTGAATAATCAGTTTTATAATTACTTGAAATTGATCAAGGAAAATAAAGAGTGGTTTATGGTGCGATTACTCAATCCGCTTAACCCGAAAAGCTCGAAAACGGGTTTTTATAGCGAAAAGGCAATAGAAAAACTTATAGAACTTTATGCAAGATAGAAAAAGGCGAGTAAAAATCTCGCCTTGTACTTTTCAATTATTTCAATTTAAAGATTAAACCAAAGAAATCTCTTGCAAAAAATAATACGAACCTCGAATCGTCTTCTTGGTTCGTATTATTCTGGTCTGGTGCCGGTGGTGGGACTCGAACCCACACGAAGTCGCCCTCTCGGGATTTTAAGTCCCGTGCGTCTGCCGTTCCGCCACACCGGCGTGCCGTCGTGGTGCAGGGCGGGATTCTGCCGCCTGCGCGATTGATTATAACGCAAGAAGGGATATATTTCAACACATTTTGCCGAAGTGCGCGGATAGTGTCAGTGACGGTCGGCTTTGAGTCACAGTAAGGGAAAGGGCGTGGAAGAGTTTCCGCATACGGGGCAGAAAATCCGAGGAAGGATAATGCCTTGAGGGATGAGCAGGAGCAGCGGAGAGCCTTCGCACGGCGGGCACTTGCGCGAAATGGCGTAGGGGAGTATAATTTATCCGTTGCCGTATCTTCGGACCGTGCGCCTGCGGCGGAAGAACGTGCAGGCGTGTGTGTGAATGTGTGTGCGTATACGCGGGAGAATGCGCCGCGGAAGTCGTATGCGGCGAATCGGCGTCGGCGGGGCAAACGGCAAAACAAGCCTTTTATATGACAAAAACAGCAAGATAAAGTGTCGGAAGATATGTTTTCGAGAAACGGTGCGGACAAAAACGAAAGAAAGAAACTGCCGCTGTGGTACAGGGCGGTTTCGCTCGTGCTGACCGTGGCGGCGATTGCCGCGGTGTGTTTTTGCGTTGTGCTTGTGCTGGTGGCGAAAGCGGGCGAGGACGGCAGGGAAGTTTTCGGATACGTAATCCTGAAAGTGCAGTCGGGAAGTATGGAGCCGACGCTGTCCGCGGGCGACGTGATTTTGTGCGACGCATACGAGGGCGGGGACATCTCCGTCGGCGACGTCGTGACTTTCACCGCTCCGAGGGGCGCTTATGCGGGAATGCTCATCACTCACAGAGTGACGGAGATTGTGACGGAAGACGGCGAAGAGGTCGGTTTCCGCACCAAAGGCGACGCGGCGGACGGGACGGACACCTGGACGCTGACGCGCGACGACATCGTCGGAGTGTATGAGAGAAAAATGCCCGTCGTCACGAATGTGTCGGGGTTTATGGGGTCTGCCGGAGGAATGATGCTCGTAATAGGGCTGCCGATAATCCTTCTCGTGGCGGTGCTTCTTGCGGACGGGGCGCTCTCCCGGTATCTTGCCGCAAAGGCGGACGGGAAGGGGAGTGCCGAAGAAAAAGGCGAGTAAGAATCTGTTTTTTGCGTCGGAATATTCCGGTTTCGACCGATTGTTAAAAATCCCCCGAAAAAACTCAACGCGCACGGGCGCACGCGCTTTCAAATTGCGCTTGCTCGCGCGCTCTCGCGTGCGCGCGACTTTTAATTGTCCGCCCAATCTGTTGCGTTTTGCGTCGGCGTGTGCTAGACTTGTGATAATTTCTCTGTTTTCAAGAGGTTTCCTAATGCTTGCAGGGGTCAAGAGTTACGCATTGGAAGGGTTGGAAGGTTATGCGGTGGACGTGGAAGTGGACGTCAACAACGGTCTGCCCGGCGTGGAAACGGTGGGCCTCGCTTCCGCCGCAACGAAAGAGTCCAAGGAGAGGGTGCGCGCCGCGATAAAGAACAGCGGATTTTCTTATCCTATGCGGCGCATAACCGTCAATCTGGCTCCCGCCGAAACGAAGAAGGAAGGGGCTGCGCTTGACCTGCCCATTGCGATAGGGATTTCGGTATGCGCCGAAACCGTGACGGGCAGACTGTATAAGGACTTCGTGATGATAGGCGAGCTTGCCCTCAACGGCGATTTGCGTCACGTGAACGGCGTTATGCCGCTGCTAATTTCCGCTATGCAGAAGGGAGAGAAAAAGTTCATTCTGCCTGCGGCGAATGCGGCGGAAGCGGGTTATATAGACGGAATAGAGGCGTATGCGTTCGGCAACCTGCGCGAAGTGGTGGAGTTTTTAAACGGCGCGCCCGCAGAACCAGTGGCGAAGCGCGGTTTCGAAGCGGCGCGGAAAACCCTGCGCTACGATGTGGATATGGCGGACGTCAAGGGACAGGCGGCGGCGAAGCGCGCGCTGGAAATAGCCGTCGCGGGCGGGCACAACGTGCTGATGTCGGGGCCTCCCGGCGCGGGCAAGACAATGCTTGCGAGGTGCGTGCCCACCATAATGCCTGATATGACTTTCGCCGAAGCGGTGGAAGTGACGAAAATACACAGCGTTGCGGGGATACTCGACGGGTCGGAAGGCATTGTCGCGGTGCGTCCGTTCAGGACGCCGCACCACACGGCTACGGTGCCCGCGCTCATAGGCGGCGGCGCGAAGGCGAGACCCGGCGAGGTGAGCCTTGCGCACAACGGGGTCCTTTTCCTCGACGAGATGCCCGAATACAGCCGTCACGCGCTGGAAACGCTGCGGCAGCCTCTCGAAGACAAGAAAGTGACCGTCGCGCGCGTTATGCATTCCGTGGAATATCCCGCCAACTTTATGCTGGTGGCGAGTATGAACCCGTGCCCCTGCGGCAATTACGGCTCCCGCACGCAGACCTGCCGCTGCACCGCGGCGCAGATACACGCGTATATGTCCAAGCTCAGCGGTCCGCTGCTGGACAGGATAGACTTGCAGATAGAGGTGGACGGAGTGGAATATGCCGAATTGCGCGGCGGAGAACGCGGCGAAACTTCGGCGGAAGTGAAGGAAAGGGTGGAACGCGCCCGCGCCGTGCAGCGCAGACGTTTCGAAGGCAGGGACATCGCCACCAATTCGCAGATGACCGCAAAGGATATTGCGAAGTATTGTGCGGTCGACGAAAACGGAGAGCGCCTGCTCAAAAAGGCGTTCGACAAAATGGGGCTGACCGCACGCGCGACCACGCGCATCTTAAAAGTGGCGCGCACGATAGCCGACCTGGAAGGGGAGGAAAACATTCTGCCCAAGCATATCGCGGAAGCGATACAATACCGTAATACGGAAAGGAAGTATATCTGATGAACGGACGCGACGCCGAAACCGCAGTGCTCGTCGCGCTGCAAAGGACGGACAAACTCACTCCCTCGCGCAGGGAGCATTTGCTGTCGCTCACGCCCGTGCCGTCGGGACTGCTGTCGGCGGAACTCCGCCCGAAGGTGTGCGCGGCTCTCGGCGAGAGCGCGACCGACTTCTTTAATTTCGTATCCGGCGCGGACCGTTATTTCGACGAACTTGCGGACAAAGGGATAGGCTGGGTGACTTATCTCGACGACGAATATTCCGACCTGCTGCGCGAAACGGACGCGCGCCCCGCCGTGTTGTTCACGAAGGGAAACGCGTCGCTGCTGAACACGTTTTCGCTCGCCATAGTCGGCACGCGCCGCCCGACGCGTTACGGAGCGAAACTCGCCGACGAGTTTGCAAGGCAATTCGCACGCGCGGGCATAACCGTGGTTTCGGGGTTTGCGAGAGGCATTGATTCCTGTGCGCACAGGGCGTGCGTGGAGAGCGGAGCGCCCACCGTTGCCGTGTTCGGCTGCGGGGTGGACGTGTGTTATCCCGCAGAAAACCGCGAACTTTACAGGGCGGTGCTGACAAGCGGCGGATTGATTTTGTCCGAATACGCTCCCGGCACCCATCCGATGCCGTACAGGTTCCCCGAGCGCAACAGGATAATCAGCGGACTTTGCCGCGGCGTGCTTCTGCCCGAGGCCGCCGAAAAGAGCGGTTCGCTCATCACGGCGAACACCGCCGTGGAACAGGGGAGAGACCTTTTCGTCATCCCCGGCAACGTATATTCGCAGGAGAGCAGAGGCACCAACGCGCTGCTGCGCACAATGCCGCACGCTCTCACGCTTTCGCCCGAAGACGTTCTGTCCTATTACCGCATGGCTCCCGCCGAAAAGAGTGAAGAAGAGCCGATGCAGTTCGATATGACGGAAAGTCTTATTCTCGACAGCCTGCACGACGGAGAAAAGCATTTCGAGGAACTGCTCGCCGACACGGGACTGACCGCGTCGGAGCTTTCGGGTGCGCTTGTCGGGCTGGAACTTGCGGGCGCGCTCGTGCAGACGGGCGGCAATCATTACGCATTGTGCTGAACCGAAAGGAGAAAGAATGAAACAGCTTATCATAGTCGAGTCGCCTTCCAAGGCAAAGACAATCCAGAAATATCTGGGCGGGGACGCAACCGTGCTTGCCTCGAAAGGACACGTATGCGACCTGCCGCAGAGGACTCTCGGCATTGACGTCGAACACGGTTTCAAGCCGCAGTATATCGTCACGCCCGACAAAGAGGAAACGATAAAACGCCTTTCGCAGGCTGTCGGGAAGTATGACAAAGTGTATCTCGCGACGGACCCGGACCGCGAAGGCGAAGCCATCAGCTGGCACCTCAAAAACACCCTCGGCATAAAGGGGGACAAGGTGAGGATAGAGTTCAACGAGATTTCGCCGAAAGCGGTGCGCGCGGCGATGGAGAACCCGCGCGAGATAGATATGAACCTCGTGGACTCGCAGCAGGCGAGGAGGGTGCTGGACAGGCTCGTCGGCTACAAGATTTCGCCCATTCTTTCGCGCAAGATAAAGGCGGGGAAGAAATCCGGGCTTTCGGCGGGACGGGTGCAGTCCGCCGCGCTGAAAATGATTGTCGACCGCGAGAACGAAATCAGGAATTTCAAGCCCGAGGAGTATTGGAACATTTTCGCAATGCTGCTGAAAGAGGGCGCGCCGCGCACGAAGGCTAACATATTCAAAGCGGCGTTCAACGACCTCGACGGCGACAAGCTGAAAGTGGACAACGCAGATACGGCAAACCGCATAACCGACATTATGCGGCGGTCGCACTATACCGTTG
Source organism: uncultured Eubacteriales bacterium (assembly GCA_900544575.1). GTDB lineage: Bacteria > Bacillota > Clostridia > Christensenellales > CAG-917 > Limadaptatus > Limadaptatus stercorigallinarum. The sequence continues at coordinate 16,947 of UQVO01000009.1, read as the reverse complement.
ACGAAGTCAAAAAGAGCGTGAGCACGGCGCGTCCCGCGCCTCCGTTCACCACAAGCACGCTGCAACAGGAGGCGAACCATAAGCTGAATATGGCGGCGGACAGGGCTATGCGCGTGGCGCAGCAGCTTTACGAAGGCGTGGACATAGGCGGAGAGGGGCTGCACGCCCTCATCACCTACATCCGCACGGACAGCGTCAGGGTGTCGCCCGACTTCGCGCGCGGCACGCTTGCGTTCATCACGGAGCATTACGGCAAGGAATATGCTCCGAACACGCCCAACGTCTACAAGACCAGCGACAACGCGCAGGACGCGCACGAGGCGATAAGACCCATTTCGCTCGAACGCACCCCCAAATCGCTGGAAGGCAAGATAGACCGCGACCAGTTCCGCCTTTACAAGCTCATTTACGAGCGTTTTCTCGCGTCGCAGATGAAGAGCGCGCAGTACAACACAATGCGCGTGCATATCGCGGGAGAGGGCGCGGAGTCGAAGCTCGGTTTCGTGGTGAAGGGCAGGAGCGTGAAGTTCAAGGGGTTCACCGCCGTATACACTTCCACCGCCGAAAACGACGAGGACAAGCAGAACGAAATGGACACCCTTCCCGACCTCAACGAGGGCGAAAAACTCGTCCTCGACGACGTTTCGAGCGAGCAGAAGTTCACCAAGCCCCCTGCGCGTTACAACGACGCGACGCTCGTCAAGGCAATGGAAGAGAACGGCATTGGCCGCCCCAGCACTTACGCGTCCATAATTTCCGTGCTCGCAAAGCGCGAGTATACCGAAAAGGAGCAGAAATTCATCAAACCTACGCAGCTCGGTGAGATAGTCTGCGAGTATATGGAAAAGAACTTCCCCGACATTATGAACCTCAACTTCACCGCAAGGCTGGAAGGCGCGCTGGACAAAGTCGCGGACGGCGGACAGCAGTGGCAGGAGCTCATCGGGGCGTTTTATCCGCGGTTGCAGAAGTTCATCGACCGCGCCTATCATTCCGCGGGCGGCGGGCGTCTGCCCGACGAAGAGAGCGACGTGATTTGCGACAAGTGCGGCGCAAAGATGGTGATAAAGGACGGCAAGTACGGCAAATTCCTTGCCTGTCCCAACTATCCCGAATGCAAAAACATCAAGCGTATCGTCGAAGTCGTGGGCAAATGTCCCAAGTGCGGCGGCGACGTCGTCAAAAAGACGAGCAGGGCGGGCAAGGTGTTTTACGGTTGCGACAATTATCCCAAGTGCGATTTCACCAGCTGGGACCTGCCCGCGCCCAAACTTTGTCCGGACTGCGGCGGCGCAATGCGCGTTTCGGGCAGGGGCGAGAAGAAGACTTACGTCTGTATGAACAAGCAATGCGGACACCGCGAGGCGGCTCCCGCCGAAGCGGACGGAGATAAGAAATGAACGACGTCGTGACCGTGGTCGGAGGAGGGCTTGCGGGGTGCGAAGCCGCCTTGCAGCTGCTGTCCCGCGGTTTCGGCGTGAAGATGTACGAAATGCGCCCCGTGCGTATGACGGGCGCGCATTCCACGGACGCGCTTGCGGAACTTGTGTGTTCAAACTCTCTCAAATCCGAGAGCGGCGACACCGCTTCCGGCACGTTCAAGGAGGAGCTCGACGCGCTCGGCTGCCGTCTGCTTGCGGCGGCGAGAGAGTGCAGAGTGCCTTCCGGCAGCGCGCTTGCGGTGGACAGGGCGAAGTTTTCAGCGGCGGTGGAAAAGGAGCTGTTTTCTCATCCGCGTTTCAAACTTGTGCGGGAAGAGGTGACGGAACTGCCTTCGGGACCCGCCGTCGTCGCTACGGGCCCGCTCACGTCGGACGCGCTCGCGGCAAGGCTTGCGGAACTTACGGGAGAGGAGAATCTGCACTTTTACGACGCGGTCGCTCCCATAGTCGAGTTTTCCTCCGTGGATATGCGCCGAGCCTATTTCGGCGGACGTTACGGCAAGGGCGGGGAGGATTATCTCAACCTCCCGATGGAAAAAGAGGAGTATCTGGCGTTCCGCGAAGCGTTGGTCGCGGCTGAAACCGTTGTGCTGAAAGACTTCGAGAGGAAGGAGCTTTTCGAGGGGTGTATGCCAATAGAGGAGATTGCGAGGCGGGGAGAGGACGCTATGCGTTTCGGTCCGCTGCGTCCCGTAGGGCTGCGCGACCCCGCCACGGGGAAGGGCGCTTACGCCGTCGTGCAGCTGCGCCGCGAGAATACGGCGGGCGACTGCTACAATATAGTCGGCTTTCAGACCAACCTGACTTTCGGCGAGCAGAAACGGGTGTTCGGTATGATACCCGCGCTTGCGGAGGCGGAATATCTCCGCTACGGCGTTATGCACCGCAACACGTATCTCAATTCGGACAGCTGTCTTAATGCGAATTTCAGGTTTGCGGGCGACAATAAACTGTACGCGGCGGGACAGCTCACAGGCGTGGAAGGTTATGTCGAGAGCATAATGAGCGGACTTGTCGCGGCGGTATCCCTCGCGAGAGAGCTCAGAGGGGAGAGCGCGGCGGTGCCTCCCGCGACGACGGTTACGGGCGCGCTGTGCCGTTACGTCGCTTCCGCGGGCACGGGATTTCAGCCTATGAACGCAAATTTCGGGCTGCTGCCGTACGCGGGGGATGTGGGCAAAAAAGAACGTAAAAAATACTATCGCGACCGCGCCGTGCGTGATATAATCCGTTTTGCGGACGAAACGCGGTACCGCGACTGAAATACGGCTCTGCGGAAAAACTCACCGCAGACCGTGCCGGGACATCCGGCGGAGGTGTTTATGGAATTCAGAGGAACGACCATCTGTGCCGTCAAAAGGGGCGGAATGACCGCCATAGCGGGCGACGGACAGGTCACTATGGGCGAAAGCGTCATTATGAAAGGCAACGCCGTCAAGGTGAAGCGCATATACAACGACAAAGTCGTCATCGGCTTTGCGGGTTCGGTGTCCGACGCGTTCGCGCTTTCGGAAAAGTTCGAGGAAATGCTGCAAAAATACAGCGGAAACCTTATGCGTTCCGCGGTCGAACTCGCGGAACTCTGGCGCAGCGACAAGATGTACCGCAAGCTGGAAGCGCTGCTTATCGTAGCGGACGCGAACTCTCTTTACATCGTGTCCGGCAGCGGCGAGGTCATTGAGCCCGAAAGCGGCATATGCGCGATAGGCAGCGGCGGAAATTACGCGCTTGCGGCGGCACGCGCGCTTGCCGGTGCGACGGACCTCGACGCGAAAGAGATTGCGGTGCGCGCACTCAAAATCGCGTCGGAGCTTTGCGTCTTCACCAACGACCACATCACGGTCGAAACGGTCTGAGGAGAAAGGATATGGAACTTACACCCAAACAAATCGTCAAAGAACTGGACAGATATATCATAGGGCAGCAGGATGCGAAAATAGCGGTGGCAATCGCGCTGCGCAACCGTTACAGAAGGAGCCGTCTTCCCGAGGAAATGAGGGAAGAAATCACGCCCAAGAACATTCTTATGAAAGGCCCCACGGGCGTGGGTAAGACGGAAATCGCGCGCAGGCTCGCGAAACTCGTGCGCGCGCCTTTCGTCAAGGTGGAAGCCACCAAATTCACGGAAGTCGGTTATGTGGGCAGGGACGTGGAAAGCATCATCCGCGACCTTGTCGAGGTTTCCGTGCGTATGGTCAAGGAAGAAAAGTTCAAAGAGGTTATGCCCCGCGCGACCGAAATCGCGGAGAACAACCTCGTCGAGCTGCTTCTGCCCATCCGCAAAAAGGCGGACACCGCGGACAAGTCCGACGCGCAGCTTAAAGAAGAACTGCTCAGCGAGATACGCGCTGGACATCTCGACGGCATCACCATCGAGATGGAGATAAAGCAGCAGCCCAAGCCCATACAGCTCACTCCCGGCAACGCTCCCGGCAACGAAATCGACCTCGGAAACATTTTCGGGGGTATGATGGGCGTCAAGAAAAAGAAGAGGAAGCTCACCGTCAAGCAGGCGATGGATTTCATCGTCAACCAGGAGGCGGAGAAGATGGTCGACCAGGACGCCATCACGTCCGAAGCGCTTGCGCGTGCGGAGCAGGACGGCGTGGTCTTCCTCGACGAGATAGACAAAGTTGCGGCGCGCGCGGGCAGGGACCAGGGACACGACGTGTCGCGCGAAGGCGTCCAGAGGGACATTCTGCCCATAGTCGAAGGCAGCACGGTGCAGACCAAGTACGGTTCTATACGCACCGACTTCATACTGTTCATCGCGGCGGGCGCGTTCCATATGTCCAAGATGGAGGACCTCATCCCCGAACTGCAAGGGCGTTTCCCCATCAGAGTGGAGCTGGACAACCTCACGGAAGACGACTTCGTCAAGATACTCACCGAGCCAGACAACGCGGTGCTGAAACAGTATAAGGCGTTGCTCGGCGTGGACGGTGTGGAACTGGACTTCACGGAGGACGCCATCAGCGAAATCGCGCGCACGGCGTATTACGAAAACGAGAACAGCGAAAACCTCGGCGCGCGCCGTCTGCACGCAGTGCTGGAACATCTTCTGAAAGACGTGCTTTACGAAGCGGACGACAACGAAACCAAGGCGATACACATCGACAAGGACTATGTGACGGCGCATCTCGCCACGTCGCTGCGAGCCGCGTCGCTCAGGAAATACATTCTCTGAGGAAACCAATATTTTGACGCAAAAGCGGTGTTCAGCTGCGCAAAACGCGCGTTGAACACCGTTTTGAGCCGATTATGCGCCGCGGGAGGCGGCGGACGGAGGGAATATGATTGCTATCCCCAAGGGCACAAAGGATATGCTGCCGCAGGATGCCTACAAGTGGCATTGGGTCGAGAACAAGGCGAGAGAAGTCGCCGCGCTTTTCGGTTTCCGCGAGATGCGCACCCCCACTTTCGAGCATACCGAACTTTTCACCAGGGGAGTGGGCGAAACCACGGACATCGTCAACAAGGAAATGTACACCTTCCTCGACAAGGGGAACCGCAGTATGACTCTGCGCCCCGAAGGGACGGCGGGCGTTGCGCGCGCATTCATCGAAAACGGGCTTGCACAGCAGGGACTGCCGATGAAAGCGTACTATCTGGCGTCGGTGTTCCGCTACGAACGTCCCCAGAACGGCAGACTGCGCGAACATCACCAGTTCGGAGTCGAGCTGTACGGAAGCGAGCTTCCCGCCGCGGATGCGGAGGTCATCGCGCTTGCGCACACCTTTCTTACGTCCGCGGGGCTTAACGCGCTGAAACTGAACATCAACAGCATAGGCTGCCGCACCTGCCGTGCGGAATACAATGCCGCCCTCAAAAAGTATATCGGCGACAATCTTGCCGATATGTGCGCGTCCTGCCGCGACCGTTTCGACCGCAATCCGCTGCGCATCCTCGACTGCAAGGAAGAGAAATGCAGGCGCATCACCGCGGGAGCACCCAAAATCACGGATTATCTCTGCGACGACTGCAAGGCACACTTTGCGGGAGTGCAGGCGATACTCGGAGGGCTCGGCATCCCGTTCGAGGTCAATCCGTCCATCGTGCGCGGGCTGGACTATTACACCCGTACGGTGTTCGAATTCGTGTCCGAGGACATCGGAGCGCAGGGGACGGTATGCGGCGGCGGCAGATACAACCATCTCGTGGAGGAAGTCGGCGGCAAGCCCACCCCCGCGGTCGGGTTCGGTCTGGGGCTGGAAAGGCTGCTGCTCGTGCTTGAAAACACGGGGGCTCTGCGTGCGGAGCCGGAAAGGACGGACGTGTATGTCGCGGCTCTCGGCGCGCGCGCCGAGGAATTCGCCCCGCGCTTTGCGGCTATGCTCCGCAAAGAGGGCATAAAGACGGAATTCGACCTTATGGGAAGAGGACTCAAAGCGCAGATGAAATACGCCGACAAGTGCGGCGCGCGTTATGCCGCGGTCATAGGCGACGACGAGCTGGACCGCGGCGAAGTCACCCTCAAAAATATGGCGACGGGCGAGAATTTTGCGTGTGCGGCGGCGGACGTCGCGGCGGCGGTGAAAGAATGACCGAGCGCGGCGTCGTCACGAAAGTCAAAGGCGGAAAAGCCACCGTACAGTTCGACAGAAAGAGCGCGTGCGACAGCTGTCATATGTGCGCCGTGACAAAGGACGGAATGAAAGTTCAGATTGTCATCGAGAACACTCTCGGTGCGGTTGTCGGAGATTTCGTCAGCGTGCGTATGGGGGAGCGGTTTGTGTTGACAGCCGCGCTCATAGTCTATATAATACCCCTTGTACTCGTCGGAATAGGCGTGGGCGCGGGGTCGCTGCTCAGCGAGCTTGCGCAGGCTCTTCTGGCTGTCGGCGGATTGGTTGCGGGGTTTGTGATAGCCTTCCTTCTTGACCGTTTCGTCATCAGGAAGCGCAAAGGGTTTGCGCCGCAGATGGTGGAGATTTGTCCGCCTCCGTCCGCTCTTTCGGGAGAGGCGGCAAAGCGGAGCGCGGAGAGCGCCGCACCTGCGGAAGACGGGAATAAAAACGTAAACAACTCGCAGCATAATGCTGAACGGCAATAAGCCGGAAGGAGAAAAAAATGAACGAAAATTGCGTGAAAATCACGAGCGACAATTTCGATGACATCATCGCGTCCAACGACGTCGTTATGGTGGATTTCTGGGCAAGCTGGTGCGGTCCCTGCAAGATGCTCGGTCCCGTCGTGGAAGACGTGGCGAACGATTACGTCGGCAAGGCCGTCGTCGGCAAAGTCAACGTGGACGACTGTCCCGACCTGGCGGAAAGGTTCGGAATTATGACCATTCCCGCCGTGTTCGTGTTCAAGGCGGGCAAAGTCGTGGACAAAATGATTGGCTTCCGTCAGAAAGCGCAGCTTGCGGCGGCGCTCGACAAAAACCTGTAAAGCAACGCCCGCTTATGCGGGCTTGACTTTTTTACGGGGGCTTTTCCCCGTCACATCACAAAAGGAGAACGTATGGTAGACCTCAGATGCATCAAAGCCGTGGACGGCGAACTTTATGATTCCATGGTGGAGGAACTTCACCGTCAGCAGCACAATCTCGAACTCATCGCCAGCGAGAACATAGTTTCCCCCGCGGTAATGGCGGCGGCGGGCAGCTTTTACACCAACAAATACGCGGAGGGCTATCCCCGCAAGCGTTACTACGGCGGATGCCAGTTCGTCGACCGTGCGGAAGAGCTTGCCATAGAGCGCGCGAAAGAGCTCTTCGGAGTGAAATTCGCAAACGTTCAGGCACACAGCGGGTCAAACGCCAATTTCGCGGTCTACTATGCGGTTCTGCAACCCGGCGACACCGTGCTCGGAATGTCTTTGTCCGAGGGCGGACATCTCACCCACGGTTCTCCCGTCAACCTCAGCGGAAAACTTTTCAACTTCGTGTCCTACGGGCTCGACCCCGAAACGGGCAGGATAAATTACGACGACGTGCGCGCCAAGGCGCTGGAATACAAGCCGAAACTCATCGTTGCGGGCGCGTCGGCGTATGCGCGCACGATAGAGTTCGACAAGTTCCGCGCCATAGCGGACGAAGTCGGGGCATACTTTATGGTGGACATCGCGCACATCGCGGGGCTCGTCGCCGCAGGCGTACATCCTTCTCCCGTGCCGTATGCGGATTTCATCACCTCTACGACGCACAAGACTTTGCGCGGACCCCGCGGCGGTCTTATTATGACCAACGACGAAGAGCTCGCAAAGCGCATCGACAAAATCATTTTCCCCGGCTCGCAGGGCGGCCCTCTTATGCATATCATCGCGGCGAAGGCGGTCGCGTTCAAGGAAGCGCTCACTCCCGAGTTCAGAGAGTATCAGGTGCAGGTGGTCAAGAACGCGAAGGCGCTCGCCGACACTCTGCTTTCGGAGGGCATAAACCTCGTCAGCGGCGGCACGGACAACCATCTTATGCTGCTCAATCTCGTAGGCACGGGAGTCACGGGCAAACAGCTCGAAAAATGGCTGGACGAAGCGCACATCACCGTCAATAAAAACGCCGTGCCCAACGACCCCGAAAAGCCTTTCGTCACCAGCGGCGTGCGTATCGGCACTCCCGCAGTCACCACCCGCGGTATGAAAGAAGAGGATATGAAAGTCATCGGCGGCTGTATTGCGGACATCATAAAGAACGGGGAGGAAGCTATTCCCCGCGTGACGGAAAAGGTGCTCGCGCTGTGCGAGGCGCATCCGCTTTACGAAAACGACGTTATCTTCTGACAACCTAAAAAAGCCAAACCGAGCCGCGCAAAAGCGCGGCTCTTTTGTTTTCCGATTTCCGAAAAATCCGCGGTGTTTTCAGACGTTCCGCCTTATCCGCCACAGAGTTTCCATAAAACCGCGCACCTCCGCTCCCGCAAACCCTATCTCCGAAAAGGGCGTGCGAGCGTACGGCGGTTTTGCGCGCTCCTGCGCGCGCGGCGAGGCGCGCCCGTCTTCCGCGGCGAAAGGACGGGCTCCGTTTTCTCCGTCCCGTCTGTCGCCGTTCTGCTGCCGTCCTTCGCCTGAGGATTGACCTCCGTCCGCGCCGACCGCGGGGAAGGGATTTCCTCCGCGCATCATATTCATCAGCATAGGCAGCATTTTCAGCATTGCGTTTCCGCCCTGTGCGCCTCCGTCCGCGCCCGCGTTTTCCGCGCCGCGTCCGCCCATCATTCCCATAATCAGCGGCAGCATCGTCTGCATCGGATTCCCGCCGTCCTGCGACGGCGGTTTGTTCATCATAGACATCAAAGCCATCAAGGTGTTCATATCCGCGTTCATATCCACCTCACGCAATTCAATATATGCCGTCATATTATGATTGTGACGGAGGTGGCAATGAACGATTACCGAAACTACGGCGGTTCGGACAACCGCGGTTACTCATCTGAGGGCGAAGTGCGCTACGGCGGCTTCGGAACACGTTACGGCGGCGGAGAGGGCGGCGGATACGGTCGGCCGCAGAACGGCGGACGCACGGACGGAAATATGCCCGGCGACATTCCGCAGGATGTGGCGGAACGTGCGGCGCAGTATTCGACAATGAGCAGGGAGGAGCTGTCCGAGGAGCTTATGCGCGAGGCGTCCTCCCTCAGGGCGCAGGGGCTTCTCGACGTGGACAGGCTCGACGAGTTCTGCCGTATGGCGGCGCCGTATATGACTGCGGAACAGGTGCGCCGTATGCGCGAAATAATAGGGATGTTGAGGTAGTATGAAAAAACTTGACGAGGGACTTGTAAGCGTACTTGCCGCAGGAGGCGAGGCGGACGCGGTGGTGCGGGTGCGCAACTCGTGGCAGTTGGGTTACATAGCGCGCCATTTCAAAGTGGCGGCGATGTTTCCGTTTATCAGCGCGCTGGGGCTTAGGTGCGACAGAAAGGACGCGGTGCGGCTTGCGGAAATGCACGAGGTGGTGTCCGTTTCGGCAAGCGGTCGCGTGAGCGCGCTGGACGCCCTCGATACGCACGGCGGTGGCGCGGACGGGAAAACGGCCGAAAATGACGGCGAAGCGAAGCAGGGTGCGTCAAACGCGTCGGAGGGCGGGCGTTCCGCGGACGTCGGCGCAAGTTCTGCGGCGGCAAATGCGGAAGCGGAGATTTTTTCCGCAAAAGGGCTGACGGGGCGCGGGGTCACTCTCTGCGTGCTCGACACGGGGGTTTCACCGCATTCCGACATCAGCATTCCGCGCGACCGCGTGAAAGAATTCCGCGATTTCGTGGGCGGGAAAGAGTTTCCGTACGACGACAACGGTCACGGCACGTTCGTGACGGGCGTCGCGGCGGGCAACGGCATCCTTTCGGCGGGTGAGGTGCACGGCGTGGCGCCGCAGGCGGACGTCGTGTCCGTAAAGGTCATTTCCGCTTCGGGAGAAACGGGGGCGTTCACCATACTCGAAGGGATGCAATGGCTTTACGACAATTTCCGCAGACTGAACGTGAAAGTCGCTTGTATGAGTTTCGGCGCGGACCCGCTTGCCTCCGCCGACCCTCTTAAACTCGGCGCGGAAATGCTTGCGCGAAGCGGGATAACGGTGGTGTGCGCGGCGGGCAACAGCGGCGTCGGCGGGCTGAAATCGCCGGGGGTGAGCGGCGAAGTCATCACCGTCGGCGCGGTGGACGAAAACCTGAAAGTCGCTCCGTTTTCGTCATCCGGCGTATATCAGGGGGTGTACCGTCCCGACGTGTACGCTCCCGGCGTCGCGGTGCGCGGCGTGGACGCGGGCGGAACTTACGCGATGATGTCCGGCACGTCGGTGTCCGCGCCGTACGTTGCGGGCGCGTGCTGTCTGCTGCACGAGAGGTATTCCGCGCTGACTCCGCGCGAGGCGAAGCGCATTATCGTCGCGTCGTCGTGCGTCGTGGACGGAGTGCGCGTGTTCAGACTGTAAAAAGCTCATAAAAGGCTTTTCGTGCGGAACGCGCGCTTCCCGGTGCCGTATGCTGTGAGACACGGAAAACAAAGGCGGCGCGCTGCGCCGCCTTTCCGCGTCTGTCCGCACGGGAAGGCTATCTTCGGAGCACGTTTATCCTTTCGAGTTCCGCGACGAAAAGGTAAATGTCTTTTTCCGTGTTGTCCGTGCCTATGCTTGCGCGCACGGCGCCGCGTTCGGACGTTCCGAGAGCGCGGTGCGCAAGAGGCGCGCAATGCAGTCCGCCGCGCACGGCAAAATCCCTTTCCGCCAGCGCATTTGCCACAAAAGAACTCTCCTTGCCTTTGAGATTGAAGGATACGACGCCGAGGGCGGGGTCCTTGGTGTAGACTTCCGCGTCAAGTCCTTTGAGATATTCCGTGAGCTCTTCCGCAAGCCTTCTGACGTGCGGAGCGTTGCGGGAGCGTTCGGCAAAACTCCATTTCGCGCCCGCGTGCAGCGCGGCGATGCCGCCCGCAAAGAGCGTCCCCGCTTCCAGCGCTTCGGGCGGTTCGGTGGGTTGATAGGTGCTGTCCGACGCCGTTCCCGTGCCGCCCATAACCAGGGGTTGGAGCCTGAGGTCGGTGCGGAATATCAGACATCCCGTGCCCTGCGGTCCGTGCAACCCTTTGTGTCCCGGCAGCGCGAGCATATCGAAGCCGAGTTTTTTCATATCGATTTCGACGAGCGGCACCGCCTGCGCTCCGTCGACGAGGGTCACCGTGCCGTATTTTGCCGCCGATTCCGCAAGCGCTTTCAGATTTATCCGCGCTCCCGTCACGTTCGAGGCGGCACTCACCGCGCAGAAATCCGCATTCTGCATTGCTGTGTCGAGATGTTCCGGCGTGACAAAGCCGTTGTCGGCCGGGTCAACCACCATAAGCTCGATTTTGTCGCGTTTTTGGAGCTCGAAGAGGGGGCGCAGGACGGAATTGTGGTCGTAAGCCGTCGTCACCACACGCATTCCTTCGCGCAGGAAACCGAAAATGCCGAGGTTGAGCGCTTCGGTGCAGTTTTTCGTGAACGCAATGCCGTATTCCCCCTCCGGCGCGCCGAGCGCGGAGAGCAGAAAGCGCCTGCAATCCTCGATTTTCATCGCCGCGTCCAGCGCGTATTTGTGTCCGCTTCTTCCGCTGTTTGCGGAATGGGCGAGGTCGTATGTCAGCGCGTCGAGCACGCCCTGCGGTTTGAAATGCGAAGTTGCGGCATTGTCGAGATAAATCATATTTTCCTCCGCAATAGGATATGCCCGCGCTTTCCCGTGTGATACGCAGGGGAGTGTGTCAAAAGAAAAAATCCGTCAGTATTGTATATTAGCGGACGGATACATACAATATTCGGAGGGGTTTATGAGAGAATTCTTTATTGCGTTCCGTTCGCGCTCCGATGCCATGCGTTTTTACGAGGAGCTGGCGACCTACCGCATACCCGCGCGCATCATCAACACCCCGTCATCCGCGGGGACAGGCTGCGGGCTGTCGGTCAAACTGCTGGTGAAAAACCTCGGACAGGCGAGAGCGGTTCTGGAAAGGATGCGGCTCACATCGACAATCGGATTTTTCTACATTACGGAGAGCGGAGCGGCGAGGCGGATGTAGCCCGCCGCTTCGCCGTTGCGGCATAAGTCTGCGCGGCGAAGGCGCCCAAAGGCGCAAGAGAGAAAAAACGGAGCGCAAAAGAAGGCGGTTTTTGTGCATCGGGCCGCGGAATAGATTGCAAAGAACGCGGAAGTGTGCAATAATGTTCGCGTGAATGCGACCAACGAAAAAATTTACGGATTGCTTGAACAAATGCACGGCGGAGCGGACTGCGAGCTGGATTTCGGCACGCCCTTTCAGCTGCTTGTCGCGGTCATACTGTCCGCGCAGTGCACGGACAAGCGCGTGAATATGATTACGGACAAGCTGTTCAAAATCGCGTCCACGCCCGAAGATTTCGCCGCAATGCCCGTGGAGGAGCTGGAAAGACACATCTTTTCCTGCGGGTTTTATCACAACAAGGCGAAAGCCATAAAGGAAGCGTCAGCGAGCATAATCGAAATGGGAGGGATGCCGACCACGCGCGAAGAACTGATGAAACTGCGCGGAGTGGGGCGCAAGACCGCGAACGTAGTCTACGCCGTGGCGTACGGCGGCAACGCAATAGCGGTGGATACGCACGTTTTCAGGGTGTCCAACCGCCTCGGCATCGTTTCGGCGAAGACGCCAGAGGAAACGGAAAAGCAGCTTATGGCGGCGTTTGACGAAGACAAGTGGAGCCACCTGCATCACCTGCTCATTTTTCACGGGCGTTACGTCTGTCACTCCCAGAAGCCGAATTGCGCGGAGTGCAAGCTCACGGAAGTGTGCAAGTATTATCAAAATCAGCAAAAAGTATAATACATTTTGCGGAAAATGAGAATACTTTTCCCGTTTTCCGCATCAGATTTGTCTGTCGCGCATAATGCGCGCGGGCGTGTGAGGAAGTATGGAGAAATACGAAATTGTTGCCAAAAGGACGCTTGCGGAGAGAGTGAACGAATACGTCGTTTACGCTCCCGACGTCGCAAAGCATTGCCGTGCGGGTCAATTCGTCATTCTGCGCGTGGACGAGGACGGAGAGAGAGTGCCTTTCACCGTCTGCGATTATTCCCGCGAAAAGGGCACGGTATGCATTCTGGTGCAGGAAGTCGGCTACACGACCGCATTGCTCGCGAGGTGCGAAGTCGGATACCGTCTTGCGGACTTTGTCGGACCGCTCGGAAATCCCACCGACCTGTCGGAGTATAAAGACATTCTTTTGGTCGGAGGCGGCATAGGGAGCGCGGTCATTTATCCGCAGGCAAAACAGCTTGCCGCAGAAGGCAGACCCGCGGACGTCATCGTCGGCGCACGCAACAAGTCGCTCATCATTTACGAGGAGGAGTTCCGCACGTTTGCGCGTGACTTCTACGTCATTACCGACGACGGGTCGAGCGGACGGAAAGGGTTTGTGACCGACGTTGCGCGCGACCTTTTCGAACGCGGCGTCCGTTACGACGCGGTGCTTGCCGTAGGACCTCTGCCGATGATGCGTGCGGTGTGTGCCGTCACGGCGGAGTTCGGCATTCCCACCATTGTCAGTATGAACCCCGTTATGGTCGACGGCACGGGAATGTGCGGATGCTGCCGTCTTACCGTGGGCGGGGAGATAAAGTACGCCTGTATCGACGGACCCGAATTCGACGGGCACAAGGTGGATTTCGACGAGGCGATACAGCGTTCCCGCACATACAGAGAGCAGGAAAACGAGCATATGTGCAGGCTCAGGGGAGGTGCGAGATGAAGGGCGACCTCAAAAGACACGCTATGCCGGCGCAGCCGCCGGAAGAGAGGATAAAGAATTTCCGCGAAGTGGCGCTGGGATACACCCCCGAACTTGCGCTTGCCGAGGCGGAAAGGTGCCTGAACTGTAAAAACGCTCCCTGTATGAAGGGATGTCCCGTCGGGGTGCATATCCCCGATTTCATCGCGCACATCCGCGCGGGCGAGCTTGACAAGTCCGCCGAAAGGCTGCTTGCCGACAACAATCTGCCCGCCGTATGCGGCAGGGTGTGTCCGCAGGAAAACCAATGCGAAAAGTTCTGCGTGCGCCGCGAAAAACTCGGCGGTTCCGTCGCGATAGGCGCGCTGGAAAGATATGTCGCGGATTATGCGGCGGAAAAGGGCATACATCCCGTCGCGCAAGAGCGCGGGAGCGCGCGCGTTGCGGTTGTCGGTTCGGGGCCTGCGTCTCTTTCCTGTGCCGCGGATTTGGCAAAAGCCGGCGTGCGGGTCACTATGTTCGAGGCGCTCCACAAGGCGGGCGGCGTGTTGGTGTACGGCATCCCCGAGTTCAGGCTGCCCAAGAGTCTGGTGCAGCGCGAGATTGACAAAGTCGTGGCGCTCGGAGTGGACATAGAAACGAATACGGTTGTCGGCAAAACGGTTATGCTTGACGAGCTTCTCGGCGAGTATGACGCCGTGTTCGTGGGCACGGGAGCGGGGCTTCCGTCGTTTTTGCACGTCAAGGGCGAAAACCTTTCGGGAGTGTCCTCCGCAAACGAATTCCTCACCCGCGTCAATCTTATGAAAGCATACGAAAAAGACGCCGTTACGCCCGTTCAGCGCGGCAGGAACGTCGTCGTCGTGGGGGCGGGCAACGTCGCTATGGACGCTGCGCGCACTGCCCGCAGGCTGGGGGCGGAAGTCACGCTGGTTTACAGGCGGAGCCGCGCGGAAATGCCTGCGCGAGCGGAAGAGATAGAGCACGCGGAAGAAGAGGGAATAAAATTCGAGTTGCTCACGAACCCCGTTGAAATTCTGGGCGAAGGCGGGGCGGTCGCTGGAATGCGCTGCATCCGTATGGAGCTCGGCGAGCCCGACGCGAGCGGACGCCGCAGACCCGTGCCCGTCGCGGGCAGCGAGTTCGACATCTCCTGCGACGAGGTGATTGTCGCGCTCGGCACTACGCCGAATCCGATAATCAAACGCAGTTTTCCGCAGCTCGAAACGACGCCAAAGGGCACTATCGTTGCCGACGAATGCGGCAGGACGTCCGTGCGCGGGCTTTATACCGGCGGCGACGCGATGACGGGCGCGGCGACGGTGATTCTGGCTATGGGTGCGGGCAAGCGCAGCGCGCACGCCATAACGGAGGAATTGAAAGCGGCGGGAAAACTGTGACGAAGGTCCGCGTTTTGCGGCACACGGCGGAGAAAGACGATGTTTCTTGATTACGTAAAGATATTCATAAAAGCGGGCAACGGCGGCAACGGCGCCGTGTCCTTCCACAGGGAAAAATACGTGCCCAACGGCGGACCTGACGGCGGCGACGGCGGCAACGGCGGAAACATCGTGTTTCTTGCCGACAAAAACCTCAACAACCTTGTCGACTTCAAGTTCAAAAAGCATTTCCGCGCCGAGAACGGCGCGAGCGGCGCGGGGCGGAACTGTACGGGCAAAAGCGGGGAGGACCTCGTGATAAAGGTGCCCGTCGGCACGGTGATAAAAGATACGCGCACGGGAGAAACCGTTGCCGACCTCTTTGAGGAAGGGGACCGTTTCGTCGCGCTTACGGGCGGCCGCGGAGGCAAGGGTAACGCGCGTTTTGCCCACGCACAGCGGCAGGCTCCCGGTTTTTCGCAGCTGGGAGAAACCACGGAGGAAAGGCAGGTCACGCTGGAACTCAAAACCATAGCGGACGTCGGGCTTGTGGGATTTCCGAATGTCGGAAAGTCCACTTTGCTCTCCGTCCTCACTTCGGCAAAGCCCAAAATCGCGAATTATCATTTCACCACCATAAATCCCAACCTCGGCGTGGTGCAGATGTTTGACGACAGTTTCGTCATAGCGGACATTCCGGGGTTAATTGAAGGCGCGAGCGACGGCGCGGGGCTCGGACATTATTTTCTGCGCCATATCGAGAGGGTCCGTCTCATTGTGCACGTCGTGGACGTTTCGGGCAGCGAGGGAAGAGACCCTTACGACGACTATGTGAAGATACGCGCGGAACTTGCCGCGTACAGCGAAAAACTTGCCGAAACTCCCGAAATCGTCGTCGCGTCCAAGACCGACCTCATGCCCGACGGCGCGGATGAAGCCGTGGAGAAACTCCGCACTCTGACCGGCAAGGAAGTTTATCCCGTCAGTTCCGTCACATACAGCGGCTTGGACGAGCTGCTCAAAGTGATGAAGCGTAAGGTGGACGAGCTTCCTCCCCCCGCGCGTACGCCCATATCCGCGGACGCGGTGCTGGAAGAGAGGTCGGACCAGAAGTTCACCGTAACGCGCCTGCCAGACGGCTCATTCCTCGTGGACGGCGGACTTGTGGATTTCCTCATCCAGAACGTCACCATTTCTTCGCCCGAATCTTTCGCCTTTTTCCAGAAAGTGCTCAAAGACCGCGGCGTCATAGACGAGCTGAAACGCAAGGGAATGAAGGAAGGGGATACGGTCGTCATTTCCGACCTCGAATTCGAATGGATGGATTGACGGATGACGGATTGAAAAACGGAGCGCCTGCGGGACGCTCCGTTTTTTTGTTTACACGCTTCGGTTATCTCCGTTTTGTGATTTCACCGACCGTTCGTCTGCTGCGGCAAACGCACAAACATAACGAATTCCTCCTCCGTTTCTTTGACAGTGACAAACCCCAATCTTTCGTAAAGATGCACGGCGGGGTTTTCCTTTTGCACGGACAGCGAGGCGGCGGAGATGCCGAAATGTCCGAGTTCCGCAAGCAGTTTTTCGAGAAGCGCCGTTCCGATTCCCTTTCCGCGGTGGTCTTCGAGCACTGCGATTGCGACGGACGGCGTATCGTCGTTCACGTGACCGTAATCGTTTATTATGCGTGCCCAGGCCGCTCCTACGACTTTGCCTTTGAATTCGGCGGCAAAAGCCGTATCGTGCGGCAATTGTCCGAAGTTTTCGTGATAAATGCGCAGTTCAGGTGTATTTACAATGGTTTTTGGAGGTGCAACCACTCCGTCGGGAATAAATATGGCTTGGTATGTAAAATCGGCGAGGGCACCGTATTCGGTGCTTGTCATTTTACGCACGGTGTACGCACTGTCTCTTATACACATCTGACGCTGCCGACGAATTAGACGGTGTA
>UQVO01000008.1 GCA_900544575.1 uncultured Eubacteriales bacterium | reverse complement strand
GTTTTGCCCTCGGCACTCACTCGGTCGCCGCCTGTTGCGGCTCCCACTCCGAATAAATGTCCGTCGGGTATAGGGTGATTTCTTTTCGTCACGCTCACGGGGTTGCGGAGTTTTTCACGCTTAACTTATTCTGCTGAACGGCGATATTTTGATAAAATACACCGAATGACACACGGAGAGGGGCGCCACGCGCCGCTCAGCCAAGCGTTCACAGGCGGTGCAACCGCCTCTTGAACGCCGCGGCGCGCTCTGCGACCTCGCGAGCTGGACGGAAAATTAAATAGACACGGGCGTAGTGCGAGGCGAGTCGCCTTCCTCGCCACTTCGGGGTCCCCATCGAAAATGCTTTCGATGGGGTAAAACGAGCGACGTTCAATTAGTGCCGTTATCCGCTCGGTTATGCGGGTGCGAGAAATAAACTCTGAAAAGAAATGTAGCGCAAGTCCCGCATTTTGGCAAACGTGCCCTTTATTCCGAACGGGGGAGGAAAGCCCGAAGGGAAGGAGGGGGCACAATATTCCTTAGTAAAAGAACGGAAAATTCCGGGGTCCCCGCCGAGAAATCTTCGATTTTTCGGTGGGGCTTAAACCGGGGCCCCCATCAAGAAATCTTTGATTTTTTGATGGGGTATTTATTCGGCGGGGCAAAAAAAAACGCCGCTTTCGAGGCGGCGTTTTTGCGTTTTGTCGCAAATTCGTGCAATGATTACTTGTTGTCCTTTTCGCGGATTTCCACGCGGCGGATTTTGCCGGAGATGGTCTTCGGCATTTCCTCGACAAACTCTATTATGCGGGGATATTTGTAGGGAGCGGTGGCACGCTTGACGTGGTTTTGCAGCTCCTTTTTGAGCTCGTCGGAAGGCGTGTATCCTTTTGCGAGCACTATGGTGGCTTTCACGACCGTGCCGCGCACGGGGTCGGGCGCGCCCGTAATGGCGCATTCGAGCACGGACGGATGCTCCATAAGCGCGGACTCCACCTCGAACGGTCCGATGCGGTAGCCGCTGGATTTGATGATGTCGTCCTTTCTGCCCACGAACCAATAGAGCCCGTTCTCATCGCGTTTTGCAAGGTCGCCCGTGTGGTAATATTTGCCGCCGCGCGCCGCCTTTGTGCGTTCGGGGTCGTTCTTGTAGCTTGCGACAAGCCCGTACTGATGAGGGCGCAGACGGACGGCGATTTCGCCTTCCGCGCCCACGGGGACGGGATTTTCCTCGTCGTCGATGAGGTCGATGTCGTAGAGAGGGCAGGGCTTGCCCGAACAGCCGCTTATGGGCTCCATAAAATAGAACGTGCCGAGGATGACGCAGGATTCCGTCTGACCGAAGCCCTCGTAAATCTTGTGACCCGTCGCCTCGTAGAACTGTTTATACACTTCTGCGTTGAGCGCCTCGCCCGCGGTGGTGCAGTGTGTGAGAGAGGAAAAATCGTATTTGGAAAGGTCCTCTTTCACGAGGAAGCGGTATATCGTGGGCGGCACGCAGAATGTCGTGATTTTGTATTTCGAGATGAGAGGGAGCAGGTCGGTGGGGGTGAATCTGCCGTGATAGTCGTAGGCGAACACGGCGCTGCCCGCAATCCATTGTCCGTATATCTTGCCCCAGCTGCATTTTGCCCAGCCCGTTTCGGCGGCGGTGAAATGAAGCCCGTCGTCCACGACTTTCTGCCAGAAACAGGCGTTGAACACGAAGCCCGCGGGATATTCGAAATTGTGCTGCACCATTTTGGGCATACCCGTCGTGCCGGAAGTGAAGTAGCACAGCATAGGGTCGTTCCAGGCGGGACGGGGCAGAGAGGGAAGCTCCGCGCTCATCTTGCCGACGCAGTCGTCAAAACAGCGGAACCCTTCGACAGGTTTCGTAAAGAGGCATTCTTTCAGCGTTTCGCACTTGGGGAGCGCGTGGGAAATGTGCTCTATGACATCCTCTTCCGCCGTGGCGACAAGTATCTTGACTTCCGCCGAGTTGCAGCGGTAGACGATGTCCTTTGCCGTCAGCAGATGTGTGGCGGGGATGATGACCGCGCCGAGCTTGCAGCACGCGGTGACCAGCACCCAGTATTCCCAGCGGCGGTTGAGCATACTCATCACGTAATCGCCCTTTTTCACGCCTGCGGAAATGAGGAAATTGACGGTGCGGTTGCTCGCTTCGCTGATGTCGCGGAAAGTCATTATTTTTTCTTCACCCGCGGAATTGCACCAGACCAGCGCGCGTTTTTCGGGCGCGAGGCGCGCATATTCGTCCACTACGTCATAGCCGAAATTGAAGTTTTCGGGCACGGAGAAGCGGACGTTCTTCGCGAAATCGTCATAGTCTGTGAAATCGGTGCGGTTGAGAAACCGTGAAAGCAGATTCATAATTACCTTCTTTGCTTTTGTCTTGATTTTACCGTTTTCGGAATATTTAATGTATGATACCATACCTCCGCGCGTTTGTGTAGCGTTTTCAAAAAATAATTGCCTAACGCAGTGCCGTGTGATAAAATCAAGAGGTTGCAAGGAGGGCGTATGCAGGACAAGGAATACGGACAAATCGCAGCGGCTTTGCGCGAGCTTACGGGCATAGACGGCGTGTATAAAGTCATTGAGGCGGACGAAATACTCGAAAAACTTCCCGCAGGCTCCCGCCCCGACAAACAGAGGCTCAGCACTCTCATCCGCGACCTTCGCGATATGAATTATCTGGAAGTGAAATATCTCACTCCCGACGAATACTGTCTGCTTACCTCGCGCCGTCTGGACGAACTCATTGCCCCTGCGGAAGAAAAGGTGCGGACGGAACAGCCTGCGGCGGCAGTCCCCGCAAAGCGCGAAGAACCTGCGGCGAAGGAGCGGCCGAAGCTCGGAGCAAGGCTTTTCCTCATTGCGTTTTCCGGCAGTATGCTGGGCGGGATGATAGTGGCGGCGCTTGCGATTATATTGCAGAAATTTGCGCTTTAACCGCATATTGCGGCATATAAACGCCGCATTGTGACGAAAATCAACATTATAGGCATATCGGAGGTGCGGCGTAATGGCTCTTGAAAAGCAGCACGTTCTCACCAAAAAGGAGCGCGCCGTGATGCGCGTGGTATATCAGGCTGCCGACAAAAGGTCGGGGGTCTGCCTTTTGTCGCCTTTCGACATATTCGACCGCCTTTCCCTCGACCTCGATTTCGACGAGGAAGAGCTGGACGGCACGCTGCGCGACCTCGAACTCGACGACTATTTCGACATCACGCGCTCTGACAAAAAGGGCGAGCTCGTGTACTGCATCAATATGCACAGGAAGGGGCTGGCTTTCGCGCGCGTGGAAAAGGCGTTCAGGAGCAACCTCAAATTCAAAATTCTGCTTGCCGTCGCGGGCGGCGTCTGTTCGGGTGCGGCGGCATGGGGTATAAAACTGCTCATACAGCAGATTTCCGGATTATGAACCGTTTCGAACTCGTCAGCAATTATTCTCCCTGCGGCGACCAGCCTGCGGCGATAGACAAACTCGCGGCGGGGCTGGAAAGCGGATTTTCCACGGAAGTCCTGCTCGGCGTCACGGGGAGCGGAAAGACGTTCACGATGGCGAACGTCATCGAGCGTTTGCAGCGTCCCGCGCTCGTCATTGCGCACAACAAGACGCTTGCGGCGCAGCTTTGCAACGAATTCCGCGAGTTTTTCCCGCATAACCGCGTGGAGTTTTTCGTAAGCTATTACGATTACTATCAGCCGGAAGCCTACATCCCGCGCTCCGACACCTACATCGAAAAGGAGTTGGAGATAAACGACGAGATAGACAAACTCCGCCACTCCGCAACGGCTTCGCTGTGCGAAAGGAGGGACGTCATAGTCGTGGCGAGCGTATCCTGCATTTACGGACTGGGCGCTCCCGTGGATTATTACGCGCAGGCGGTTTCCATACGCGAGGGCGACGTAATCGAGCCCGACGAGCTCATCAGACGGCTTGTCGACATCCAGTACAAGCGGGCGGATTTCGATTTCGTGCGTTCCACTTTCCGCGTGCGCGGGGATACGGTGGACATCTTCCCGGCGGGAAGCTCGGAGATAGCAATCCGCGTGGAGTTTTTCGGGGACACGGTGGACCGCATAAGCGAGATTGACGCCGTCACCGCCACCGTCGTGAACGACCTGAAACACACCGTGATTTTCCCCGCGACGCACTATGTCGTGAGCGGCGACAAAGAAGAGGTCTTCCGCCGCATTCTCGCCGACAAGCAGGAACGCGTGGAATACTTCCGCGCCAACGGCAAGCTCATTGAAGCGCAGCGCATCGACGAGAGGGTGAACTATGACGTCGAGATGATGCGCGAGATGGGATACTGTTCGGGCATAGAGAACTACTCGCGCTATTTCGACGGCAGAAAGCCGGGACAGCCGCCGTATACGCTGCTGGACTTCTTCCCGAAGGATTTCATATGCTTCGTGGACGAAAGCCATATGACGCTGCCGCAGATAAGAGGTATGTACAACGGCGACCGCGCCCGCAAAAAGAACCTGGTGGATTACGGTTTCCGTCTTCCCGCGGCGTATGACAACAGGCCGCTGGATTTCGAGGAATTCGACAGCAGGATAAGGCAGATGGTCTGCGTGTCGGCGACTCCCGGGCAGTTCGAGCTCGACCGTGCCGACGAAGTGGCGGAACAGCTCATACGCCCGACGGGGCTTCTCGACCCGGAAATCGCGGTCAAACCCGTCAAGGGACAGGTGGACGACCTCATCGGCGAGATAAACCGCGTCACGGCGGACGGCGGAAGGGTGCTCGTCACCACGCTGACCAAGAAGATGGCGGAAAACCTCACGGACTACCTCAAAGAAGTCGGCATAAAAGTGCGGTATATGCACTCCGACATCGACACTTTGGAGAGGATAGACATAGTCGGGGATTTGAGGAAAGGCGAGTTCGACGTGCTGGTGGGCATAAACCTGCTGCGCGAAGGGCTGGACCTTCCCGAAGTGGAACTCGTCGCCATACTCGACGCAGACAAGGAAGGTTTCCTGCGCAGCGAGAGCGCACTGATACAGACCGTCGGCAGAGCGGCAAGAAACGCCAAGGGCAGAGTGGTGATGTATGCGGACGAAATGACGGACAGTATGAAACGCGCAATCGGCGAAACGGAGCGCAGGCGCGGCATACAGGCGGAGTATAACCGCGTGCACAACATCGTTCCGCGCACGATAAAGAGCGAGTTCAAGAATACGCTCGAAATCACCAAAAAGAGGGTTGACAATGCCAAATTGTCACCTCAGGACCTGGTTAAGGAAGTCGAAAGGCTCAAAGGACTGATGAAAACCGCGTCCGCGGCGCTGGATTTCGAGCGCGCCATCAAACTCCGCGACGAAATGAACGAACTTAAAAAACAGATAAAGAAACTGAAATGAGCCCGCGGCACGGACGCCGTCG
Organism: uncultured Eubacteriales bacterium; assembly: GCA_900544575.1. Classification (GTDB taxonomy): domain Bacteria; phylum Bacillota; class Clostridia; order Christensenellales; family CAG-917; genus Limadaptatus; species Limadaptatus stercorigallinarum. Next base: position 66,621 of record UQVO01000008.1, on the reverse strand, counting down.
GCATATCGGAAAATGAAAGAGATATTCATCAAAGGCGCAAAGGAAAACAATCTGAAAAACATCGACCTCGAAATCCCGCGCGACAAACTCGTGGTGTTTACGGGGCTTTCGGGCAGCGGAAAATCTTCGCTTGCATTCGACACTATTTTCGCGGAAGGACAGCGCAGATATATGGAGAGCCTGTCCAGCTATGCGCGTCAGTTCCTCGGACAGATGCAGAAACCGGACGTCGAATACATCGAGGGGCTCTCTCCCGCCGTTTCCATCGACCAGAAAACCACTTCGCACAACCCGCGTTCCACCGTGGGCACGGTGACGGAGATATACGACTATATGCGTCTGCTTTACGCGCGCGTCGGCGTGCCGCATTGTCCGAAATGCGGCAGGGAAATCGTCAGGCAGACCGTGGACCAGATTGCGGACAAAATAATGACCCGCAGCGGAGCGAAACTGCAAATCATCGCTCCCGTCGTGCGCGGCAGGAAAGGGGAGTATGTCAAGCAGCTCGAAACGTATAAGCGCGCGGGGTATGTGCGCGTGCGCGTCGACGGCATAAACTATACGCTGGACGAAAACATCGACCTCGACAAGAACGTGAAGCACAACATAGGCGTCGTCGTGGACAGGCTCGTAGTCAAAGAGGGCATAAACCGTCGTCTTACCGAGGCGCTGGAAACCGCCGTCAAACTTGCCGACGGGCTGGTCGTCGCCGATTACGACGGAGAGGAAGTGCTCTATTCCACAAAATACGCCTGTCCCGACTGCGAAATCAGCATAGAGGAACTCACTCCGCGCCTCTTTTCCTTCAACAATCCTTACGGAGCGTGCCCCGTGTGCGCGGGGCTGGGTTTCACCAACGAAATAGACGTGAGCAGGCTCATCGTGGACCCGAATATGACGCTGCGTCAGGGGGCGGTCCGCGCCAGCGGCTGGTATATAGACACCAGCAAAATGACGCAGATGCAGTTCCGCGCGCTGTCCAAGGCGTACGGCTTTTCGCTGGACGTGCCCGTCAAGGACCTGCCCGAATGGGTGATGAACCTCATTTTCTACGGCAACGGCGGGGATAAGATACCTATGGAATACAAAACCGCGTCGTTCAGCAGTAAGTTCAACGCGGGATACGAGGGCATTGCGACCAATCTGCTCCGCAGATTCAACGAGACGGACTCGGATATGGTCAAAATGGAGATTTCGCGCTATATGAAACAGGTGCCGTGCACGGCGTGCGGCGGCAAGCGGCTGAAAGCGGAAGCCCTGAATGTCACCGTGGGCGGAAAGAATATCTGGGAGGCGTGCTGCCTTACCGTCACGGAACTCGCCGATTTCCTCGCGGGGGTCGAGTTTACGGAAACGCAGAAACTCATCGTGCACCGCCTGCTCAAAGAAATAAACGCACGTCTGCGCTTTCTGTCCGACGTGGGACTGGGGTATCTCACTCTCGCGCGCTCTTCCGCCACGCTTTCCGGCGGCGAGAGCCAGCGCATACGCCTTGCGACGCAGATAGGCAGCGGGCTTACGGGAGTGCTTTACATCCTCGATGAGCCGAGCATAGGGCTGCACCAGAAGGACAATCAGAAGCTGCTCGCGTCCCTCAAAGGACTGCGCGACCTCGGCAATACGCTCATCGTCGTCGAGCACGACGAGGAAACCATACGCTCCGCCGACTATATCGTCGACATCGGACCGGGCGCAGGCGTCCACGGAGGCGAGGTGGTCGCCGCGGGTACGGTGGAGGACATCATCGCCTCACCCGACTCCATAACGGGAAAATATCTGTCGGGAGAATACAAAATCGCGGTGCCCGAGATGCGCCGCCCCGTCACGGACAGGATGCTGGTCGTCAAGGGCGCAAGGCAGAACAATCTGCGCGGTGAGGACGTTGCGTTCCCCGTCGGAGTGTTCACGGCGGTGACGGGCGTGTCGGGCAGCGGAAAATCCAGCCTGGTCAACGAGATACTTTATCCTGCGATGTCCAACCGCCTGATGAGGAGCAATTTGCAGGAAGGCGCGTACGACGCCATCGAAGGCGTGGAGTATTTCGACAAAGTCATTTCCATTGACCAGAGCCCGATAGGCAGAACGCCGCGCTCGAATCCCGCGACTTACACGGGCGTGTTCGGATACATCCGCGACCTTTTCGCCGCCATTCCGGAAGCTAAGGCGAGAGGATACAAGACGGGCAGATTTTCATTCAACGTGGCGGGCGGCAGATGCGAAAACTGCCACGGCGACGGCATAATCAAGATTGAGATGCACTTCCTGCCCGACATTTACGTCCCCTGCGAGGTGTGCAAGGGCGCGCGCTATAACCGCGAAACGCTGGAAGTGCGCTACAAGGGCAAGAATATCGCGGAAGTGCTGGATATGACGGTGGAAGAGGCGCTGGAATTTTTCGCCAATGTGCCGCGCATACGCAGCAAGATACAGACGCTTTACGACGTGGGGCTGGGGTATATCAAGCTGGGGCAGTCTTCCACCACTCTTTCGGGCGGCGAGGCGCAGAGAGTGAAGCTCGCCACCGAACTCAGCAAGCGCAGCACGGGCAAGACGCTGTACATTCTCGACGAACCGACGACGGGATTGCACACCCACGACGTCGCGAAGCTGCTCTCCATTCTCAACCGCCTTGCGGACGCGGGGAACACGATTGTGGTCATAGAGCACAACCTCGACGTCATAAAGGTGGCGGACTACATCATAGACCTCGGTCCCGACGGCGGCACGGGCGGCGGACAGGTCATAGCCTGCGGCACTCCCGAACAGGTGGCAAAGAGCAAGAAGAGTTACACCGCGGAATTCCTTCGCGAAATACTCCCGAAAAAGAAATAATTCTTGCCGCTGTTTATCCGACGCGTGCGGGGCTGTGTCGTCGGTAAAACGCGGAGCAGAGCAAAGGCTGCAAAACACAATCACCCTCGGACCAATCCGAGGGTGATATACTTTTCGTGTTCGCAATGACCGCGACGCTGAGGGCGAGTCGCCCGTTTCGGAAGCCGCGGCAATGTGGAATTCCGTCCGCCGAGGCGGAAAAATCAATAGTTTCTTCTGCCGATGAGATAGTCCACGCTCACGCCGAAAAGGATGCTCATTTCGATGAGAATGTCGTAGCAGGGCTGATTTCTGCCCACTTCCCAGCCCGAAACGGCGGATTTGGACACCTTGAAATGTTCCGCAAGGTCGGCTTGCAACATACCGGCGTCGCGGCGGAGCTGTTTGAGTCTTTCGGGGAAGCAGGTTTTGAGCATAACGCACCTCTTTTGTACGATAAGTGTATTATAGCTGCCGCGCCGCCGTTTGTCAACGCACGATAAGTGTTTATTTCGACATATGCGCATTTGTGAGCGACAGACAAGGGTGAATGTCGTCATATGCGCAGAGAAGGCGGCAGGCCGCGCTCAATCTTCACATATGCGCATCGCCGCATACGCTGTTATGCACATAAAAAGCGCTTGCATTATGCGACGCCCTCCGCGGTTCGGCGCGGAGGGCGGTCGGATGCGGGTCCTCGCATATGCGCGGGTTTTCCGCGGTCGGCGGTGCAATGCCGCCGGGACGCGCTTATTCGGACGCCCGACTGCACGGCGGTGAGACCTAGCGTGTCATTCTGCGGAGTGTCAAGCTCGCACGGGCGATTTTCCGCCCGCGCGGAGCATCCCGTCTGCGGAATATCTGCCGTTCACGCGCATCGCGTTGAGTATCGCAATCACCGCGACGCCGACGTCGCCGAACACCGCGAGCCACATATTTGCGAGCCCGACTGCGGAGAGGACGAGTATCGCGACTTTTATTATCAGCGAGAACGTGATGTTTTCGTACACCACGCGCATTGTCTTGCGTGCGATGCGTTTGGCAAGCGGAATGCCTTTCAGGTCGTCTTTCATTAAGACTATGTCCGCCGCTTCTATGGCGGCGTCGCTGCCTATGCCGCCCATTGCCATACCCACGTCGGAGCGCATCAGGACGGGCGCGTCGTTGATGCCGTCGCCGACGAAACACAGCACGTCGGACTTCTTCTTTTCTGCCAGCGCCTTTTCAACTTCCTCGACCTTGTTCTGCGGCAGCAGAGAAGCCTTGTAGCCGCTCAATCCCGTCTGTTCCGCGACGCTTGCGGCAATCTTTTCGTTGTCGCCCGTCAGCATCACGGTCTTGCATCCCATCGAAGTAAGTTCCGAGATGACTTCGCAAGTTTCGGGTTTTATCTCATCGGAAATGAGCACAGAACCCACGAATTTGCCGTTTTCCGCCACATACACGACCGTGCCGGCGCCCTCTTCGGGGGTGAATTCCACACCGTATTCGCGCATAAGCCGCTCGTTGCCGACGAGCACTTCCGACCCGTTCCCGACCGCGATTATGCCTTCGCCCGCGCGGTTGGTGAGCACATATCCTTCCTCGATTTTTCCGCCGTATGCGGCGACTATCGAACGGGCGATAGGGTGGTCGGAGTCCTTCTCCGCCGCGGCGGCAAGGGCGAGTATTTCGTCGCGTTTTTCTTCGGGGGACACTTTCGCGACGGCGAAATTGCCTTTTGTAAGCGTGCCCGTCTTGTCGAACATAAAGACGTTCGCCTTGTCGAATTTTTCGAGATAGTTCGACCCTTTGACGAGTATGCCGTATCTTGACGCCGCTCCTATTCCCGCAAAGAAGGAGAGAGGCACGGAGATGACGAGCGCGCAAGGGCACGACACGACAAGGAAGTTCAGCGCGCGGTATACCCACTCCGACCAGTCAGACGTCACCGCTCCCGGAATGACCGCAAGCAAAACCGCCGTCACGACGACTATCGGAGTGTAGTATCTTGCAAACTTGGTGATGAAATTCTCCGCTTTGGACTTTTGTTCCTGCGCGTTTTCGACGAGGTCGAGGATTTTGGACACCGTGGAGTCGTAAAACTCTTTGTCCACCCGCATTTCGAAGTGCGAAGTCATATTGACGGCGCCGCTCACCACCGCGTCGCCTTCTGCTATTTCGCGGGGAAGGGACTCTCCCGTCAGGGCGCGCGTGTCGAGAGAGGACGCGCCTTTCACCACCGTGCCGTCAAGCGGCACTTTTTCGCCGGGATTGACGGCGATTATCTCGCCGACTTTCACCTCGGACGGTTCCACGGTCACGGTCCTGCCGTCGCGGAGTACGTTGGCGCTGTCGGGGCGTATGTCCATAAGTCCTGAGATGGATTTGCGGGACTTTCCCGTGGCGTAGTCCTGGAAGAATTCGCCCACCTGATAGAAGAGCAGCACCGCGCACGCTTCGTCGAAGCCTTCCGTGGGCAATCCCGTGGCACCGCGGTATATCGCAAGCGCGAACGCTCCGAGCGTCGCTATGCACATCAGGAAGTTTTCGTCCAGCACCTGCCCGCGGAAAATGTTCCGCAGAGCGCGCCACAGCACGTCGTAACCTGTGGCGAGATATACGGCAAGATACAGCGCGAAGGGCAGCAGCCAGCCGTATTCGCCGCCTATGACTCCGTCAAGTCCGCGCACCTTGTCCGCGATAAAGACGGCAAGAAACGCCGCAAGGCAGGCAAGGATGCGTATGAGATTGGTTTTTTCTTTCTTGCTCATAAGCCCCCCCGTCAGACGCGTATCTTGCAGTCGGGTTCTATTTTGCGGCATTTTCTGACCGTTTCGGCAAGAATGTCGTCAAAACGTGCGTCGTCGGCGTCCAGCGTCATACGCTGCGCAATAAAACTTATGCTGACGTGATTTACGCCGTCGATTTTGGATACGGCGTGTTCCATTTTGGCGGCGCAGTTTGCGCAGTCCAGATTTTCGAGGCTGAAAGATTTTTTCATACTGTTCTCCTTATCCGTTATTTGCGCGGAGCGGAGAAGCCCGCGCATTTATGGCACGGCGTCTGCCGAAATACCCTGTACGAAAGTCCGCAAGTCGTCCTGCGGAGTTTTGATTGACGTCCTTTCATCGTTTCGGATGTGAGGTGCGAAGCGGCATTTTCCCGCTCAATGCGCAAAATCACTCGTTTACGTGCGTAAGTGTGACGTTGAACACCGTGTTTATGTGGTTGTCGCTCAAAGAGTAATATTTCACCTTGCCTTCCTGCCGCACGGTCACGACCGCGCTTTTGCGCAACACGGCAAGCTGATGCGAAACCGCGGAATGTTCCATTCCGAGAAGTTTTGCAAGGTCGCACACGCACAGTTCGCCTATCAGCAGCGCGTTGACGATTTTCAGCCTTGTAGGGTCGGCGACGACCTTCAAAAACGCGGACATTTTGTTCAGCGTTTCCTCGCTTTCCATTGCAGCCGCCACACGGTCGACCGTATCGGGATGTATCGTGCAAAGATGATATGCCATTTTTTGCTCCTTTCGCTTTTCTTGTCCGCACGCGGGTTTTCGCGCAAACTCATATGAACGCGCACTCATATGAATTTCTGTTCATATAATATGCCCGCAAAGCAATAATGTCAACCCTTTTTGCAAATTTTTCGGCGTGGTAAAAACTTCGAGAGAGCGGGGACATAGTGCGGACTCTTGGGGACGGAGCAAAATAGTCCGAAACCGCGGACTATTTTGCTCCGTCCCCAAGAGTCCGCTTTTGGTTTTGCGTGGGAGTATATCGAGAGAGTATACTTTTACCCCGTCCCCTAGCTGTCTCAATGCGTCTTCGAGAACAGGGGCGTGTTCCTACGTTTGAAAATTCCTGAAACAAGAGCGTGACGAAAACAAATTCCCCTCTATCCGACGGACGTTTATTCGGAGTGCACGCGCCGCTCAACCAAGCGTTCACAGGCGGTGCAACCGCCGCTTGAACGCCGCGGCGCGCTCCGCGACCTCGCGAGCTTGATGAGTAATTAAACAGACACGGGCGTAGTGCGAGGCGAGTCGCCTTCCTCGCCCCGTGAGCGATGTTCAGTTAGTGCCGCTATCCGCTCGGTTATGTGGGTGCGAGAAACAAACTCTCAATAGGAATGTGACGTAAGTCCCGCATTTTGGGAGATGTAAAAGGGGTCCCCGCAAGGAAATCTTTGATTTTTTTGTGGGGTAAAAGGAACAACCAAGCGTAAGACAAGCGGCAAAGTTCGCTTTGCCGCGCAGGGCGAGTTTGAGTTGTTCCGTCACGGGGGAGGAATGCCCGAAGGGAAGGAGGGGGCACAACACTCCCCTGTAAGTGAACGGAATAAAATCGGGGCCCCCGTCAAGAAATCTCCGATTTTTTGATGGGGTATAAATTGGGGCCCCCGTCAAGAAATCTCCGATTTTTTGATGGGGTATAAATTGGGGTCCCCGCCGAGAAATCTCCGATTTTTCGGTGGGGCATAAAAAAGCGCTCCTTGTGCAGGAGCGCCAAAGATATGCCCGAAAGCGGATTACAGAACCTTTGCAAGGAATTCTTTCAGCCGCGGGTGCTGCGGATTGCCGAAGAACTCTTCGGGCGGCGCCTGTTCGAGTATCTTGCCCTCCGCCATAAAGAGGATGCGTGTGCCGACTTCGCGCGCAAACCCCATCTCGTGCGTGACGATTACCATTGTCATTCCTTCGTCCGCGACCTGTTTGATGAGGTCGAGCACCTCGCCCACCATTTCGGGGTCGAGCGCGGAAGTGGGTTCGTCAAACAACATCACTTTGGGGTTCATTGCAAGTGCGCGGACTATGGCGACGCGCTGTTTCTGTCCGCCCGAAAGAGTGGAGGGATAGACGTCGGCTTTTTCTTCGAGTCCGATGCGCGCAAGCAGCCGCATCGCGTTTTCTTCCGCGGCTTCGCGCACTTCCTTTGCACCGGCATAAGGCAGAGCGACTTCCTTCATCTCCTCGGCGGGCACGGCGTGTGAAAGCGCCCTCTCCGCCTTTTCGAGTTTTGCGGTGAGATGCAGCTTGCGTTTGGTGAGGTCGGGGTCGTAGCTCACCATACTCTTCCCCGCTATTTCCTGCACGGTTTTCGTCTGTTCCCACGCTTCAATCACGGGTTCAAGCTCCGTTCTGAACGCTTCAACCTTGGATTGGAGCAAAACGCGCTTTTTCTCCACCCTCTCGTTGTGCTTTGCGCCGAAGCGCGCGAACCACTTGTTGTAGAGGGGCGTGACAAGGTTGTGTATCTTCGCTTTGCGAAGGTCCGCAATGCCTATTTTGACGGGCGCAAGCGTGATGTTCTTCTTGACCGTAAGATTGTTGAAAAGATTGAACTGCTGGAACACCATCCCCATTTTTCTGCGGTGTTCGTTGATGTCGACTTTCAGGTCCGCAAGGTCCACTCCCTCGAAGAAAATCTGACCGCTGGTCGGGTCTTCGAGACAGTTAAGACATCTGAGAAAAGTGGACTTGCCGCCGCCCGACGGTCCGATGACGACCACTTTCTCGCCTTCGTAGACTGTTTCGGAAATGTCATCCAGCACAAGCAAATCGCCGAACTTCTTGGTGAGGTTGACGACTTCGACTATGGGTTGCTCGGCAGATTCGGTCGTGTCTGTTTCCGTATTTACGTCTTCATTGACAGCCATAATTTTGTTATCTGTTTCTGTCACTCTTCGCCATCCTCCTTTCTATCAGTTTTACGGCCAATATTATCAGGTAAACAATCGCCAAATAGAATAAGGCGGCGACTATCATCGGAACGAGATATTCCGACATATATTGACCGGACCCAATAATCTGGGCGGCAAACGTCAGGTCTATAAGTCCGACCATACTCACTATCGAAGTCTCTTTGAGCAAAGCAATTACTTCGTTCCCGATTGTAGGAACGACGTTCTTTATTGCTTGCGGAAGCACTATTCTCACCATTGAAGTGCCGAAACCGAGCCCAAGTGACCGCGCGGCTTCGAGCTGTCCCGAATCGACAGATTGAATGCCTGCGCGCAAACTCTCCGCAACATACGCCCCGGAATTTATGCCGAACGTCAGTATTGCCACTATTTCGAGAGGGAATCCTCTGATGGCAAATATGGCAAACACCATAATGAATAGTTGCAATGCAACCGGCGTTCCGCGTATGACCCCGAGATAAATATCACAGATATAAGAGGGAATTTTGAAATATCTGTTATGTTTTGCCACAATTTTTATAGTGGCAACAACAGTTCCGAGAAACAGTCCGATGAGAACGGCGCACGCCGTAATATATGCGGTAGTTTTCAAACCGTCCAAGAGCGTGTTTATGTAAACTTCCGTTTTGAAAACTTCCGCTATGCGTTCAAAAAAATTCATATCGTTTCCTTTTAACGACACAAGGCAGCGGCCTGATATGCCGCTGCCTCGAAATCGTTAATCGACTTTATTACAGACCGAAATGTTGTTTGACAAGCACTTCGATGGCATTATCTCCGTCTGCGTTGACATCTGCGAGCATCTCATTGAGAACGGCATTGATGTTTTCGAGCAATTCGGTTTGTCCTTTATTGACGGCGATGCAGTACTCTTCTTCCGTTGCGGTATTCGCATCATACCAAAGGGGAAGAGCTACATAATTGTTGTTCTTGGTCAAATACTGTGCGGGAAGTTCGTCGATGACAACCGCATCAAGCTGCGTACCGAGAGATTCCACGGCAAGCTGTGCGTTCTTGTACTGAACTTTCTCCGCGCCGGTACCCTGAATGGCTCCCGTATAACCTTCTTCGCCATCTATTTCAAGTCCGACGTAAATATCACCGGTAGTGTCAAGCTGAACGCCGATTTTCTTGCCTGCAAGCGCACTCCACATAACGACATCGTCGCCAGCTGCATTCTTGGAGGTTTCAATGCTGCCTTCAGCAAATATCACATATTGAACGGCATTGTAATAAGGCACGGAAAATGCGACTTTCTCTGCGCGTTCTTCCGTCCAGGTAATACCTGCCGCGCCGACATCACACATTTTGCCGGATGACACTTCGTCGATTATAACGCCGAACTCGACATTCTTGAACTCGACGTCACGTCCCATCCTTTCTCCGACTTTGTTCATAATGTCGATATCAACACCGACGATATTCGTGCCTTCATAGTATTCGAAAGGAGCAAAAAACGCATTGGTATAGACAACTATTGCGTCGGAACCGTTATCGCAGGCCGCGAATGCGACACAGGCGCCCGCCAGAGTGGCGACGACAAGCGCAATCACGAGAATTTTGCTTATTTTCTTCATAAAACTGCCTCCACTGTATTCAGTATGCGGTTATATTACCACCGAAGTTTATAAAATGCAAACGTTTGTGCATAATTTTTCAGCTAAAATTCAGGAAAACGGCATAACGGGCAGTTTTTATGCAGTATATTCCGAATTTTATACATCAAAAGTCCCTGCCGACGCGCCCGAAGCGCATTTTTCTTGACGGCGGCGCGTGCGTGTTATAAAATGGATTGATAACAAATTTATCTTTAAGATAAGGAGAAATGCGTGCGCCGCGTGCGCACGCGATGACCGCAATGCTGCTGAACGGTGCGCAGATACTCGTCAATTGCCTCGAAGAACAGGGCGTCCGCAACATATTCGGATATCCCGGCGCAAGCATACTTTCGGTTTACGATGCGCTGGCGGGGTCTTCCATACGCCACGTGCTCACGGCGCACGAACAGGGCGCCTGTTTTGCCGCGGAAGGCTATGCGCGCAGATGCGGAAGGGCGGGCGTCGTGCTTGCAACATCGGGCCCCGGCGCGACGAACCTCGTCACGGGGCTTGCGGACGCGTATATGGACAGCGTTCCGCTCGTTGCGATTACGGGCAACGTACCCCTGTCGCAGCTGGGACACGACAGTTTTCAGGAAGTGGACATATTCGACGTGTCGATGCCCGTGACAAAATACGGGATGATAGTGAAAAGTGCGTCCGAAATCGCGCCTGCCGTCCGCCGCGCGTTCGCGCTTGCAGAAAGCGGAAGGAAAGGCCCCGTGCTCGTTGACGTGCCGTCCGACATATTCGACTGCGCCGCGGAATACGAACCCGTCGTGCCCGAACGCGCCGTGCTGCCCTCCCCCGACGAAGAAAGCGTGGCGGCCGCGGCGGAGATGATAAAGCGCAGCTCCCGTCCGCTGATATATGCGGGCGGCGGCGTAGGCTCTGCGGGCGCGGAAAAACAGCTCCTCGACCTCGCGCGGCTAATAAAAGCGCCCGTGACGGTGTCCTATATGGGCATAGGCAGCTGTCCGCCCGACTACGAAAAATATCTTGGCGTGCTGTCGGACATCAATCTGAAAGCGACGGAAGCTATGTCGGAGTGCGACCTCTTCATCACGGTGGGAGCGCGCTTCAACAGCAGGTTCGGCGCGTTCAACGGCATACGCCGCCGCAGAGTTCCTCTGCTGCAATTCGACGCCGACCGCGCGGAAATCGACAAAAATCTGCACGCTTCGCACGCAGTCGTGGGCGACGCGGCGAAAGCGCTGGATATGCTCATCCCGCTGCTTGCGGAAAAGGAAGAGGCGGAGTGGGTCTACACCTCCCTGCCCGACGTCGCGGAAGAAAACAGGGGCACGCGCATAATACGCGCCCTGACCCGCGCCATGGGGCGCGACATAACCGTGACCACGGACGTAGGGCTGCATCAGGAATGGGCGGCGCACAACGCTGAGATTTATTCTCCCCGCCGTTTCCTGACCAGCGGAGGACTGGGTGCAATGGGCTTCGGAACGGGTGCGGCGATAGGCGCGCATTTCGCGAGCGGGGACGTGTGTCTGGTCATCACGGGGGACGGCTCGTTCAATATGAACTTCAACGAGCTGACGACGGCGGTCAAACACCACGTTCCCCTTGTCGTCGCCGTGCTCAACAACAACGCCCTCGGAATGATACGCAAATTGCAGACCGCGCGCAAGGTCAAGGGGTCGGGCGTGAATTCGCTGTATCTCAACGTGGATTACGCCGCTCTCGCGCGCGCTATGGGCGCAAGAGGGGTGACGGTCACGGAAGACGAGGACATAGACGAGGCGATAGACGCGGCTCTGGACGGTCCTCTCCCCCTGGTCATAGATTTCAGGATACCGATTAATACTGGAATATAGGTGGAATATGGAAAACACGACAAGACAAATCATCTCCATTCTGGTCAACAACCAGCCCGGCGTGCTGTCCCGCATTGCGGGGCTGTTCTCCCGCCGCGGCTACAACATCGACGGGCTGACCGTGTGCGCGACGGAGGACGAACGCTGGTCGCGTATGACAATCACGGTCAACGCGACGCAGAGCACGGTGAAACAAATCGTGGCGCAGCTGGAAAAACAGGAAGACGTGGTGAAAGTGATGGACTTCAACTCCGCTTCCGTCGCCGCGAGGGAACTGCTGCTCATCAAAATCGCCGTCGGCGGCGCGCGCCGCAGCGAAATCGTCGACCTATGCACGCTTTTCGGGGCAAAAGCGATTGACGTCAACGCGGACAGTATGATGCTGGAACTCACGGGCTCCACCGACAAAGTGGACAATTTCGTGAAGACGCTCTCCGCATACGACATCACGGAGATGGCGCGCACGGGCGGCGCGGCGCTGGAACGCGGCGCGGGCAGCCTCGCAAAGTCCATCTGAACCTGCGGCACCGCCGCGGTGCGAACAGTATAAGACGATTTTATGGAAGACAACAACGTAAGAAAAGTAAAAATATTCGACACAACCCTGCGCGACGGCGAACAGTCGCCGGGGTGCAGTATGCATCTCAACGAAAAACTCGACGTGGCGGAAGCGCTGGAAGCTATGGGCGTGGACGTAATCGAAGCCGGCTTCCCCGCCGCAAGCGAGGGCGAACTCAAAGCGGTGAGAGAAATTGCCGCGGTGCTGAAACGCTCCACGGTCGCCGCGCTCTGCCGCTGCCGCAAAGAGGACATAGACAAAGGCTACGAAGCCGTGAAAGACGCGGCGCATCCCCGTCTGCACGTCTTTCTCGCCACTTCTCCCATACACCTCGAATACAAACTGCGCATCAACGAAGACACGGCAATCGATATGATACGCACTCATACGGAATACGCGCGCACCCTCGTGGACGACGTGGAGTTTTCCTTCGAGGACGCGACGCGCACCCCGCACGAATTCCTCGCGCGTGCCGCGCGCACCGCGCTGGAAGCGGGCGCGACCACACTCAACTTCCCCGACACGGTGGGATATGCCACTCCCGCGGAAATGAAAGAAATGATTGATTACATCCGCGCAAACGTCAAAGGCATAGACAAAGCGGACATCTCGGTGCACTGCCACAACGACCTCGGAATGGCGGTGGCGAATTCCCTCTCCGCGGCGGAAGCGGGGGCGACGCAGATTGAGTGCACCGTGAACGGCATCGGAGAGCGCGCGGGCAACGCCGCGATGGAAGAAATCGTGATGGCGATACGCACGCGCCGCGACCGTTTCGGGCTTTACACGGACATCGTCACGGAGCGCATATTCCGCACGTCGCAGCTGGTCAGCGGCATAGTCGGCATCAAGCTGCCCCCCAACAAAGCCGTGGTGGGCAAGAACGCTTTCGCGCACGAATCCGGCATACACCAACACGGCGTGCTCGCCAACAAGGCGACCTACGAAATTATGAGTCCGAAAGACATCGGAGTGCCCGAAAACACACTTCTTCTCGGAAAACACAGCGGTAAACACGCGTTTCAGGAACTTCTCGAAGAAATGGGCTACACCCTCACCAAGGAACAGGTGGACGCTTATTTCCCGCGTTACAAGGACCTCGCCGACCGCAAAAAGGAAGTGACGAGGAGCGACATCGACGCGCTTATGGCGGGTGCGTTCCGCCGCCGCGTCAAACGCATATATTCCCTCAAAGACTACGAGGTCACCGCGTACAAGAATTCCGCCTCCGCGCTCATCTCCCTCGAAGCGGAAGGCAGAATACATTCTGACAGAATGACGGGCGACGGACCCGTCGACGCGGGCTTCAAAGCCATCAACTCGCTCACGGGTCAGAACTTCAAACTGATGGACTATCAGGTGCACTCCGTTTCGGAAGGCAAGGACGCTCTCGGCGAAGCGACGGTCAAGCTCGCTTCACCCGAAGACGGCAGGACGATGACGGGCAAAGGCATTTCCACCGACGTGCTGGAAGCCTCTCTCATCGCATACATCAACGCCACCAACAAGCTGCTGCAAGAGGAATGAAATGAGGATTGAGTTCTACGACACCACTCTGCGCGACGGAGCGCAGGCGGCGGGGATAAGCTATTCCCTCGCTGACAAAAAGCAGATATTCTCTCTGCTCTCCTCTTTCGGCATCGACCTCATCGAGGGCGGCGACCCCGCGTCTAACCCGAAAGACGCGGAATTTTTCGCCGAATGCCGCGACGCGAAGCTCGTCGCGTTCGGCTCCACCCGCCGCAGAAACAGTACGGCGGAAGAGGACGAAGGGCTTAAAAAACTGCTTGCGGCAGGCACGGACACCGTGTGCATTTTCGGCAAGACAAGTCTGCGTCACGTCGACGAAGTGCTGCACACGTCCCCGAAAGAAAACCTGAAAATGATTGCGGACAGCGTGCGCTTTTTCGCTTCGCGCGGCAAACGCGTCATCTTCGACGCGGAACATTTCTACGACGGCGCGGCGGAAAACCTCGACTATGCCCTGGAATGCATAGCCGCCGCGGCGGAAGCGGGCGCGGACACCGTGACTCTCTGCGACACCAACGGCGGCACATCCCCCGACGCGGCTTACGGGCTGACGAGGCGCGTCACGGAAAAGTTCCCCGAAATCAGGGTGGGAGTGCATTTCCACAACGACACGGGCACGGCGGTGGCCTCCTCTCTTGCGGGGGTGCGCGCGGGCGCGATGCACGTGCAAGGCACTTTCCTCGGCTTCGGCGAAAGGTGCGGCAACGCAAACCTTTCCACCATCATTGCCGACCTTATGCTCAAAGACGGCTGCGAGCGCACCGTCAGGCTGAACGAGCTCACGCGCACGGCGCACGCCGTGGCGGAGATAAGCAACATCAACCTCGACCCGTCTATGCCCTATGTGGGCGCGGCGGCGTTCGCGCACAAGGCGGGGATGCATTCCGACGCGGTCATCAAAGACCCGCGCACTTTCGAGCACGTCGCGCCTTCCGAAGTGGGCAACCGCGACAGCATACTGCTCAGCGAAGTCGCGGGCAGAAGCGCTGTCGCGAAAAAACTCGAAAGCATTTTCCCCTCCCTCGACAAGTCCAATCCGAAGACGAAAGAAATTCTGGATATGGTCAAGCTGATGGAGATGAAAGGCTATCAGTTCGAGGGCGCTGACGGCAGTTTCGTTATGCTGGCGGAACGCATTATGAACGCGTTCGAGCCCTCATTCGAGCTGGAACATTACTGCATCAAAGCCGTGAAACCCGACGGAGTGAACGCGGCGGAAGTGTCCATACGCGTGGGCGGCGAGGTGACCACGGTCACGGAAACGGGCAACGGTCCCGTGAATGCGCTGGACAAGGCGCTGCGCTCCGCCCTTATGAAACATTTCCCGCAGATTGCGGAGATTGCGCTCATCGACTATAAGGTGCGCGTCGTGGACTCCTCCGCGGCGACGGGCGCGATGGTCAGGGTGCTCATCACCTCGTCCGACAAAAAGGAAACGTGGACCACGGTCGGGGTGTCGACGGATATCATCGAAGCAAGCTGGTCTGCCCTCACCGACAGTTTCGAGTATAAACTGACGGGGCGCGGCAGAATTGTGTGAGGCGCATATGAAAATGACGGCAACACAGAAAATTTTCGCAAGGCACGCTGGACGCGACAGCGTCGCCGCGGGCGAACTCGTCACCGCGGACGTGGACATCGTCCTCGGCAACGACATCACCTCTCCCGTCGCGATAAAGGAAATGGAAAAGGCGGGCGGAAAGGTGAAATACCCCGACAAAATCGTCCTGGTCCTCGACCATTTCGCCCCCGCAAAGGACATAAAGTCCGCCGAACAGTGCAAAACCGTGCGGGATTTTGCGGCGGAACAGGGAATTGCGCACTTTTACGACGTCGGCAAGGCGGGCGTCGAACACGCCCTGCTCCCCGAACTCGGTCTTGTGCGCCCCGCCTCCCTCATAATAGGAGCGGACAGCCACACCTGCACCTACGGCGCGCTCGGCTGCGTGTCCACGGGAGTCGGCTCGACGGATATGGCGGCGGCAATGATGACGGGCAAACTGTGGTTCAGGGTGCCGCAGGCGATAAAGGTCACGCTTTCGGGCAAACCGAAACGGTTCGTCACGGGCAAAGACGTCGTCCTGACTTTAATCGGAATGCTCGGAGTGGACGGCGCGACGTACAAATCGCTGGAATTTTTCGGCGACGTGTCCGCTCTGTCCGTTGACGACAGGCTGACAATCGCGAATATGGCGGTGGAGTGCGGCGCGAAAAACGCTTTCTTCCCCGTTGACGGCGCGGCACGCGACTATCTCGCGTCGCGAGGGGTCGAATTTTCGGCGGAAGACGAAATAACCGCGGACGAGGACGCGGAATACGAAAGGGAAATCGTCCTCGACCTCTCCTCCGTGCTGCCCGCGGTTGCGTTTCCGCATCTGCCCTCCAACGTCCGCTTTTTCGGCAAGGACGTGCCCGAAGGGCTGAAAATCGACCAGGTCGTGATAGGCAGCTGCACCAACGGCAGACTTTCGGATATGCGCGCGGCGGCAAGCGTGATGAAAGGGCGCAAAGTCGCCGACGGAGTGAGATGCATCGTCATCCCCGCGACGCAGGAAGTCTACAAGAAGTGCATAGACGAAGGGCTGACCTCCGTCTTCATAGATAGCGGAGCCGTGGTGTCGACCCCGACCTGCGGTCCCTGCCTCGGCGGATATATGGGAATCCTCGCGCACGGCGAACGCGCCGTGGCGACCACAAACCGCAATTTCGTCGGACGTATGGGCGACGTGACGTCGGAGGTGTACCTCGCTTCTCCCTACGTCGCCGCGGAAAGCGCGATACAGGGCGTGCTTGCCTGCCCGAAGGAGTGAATATGCAAGGCGGAAAAGTTTTCAAATACGGCGACAACGTGAACACGGACGTCATCATACCGGCGCGCTATCTCAACGACGCAAGCGCGGAAAATCTGCGCGCGCACGCGATGGAAGACATCGACCCGTCATTTTCGGCGAACGTGCGCCCCGGAGATTTCGTCGTGGGCGGATACAACTTCGGAAGCGGTTCCAGCCGCGAACACGCGCCGCTTGCGCTGAAAGCCGCGGGAGTGCGCGCGGTCATCGCGAAAAGTTTTGCGCGGATATTCTTCCGCAACGCGGTGAACATCGGGCTGTATATCGTCGAAAGCGCACAAATGGCGGATGAAATAGCAAATAATGACACTTTAACCATTGAAAACGGCATTTTGACGGATGTCACGACTGGCAAGAGCTACCCTCTTCCGCCTATGGACGACTATGTCGCGCGCATCCTCGAAAAGGGCGGACTTATGGAGGCGGTGAAGGAATGAAAGCCAAAATACTCACTCTCCCCGGCGACGGGATAGGTCCCGAAATCGTCGCGTCCGCGGTGCGCGTGTTGAAGCGCACGGCGGAAAAATTCGGGCACGAATTCGCGTTCGGCGAGGCGCTCATAGGCGGCGCGGCGATTGACGCGACGGGCGCTCCCCTGCCCGCCGAAACGGTGAAGGCGGCGCACGAGGCGGACGCGGTGCTGCTCGGCGCGGTGGGCGGCGACAAGTGGGACAACGCCCCCGTACGCCCCGAAGCCGCGCTCCTCGGAATAAGGAAGGAACTCGGACTTTACGCAAATCTCCGTCCCGCAAAACTCTTCCCCGCCCTCAAAGGCGCGTCCTCTCTCAAAGCCGAAATAGTCGACCGCGGCATAGACCTCGTCACCGTCAGGGAACTCACGGGCGGGATTTATTTCGGTGAGCGCGGTTACAGGACGGGGGCATACGGCAGGGAGGCGTACGACACGGAAAGCTATTCCGAAATCGAAATCGAGCGCGTGGCGCGCATTGCGTACGAGCTTGCCGAAAAGCGAAGCCGCAAAGTCTGTCTTGTGGACAAGGCAAACGTGCTGACTTCCTCAAAACTCTGGCGCAAAGTGGTCACCGACCTCAACGAAGACTATCCCTCCGTCAGACTGGATATGATGTACGTCGACAATGCGGCGATGCAGCTTGCGCTCGCGCCGTGGCAGTTCGACGTGCTGCTCACGTCCAACCTTTTCGGCGACATTCTCTCCGACCTTACGGCGGCGATAGTCGGAAGCATAGGCGTGATGCCCTCCGCGTCCCTCGGCGCGACGACGGTCGGGATGTACGAAGCCATACACGGCTCCGCGCCGACGCTTGCGGGGCTGGACAAGGCAAACCCGATTGCGACCGTGCTTTCCGCGGCAATGATGCTCCGTCTTTCCTTCGACCTCGAAGAAGAGGCGCGGGCAATCGAAACCGCCGTGGAAAACACCCTCGACGCCGGGCTGGGCACCGCGGACATAGGCGGCACTCTCGGCACCCGCGCGGTCACGGATGAGATAATCAACAGGATTTAGTCGGCTATCCGGAACGGGAGGACGTTGGATGACGGAAGAACAACGAATTTTCGAAGGACGGCTGTTTGCTTCGGAAGTGCCGGAGCTTATTGCCAAAAAGAGCAAAGCGCACCGTCTGAGTCAGGACTACAACGCGCTGTACGAAGACGACGCCGAAGCACGGAAAGCCATTCTGCACGAGCTTCTGGGCTCCGTGGGCGAAGGCACGGTGATGCTGGGACCCATACGTTTTCACTACGGCTGCCATACGGAAATCGGCGAAGGCTGTTTTATGAACTTCAACTTCACCGTACAGGACGACGCGCGCGTCACAATAGGTTCGCACTGCGACTTCGGCCCCAACGTCACCATCGTGACTCCTTTGCATCCTATGCTCCCCGACGAAAGGCGCGGCGTGGTCTGCAACGACGGCGAAGAACGCTTTCTGTGCTACGCCAAGCCCGTCACGATAGGCGACGATTGCTGGTTCGGAGCGAACGTCGTGGTGTGTCCGGGGGTCACGATAGGTTCCGGCTGCGTGATAGGCGCAGGCAGCGTCGTCACGCGCGACATTCCCGCGAACTCTTTCGCGGCGGGAGTACCCGCGCGCGTGATACGCGGCATTACGGAAGCGGACGCCATACGCAACAAATTTCCCGAACTCCGTTGACCGCGCATTTTCCGTCCGAACGAGCACGGAATTCCGAATATAAAGCCCGTCGAAACGACGGGCTTTTCGGTTGTCGGGTTACTGCGAAAATTATTTCGCTTTCCGTTTGCTTTCGTCTTTCTGTTTCCTCTTTCGGCGGCGGAACACACTTGCCGCGCTTCCGTACGACGGAAGATTGAGCAGGCGCGTGCCCAGCACGAGATTCAGCGCGGCGAAAAGCACTATGCTTCCCGCAATGTATATTGCCATCACGTCCGTCCCCGCCGCAATGCCGAAAAAGTCAACGTACGGTAAAAAGACGCCTGACAAAGAGCGCCGCCAATCAAAACGGCCGGCTTCGACGCCGTCCGTTCCGAACCTTTAAGCGGTCTGACTCTCGATGAACTTCACCACGTCGGCGACGGTCTTCATCTCCGCCACGTCGCCGTCGTCGATGCTGACGCCGAATTCCTCTTCGACATACATAAGCATATCGACTATGTCGAGGCTGTCCAGACCGAGGTCTTTGATGATGTCGCTCTCCGGCTTGACCTTGTCCTCGTCAATGCCTATCTGGTTCACCGCGATTGCTTTCAGTTTCTCGAAAATGTCGTTGTTCATATTTTCCTCCGCCTTTCGGCAATTTTCGTATTACGGCTTTCAGCCGCTCATCTTGACGGATAAACCGTCGTTTTATTCGTTATCTGTCTTTCCCGCGGGCTTGCCGCCGTCAACTTGCGCCAGGTCGATGAGATAAGCCGTCACGTTCTGCGGTTCGGCGCAAACGCAGGCGTCATAGCCCTCGAACGCTTCGAAATGCTCGAAGTGCGCGTCTTCCGCGATGGGCTTGCGGAAGTCTTTCAGCCCCGCGCCCGTGTATTTCAGCCAGCTCTCCCTCTCCGTCCATTTGCGGAAAAAGTCCTTCTCGTCCCTGACGTCGGGGAAGCCGAAGCGCTCCGTATTCACAGGGCGTATCTTTTCGATGTCCACCCCGATTTCGCTGTGCGAGATGCCCAGCATCAGCACTCCGTGGGAATGCGAGAGGGAAAAATGCGCTCCGCCGCGGTCGAAACGCGGCTTTTCGCCGTACTCGCGTACGATGCCGACTTCGCGGGGATAGTCGTTGCCCGCCGCGTTCATTATGTCCGCGAAATACGCGTAACAATGCCTGACAAACGCGTCGCTGTCGCACTCTCCTTCCGCGAAAAACAGTATCATCTCCTGCTGCCCCCCAACCTGCCGTAAGTGTTGTTGACGTCCAGGAAGAAATCGCGGTCGACGGTCATCATCAGCTCATAAGGCAGACGGTATTCCCAGTTGCCCTCCGCGGTGCCGGGGATGTTCATACGCGTGTCCGCGCCGTATCCCAGCATATCCTGCACGGGGAACACGGCAAGCACGGCGGATGACGCCGCTATCGTGCGGAGTATCGCCTTTGTGGACGCGCAGGAAGGGCCGCCGCTGCCCCAGCCTGGTCCCGTAAATCCGCAGTATTTCAACGCGAAGTCGCGGGCGTCGGGGTTCATCTCGTACAGCCATCCGAGCAGCGTGTTGTTGTCGTGCGTGCCCGAATACGCCACGTTGGTGCGGTCGTAAAAATAAGGCAGATGCACGCTCTGCGTGCCGTCGAACGCAAACTGGAACACCCTCATCGTCGGGATGCCCGTCCCGTCTATGAATTTGCGGCAGTCGGGGTCGATAAGCCCGAGGTCCTCCGCAATGAACAGCGCGTCCGGGTTGTCGGCGCGTATGAGGTCGATGAGCTCTTGTCCGGGGCCGTACTCCCAATGCCCGTTGACGGCGGTGTCCACGTCCTCTGCGGGTATGGAAAAATAATTGTAAAACGCACGGAAGTGGTCAAGCCGCAGCGCGTCGTACATTTCCAGACAATGCGAAATGCGCTTGCGCCACCACCTGTACCCGTTCTTTTTCATTGCGGCGAAATCGTAAAGACAGTTGCGCCATATCTGCCCCTGCGCCGCAAAAGCGTCGGGCGGCACTCCCGCCACGGCGGACGGGTGACCGTCCTTATCCAGCTGAAAATCGGACGCGTTCGTCCAGACGTCCACGCTCTCCGTCGCCACATAAAAAGGCAGGTCTCCGATGATGCGCACGCCGCGTGCGTTCACCTTGGCTTTCAGCTCGTACCATTGGCGGTAGAATTCGTATTGCTCGAAGACGTAATAATCTATCTCTGCGGCGAATTCTTTCCTTGCTGCGGCGAGGGCTTCGGGGTCACGGAAGGCAAGCCCCTTTTCCCATTTCGTCCAGTCGAAGCCGTAACGTCCGGCAAGCGCCATAAACAGCGCATAGTCGTCCAGCCAATAACTTTCTTTGTCCGCGAATTCGGCTATCTTTTTGCCGATTTCGGGGTTTATCCGTCCGAAAGCGGTGCGTAAAACGCCCGTCATATTCTCACGCGCAAAAGCGTAGTCGACCTTGTACGGCTGTCCGCCGTACTTTGCGCGCTCCGCCTCTTCCTGCGTGAGCAACCCCTCCTCCGCAAGAGAGTGCGGATTGATGAAAAGGAAATTGCCCGCGTGCGCGGAAGAACCCGAATACGGCGAGTTGCCCGCGCCGAGTATGGTTATGGGCAGCACCTGCCACCACGAAAAGCCCATATCCGCCGCCATCTCAGCGAAATTTTCCGCATCGCGGGAAAAGCATCCGATGCCGTAAGGGCTGGGCAGCGCGCTGACGGGCATAAGCACGCCCGCCGCTCTTTCGAACTTTGCTATCTTCATTCCTCCACCCTGATGAGCGCGGCTATGTTCTCCACGCCCGAAAGCTGTTCTATCTTCGCCAGCGCTTTGCGCATCACGCTCTCTTTGGTTTCGTGAGTGACGAAAATGACCGCCACCTCGCGCGAGGTCGCCTCCTTCTGCACGACGGTGGCGAGTGAAATGCCGCAGCGGCCGAACACGCCCGTAATCTTGCTCAGAGTGCCCTCTTCGTCGGAAACGGTAAGGCGGACGTAATATCTAGACGTGAAATCGGACGCGAAATCGTTGTCGTCGACGTCCTGTTCGAGTTCCCACGGGAACCTGCGGTGTGCGTCGCGTCCCGCGGCGAACACTATGTCGCTGACAATCGCGCTGCCCGTCGGAAGCGCGCCCGCACCTCTGCCGTAAAGCATTATGTCGTCCACGCTATCGCCGTGCACGTACACCGCGTTGAAAGAGCCGCTGACGGAAGACAGCGGATGCCCCGAAGGCAGGAATGCGGGATGCACGCGCGCCTCTATCTTGCCGTCGCGGTTTTTGGAGACCGCAAGCAGTTTGAGCGTATAACCGAGCTCCTTGCCGTAATTGATGTCCTCCACCGCGATGCCCGAAATGCCTTCGCGGTAGATTTTGTCGACGGGCACGCGTTTTTTGTAGGCGAGGGAGGAAAGGATGCTGTTCTTGTACATTGCGTCGAAGCCCTCGACGTCCGCGGTGGGGTCTGCCTCGGCGTAACCCAGCGCCTGCGCGTCTTTCAGGCACGCGGCATATTCGACGCCCTCGTCGCTCATACGGGAAAGGATATAGTTGGTGGTGCCGTTGACAATGCCTTTGAGCGAAGTCACGACATTACCCTGCATACCGTCGGTCAGCGTGCGGATGATGGGAATGCCGCCCGCGCAGCTCGCCTCGAAATAGAGTCCGCCGCCCCCTCTTTCCGCCGCGGCTTCGAGCTCGGGCCAGTTTTTTGAGAACATTTCCTTGTTTGCGGTGACTATGCTTTTGCCCGCTTCCAGCGCCTTGAGGAGGAAGGTCTTTGCGGGCTCAATGCCTCCGAAAAACTCGGCGACGACGGAAATTTCGGGGTCGTTGACCACTCTTTCTATGTCGGTGGACACAATGGAAAGGTCCACGCCGAGTTCCTTACATCTTTCGATGTTTTTTTCCAGAATGCACTTGATTTCGATGTCGATGCCGTCGTTGCGTCTGATGTAGTCGCGCTTCGAGGTGAGAATTTTGTACGTCCCGCCTCCGACGACGCCAAGCCCCAGAAGGGCCACTCCGATTTTTTTCATAAATTCTCCTGTCGTATTGTGTCGGCTTTCGCCGCTGATTTCGTTTGCTCAACCGCGGTTGAGGTCATAGATGTATTTCAGCCCTTTGAGCGCAAGCGCGCGGTCGGTGATGTCGATAAGTTCCGGCTCCACCTTGTCGATAAGCTCGGAAAGGCCGCCCGTCGCCACCACTTTCGCGCCCTTCATTTCGGGCAGTTCGCGATAGCGCGCCACGAGATATTTCACAAGCCCCGCATAGCCGTAGATTATCCCCGCCTGCATACAGCTGCGCGTGGACGTGCCTACGATGCTTTCGGGAGTGGCGAGTTCGACGCGCGGAAGTTTCGCCGCGGTGTGCACGAGGGACTCCGTCGCCGTCTTTACGCCGGGAGCAATCGCCCCGCCGACGAACTTCCCGTCCGACGTCACCAGATTGAACGTCGTCGCCGAGCCGAAGTCCACTTCGATGACGGGACCGCCGTAAAAACGGTATGCCGCGGCAGCTCCCACCATTCTGTCCGCACCGAGTTCGGAAGGATTGTCGTAGCAAATCTCTATCCCCGTGCGCGTCCTGTGGTCCACCACGAGCGGACTTCTGCCCGTGTAGTACGAGCACATATGCTCTATCGTATAGTTGAGCGAAGGCGCGACGGAGGACATCACCGTGCCGTCCACGTCGTCGAAGGAATGCCCGCCCTGACGGAGCAGGTCGTAAATGACCATACCGTACTCGTCCGCGGTGTGCGAAGCCACGGTGGACACCCTCCATGTGTACGCAAGCTCGTCGCCCTTGAAAATGCCTATTTTGACATTGGTGTTTCCTATGTCCATTGCAAGAAGCATAAGGACCTCCCGCGCCCGTGCGCGAGCGCACGGCGTATATATGAGTGAAGACATTATAGCAAAGAAAAGCCGCGTTATCAAGCTATTTCGGCGGAGGGAGCGCCTCACGGCGCCTCCTCAGTTGGAAAGCGCGAGCGTAAACGACAAAACCAGACAAAAACCGTTGAAAACCAACACGGGAAGATACGCGAGCGCGACGCTCCTCTCCTCTGCGGCAAAGCGCGCTTCGACGGCGAAGGAAAGCAGAAACAGCGCGAGCATCACCGCCGCCCCGCCGTAAAGGCTTTTCAGCCTGAACACCGCGAAAAGAAATATCACCGCAAGCACTCCCGTGCCCGCAAGAAGAACGAACGAAGGGAAAAATCTCTTGTGCACCACCAGCCCCGAAATGACCGCCACGCAACAGGCGTACACCAGCGACACCAACACGGTGAAACCGAACGCACTCGGCATAAAGGAGGGTTTTATCAGCGCGGAATACCACTTCAAGTCTATTTCAAGGCAAAACTGTCCCACTCCCGCGACAAGCAGAATGCAGAAAAGCGCAACGGTTATTCCGAGTATTCTTTTCACCCAATCCACTTAAAAAGAATATTCCCGCCCCGCGAAAAGTAGAAGCCGCGCCCGCACGGTGACAAAATCCGCGCCGTTTGCGTATGGTGAGGTAGGAGCAATCCGAATCTTTAAGGAGGTACATATTATGAACGGCTTCTTTGGTAACGGCGGCTGCGGGTGCGACAACATCATCCTCTTGCTGCTCCTGCTCTCCTGCTGCAACGGGAACGGAATGGGTTGTCTTTGCGACATACTCCCCATTCTTCTCATCCTCTGCTGCTGCGGCGGCGGCAACCTCTGCGGCAACAACTGCTGCAAGTAAGCGGAAAGTCCCCTCGGCAACGAGGGGATTTTTCTGCTCTGCGCGCTTTCGGATGAAAACGCAACCGCGTGCGCTTCACAAAAATGCCGCGGTGTAAAGGAAAACAAAAAGGACGCTTCCGCGTCCTTTCGTCCGTTGACCGAACCGCGCTCAATACTCGAACTGTTCCTCGAAATAAGCGCGGAGATTTTCGACGGGGATGCGCACCTGCGCCATCGTGTCGCGTTCGCGTACGGTGACCGCTCCGTCTTCGAGCGTGTCGAAGTCCACCGTCACGCAGTAAGGCGTGCCTATCTCGTCCTGACGGCGATAGCGCTTGCCTATCGACCCCGTGCCGTCGAAATCGCACACGAAATGCTTGCAAAGCTCGGCATATATCTCCTGCGCCTTGTCCGCAAGCTGTTTCTGCAAAGGCAGCACCGCGACTTTCACGGGCGCGACGGCGGGATGGAAATGCATCACCACTCGGGTGTCGCCCTCACCCACTTCTTCCTCGTCGTACGCGTTGCAAAGCAGCGCGAGCACCATACGCTCGACGCCGAGAGAAGGCTCGATGACGTAAGGCACATACTTTTCGTTGGTGACGGGGTCGGTGTAGGAAAGGTCCTTGCCGCTGGTGTTGATGTGCTGGGTGAGGTCGTAGTCCGTGCGGTCCGCGACGCCCCAGAGCTCTCCCCAGCCGAAGGGGAAGAGGAACTCGAAGTCCGTGGTGGCTTTGGAATAGAAGCACAGCTCTTCCGCGCTGTGGTCGCGCAGACGGAGTTTCTCGTCGTCAAAGCCCAGACCGAGCAGCCATTCGTGGCAGAATTTGCGCCAGTAGGCGAACCATTCGAGGTCTGTTCCGGGTTTGCAGAAGAATTCGAGTTCCATCTGCTCGAATTCGCGCACGCGGAAGATGAAGTTGCCGGGCGTGATTTCGTTGCGGAAGGACTTGCCTATCTGCCCTATGCCGAAGGGCACGCGCTTCCTGGTCGTGCGCTGCACATTCTTGAAATTGACGAAAATGCCCTGCGCCGTTTCGGGACGGAGATAGATGGTGCTCGCGCTGTCTTCCGTCACGCCCTGGAAAGTCTTGAACATAAGGTTGAACTTGCGGATGGAAGTGAAATCGGACTTCCCGCACACGGGACACACGATGCCGTTGTCCTTGATGTACTTTTCCATTTCCTCGTCGGACCAGCCTGCGACATTGCCGTCAATGCCCTTCTTTTTCATATAGTCCTCTATGAGGTTGTCGGCGCGGTGACGGGTCTTGCAGGACTTGCAGTCCATAAGCGGGTCGGAAAAACCGCCGATATGCCCCGACGCCTGCCAGACGGAGGGGTTCATCAGTATGGCGCAGTCGACGCCCACGTTGTACGGGCTTTCGGTGACGAACTTTTTCCACCATGCGGCTTTGACGTTGTTTTTGAGCGCGACGCCGAGGGGACCGTAGTCCCAGGTGTTTGCAAGTCCGCCGTAAATTTCGCTGCCGGGGAAAATGAACCCGCGGTTTTTGCACAGCGCGACGAGTTTATCCATCGTGAGTTTTGCCATAACGCACCTTCTTTCAATGATTTATTCGGTATAAAATAATAAACGAAAGCGCGCGCCGTGTCAATCGCCCCGTGCGCATTCGTTCATAGTGTCGTGTTTCAGTTTGGTCTTCCCCGGACTCCCCGCGAACTCCCCCGCAAACGCCCCGCGCTCAGTAGTCGCGCACGCCGAGCAGAAAATCGATGGACAGGTTGTAGGCCTTTGCAATGAGATAGAGATTTTCCGCCGTGGGCTGCTTTTTGCCGCTGCGCCAGTAAGAAACGCAAGCCGCGGTGACGCCTATGCTTGCCGCGAACTGTCTTTGCGAAATCTTCTCTTCGCGCAGGAATTCGGATAACCGTTCAGCAAATTTATTGTTCATATCTGCGATTATTCGCGACGTGTTAAGTAAAGTGACGACGGTTAACTATGATTACGTACATTTTAATGATTATGTAAGGTTTATGAAAGAATAACGGCGAAAAAACGCGATTTTCGTCGCTGCCCGACAAATCGCGCCGCCCTCCGCCGCGTCCGACGTCCGCAGAGCGTACGCCTGCATATTCGCCCTCGCAGATAAATATGTTTTTTATATGTGGCGCGCGGCGAAAGTATGTTTTTTGTACATAGGCACCGTGATAGGCGCGGGC
The DNA here is from genome assembly GCA_900544575.1 of uncultured Eubacteriales bacterium. Taxonomy (GTDB): domain Bacteria; phylum Bacillota; class Clostridia; order Christensenellales; family CAG-917; genus Limadaptatus; species Limadaptatus stercorigallinarum. Next base: position 39,757 of record UQVO01000008.1, on the reverse strand, counting down.
TTTGCTTCGGGACGGGAAATCGCCCTGTTTTTCGGCGACACCGCCCCCTTGAACGTCGCGCTCGCCGCCGCGTTTATGGCAATCCCCGAAGCGTTGTTCCTGACCGCGGGGAAACTCGGAGTGCTGCCCGACAACACGGCGGTGCGCACGGGAGTGTTCATCGCCGCGTTTTCCTCCGTCGCCGCTATGCTTGCGGGCTGCGACCTCGCCCTTTACGACGTGACGGGAGTCGTTTCGCTGGGAGTGGTTGCGGCGATACTCGCGGGAGTGCTCGTCGTGGGGGGAATGGAAAAAATCAAGCTCGCGAACACTCTGCTCATCCCCCTGCTGCTTGCCCTGCTGCTCGCCGTCTACATCAAAAGCGGCGCGCCCGTTTTCAACGGTTCGTATTCCATTGTCAAGCCCGTTCATTACGCGGGGCTCGACGTGCTTATGGGCGGAATGGTCATCTCCCGCGAAGGCAGAAAACTGAAAGGAAAAGAAATCGCCCTCACCTGCGTTTTCAGCACGCTGTTTTTGGGCGTGGTGCTGTTTGTGCTCCAAAACATAGTTTTAAGTGACGATTTCGGCTCGTCAATGCCCGTTTTGGCTGTCGCCGAAGGTGTGGGATTGAAAATCGCCGCGGGCATTTTAATCGTAATCGCGGTCTTCACCACCCTCGTGTCCTCCCTCGACGTGCTGACGGAAAGCGCGCGGCGCGCGCTCGGCGATTATGCCGCGGCGAGGACTCCGTCGCCCGAAAATTACGGGCGCGGCGAGGGCTCTCCCGAAAACCTGCCCGCGGACGGGCGCGCTTCGGCGGCTTCGGCAAAGAGGCGTCCTTTTCTGCGCTTTGCGGCGTTTTATTCCGCGCCGCGCAACCGCGCGTTCGCGGTATTTCTGAACCTTGCCCTGCTTTATCCCGTGAGCTTTTTCGGCTTCGACGCCATTGTCGACGCGCTGTATCCTTTCGTCGGGCTGTGCGGGATTCTGATGACGGTTTACACCGCATTCAATCTCTTCCGTTTTGTGAAAAGCCGCAGGTACAAACCGCCGCGCAGACCGCGCGCGGCGCCGCACGGCGAAAACGCGAAAGGACGGACTGCCGCCCGCCGCGCGGCGTTACGGACGCGTTGAGGGAAAACGCAAAACCGTCCGTCCGGTACGACGGGTTTTGGGACAACGAAATCGGACAAAAAAGGCGCCCCGCGGGGCGCCTTTTCATCTCAGCCGTGACGGTGGTGATGGCAGTCACAATCGTCGCCTTCACAGTCGCAGCCGTCGTCATCACAGTCGCAGCCGTCGCCTTCACAGTCGCAGTCGTCGTCTTCTCCGTCTTCCGCGTCCGCACCTTCCGCGGGGGCGAAAATATTCTCGAAGGGAGAACGGCGGGTGTCCGTTTCGGGCTCGTCCAAACCTTTCAGGTATCTGTAAAACGGGTCGTCGGAATAGTCCTTGTCGTCGTCGAAGTAGCCGCCGAGCTGTTCGACCGCGTTGCGCACTTCCATATACTCGTTGTAATTCAACTCGTATTCTTCCGCAAAGCCTTTGAGGAGGTCAATGGCTCTCTCGTCGCCGTAGCTGCCGAGCAGCCGCGCAAACAGCGCGACGTCCTCGCCCTTGTAAAGATAGCTGACCAACCCCATATAAATTGCGGGATTGCCCTTGTAGCCCGCGAGGATTTCGATGAGCATCTTGCCCGTTTCGCCCTCGGAAACATAGAACTTTTCCAGCATATCGTCGACTATCTCGTCGCAGTCTTCGAGGAGATATTCGTACGCTTCCAGCCTTTCGGGATACGGTCTGTCCTCGTCCGTGAGCACGGCGAGCATTCTGAGCATTTCTTCCTTAGTCTTCATAGCTTTCTCCGTCCCCGAAGAAAATCTTTTTGTACTTGTAATAGGTCCGCTCGTTCAGTCCGTAGCGTTCCATAGCGTCCTCGTCGGGGTCGGGGTCGTCGAAATACACTCTGCCGAGCAGCACGCCGACTATCGTTTCGTCGCTGCGGAGCATAGAGATGTGTTTGCCGTTTTTGCACTTCCACACAAGCTCGCCGTCGGCGTCCATAGCCGTCATATCGTTGATTATGCTCGCCAGCCGTTCGAGATATGTAGTCGGGTCTTCGTCGGTGTAAACGATGTCGCAGGCGGCGCGGTACACCGCTCTTTTCAGGTGTTTGGGCAGCACGTGGAAGGTGCGCGGCAGGATGAAATCCACGGGTTTGAATCGGTTCTGCGTGACGATGTCGAACTCCATACTTATCCCGCCGCCAAGCAGATAGTCGATTATGATTGTCATCGCGTCGAAGGACAGCCCTATGCCGATGAGCCTCTCGCGGAAGAGTTTTTCCACCGTCCTGTTGCGCACTCGCGCGAGACACATAAGCGTTGGGCACGCCACGAAATCCGGCGCGTGCCAAAGTATCCACCTGAGCGCCTCGTTGAACTCCGCGTCGTAGGCGAGCGCAGAGCGTATCTTGCTCACGTCCTCCGTCTCGGCAATGCCCTTGACCTTGTTGACGTAGGCGAGCGTCGCGGCGTGCGGCCATTCGTGCCCGTACTCCACCCTGTCGGGTTCGGTGCGGTAAAGTTTCATATAATACGACGCGGGACAATACGGTCCGTAGACGTTGTTGACCGCGCCCATAACGCGCATCGCTTCCTTTCTGCGGCCGAGGTTCCAGAGCGCTTCGGAACGGTACATCTCGCTGAACTGCCTGAAATGCACCGCACCGCTCACCGTTTCCGCCGCGCGGAGTGTGTCCGCGTCGCGGCCGCGGGTGACGAGCAAAGGCAGAATTTTCAGCGCGATGTCCGTCGCAAGAGTTTCGGCAGAGAGGATTTCGTCGAGCAGAGCGTCCGCTTCGGCAAACCTTTCCTGCACGCTGTACGCCGTGGCGAGCGTGGCCTTGTTGTCCGCGGAGGGGTCCTTTTTCTCCATTTCTTCCGCAAGGGCGACCACTTTGTCGAAGTCACCTTTGGCGAAAAGGCAGAGCGTCTTTATCTTCTGCGCCGTCGTGCGGTAAGGTTCGGGGGCGTCTTCCAGCTCGTTCACGCAGAGCAACGCCCCGTCCAGGTCGTTGTCCGCAAGCGCTTCGTTGGCAAAATAAAGCTGCGTTTCGTAAAACTCGCGGTCGGGTTTCAGCGCGACTTTGAAGCGAGGTTCGTCCTTGCCGTCCGCCATTGCGAGCACGGCGCTGTCGTCCTCGCCGAGATAGCGGAGATAATACGCCGCGACCTCCGCGTCCCCCTCTTCCAGAGCGTTGGAACACAGCTGCCAGAGAGCGGGAGTCTCGTCGTCCTCCGTCTGCGCCTTGCTCATCGCGGTATACAAAACCGCGTTGGAGGCATCCAACGCGTGTATTTTTGCGTAAGCGCAGCCCAGCTCGGTGTAAGAGTCGCTGTCGTCGGCAATGCCGCAGGCGGTCTTGAAATAACCTATGGCTTTCTCGACCTCGCCTCGGGACAGGGCGCGCTTTCCGAGTTCGGTGCAATCCGCGCTGTCAAGTTTGAAATCGATGTGTTGAGCCATTTGCGTTTACTTCTTCTTTTTCTTCTTTTTGGGATTGACGTAAGGCTTCGGCGCCTGTTTTGCCGCGGGCTTTTTCGCCTGCTGTCCGACGGGCTGCGCCGCTGCGCCGCTCTGCGTCTGCGCGCCGCCTTTGCCCGCTTTGTTCTTCGCCGCGCCGCCCTTCTGCGCACGCAGAGCGAGAGCTTTTTTCTTGTCCGTGTACACTTTGAGCGCCTTGCACTTCGTCATACCGCGGTCCGCCATTGCCACCCAGCACTGCGCCCAATAGACAAAACCGACCAGCAGCATCGCAATGCAGATGATGATGGCGAAGATGTTGTTTATCATCAGAAGCAGCAGAGGCGCGGCGGAGAGCACCCCGCAGATTATCGTCATAAAGGGATTGTTGACGATGAGGACGAGCGCGTCTTTGAACGAGTCTTTCAGCGAAAGCCCGTATGTCGTGAAGAGCGACATCATCACCATAGGCACGGTGAGAAGGGGCGCTCCTATGAGGAATGATAGCACGACCGCCGCCATACTGCCCGCTCCCGCGGTGCCGAGCTGTTCCTGTTGCAGCTGATAAACGAGAGCCGTGCCCATCGCGAGCGCGATGAGTATGCCGACCGTCGCCGTCACGAGGAACTTCCACCAATATTTCGCAAAGCCCATAAAGAACGTGCGGGTGACGCGTTTGTAGAAGTCCTGATAATAGGCGCGCTTCGCGCAGTAGAACAACCCCGCGATGAACGGAGCGGCGATGATGCCAGCTCCCGCAAGCATCATAAGCAGAGGCTGATAGACTTCCCAATAAAGTTTCGCGACGCTGAGGGCAATGTTGTCGCCGCCGGGATACGCTCCGACGCCTATGCCCATCATAAAATTGTAGCCGCTGCCCATAACGTACTGCTCGAAGAAAGGCGCCGCGACGAGGAACACGAGCATAAACACGAGCGCCGCGGGCGCAAACCACAGCGAGCCTTTGAGCAAAAGGGAATAATTGGAGCGAAGCACCGCTCCCGCCTTTTTGAAATATCCGTCGGGATACTCTTTCTTTATCCTTGCCTCCGCCATTCCGGCGACGACTATTTTTGCGGGTTCCTCCGGTTCGACGACGACGTCCGCGTCGACGAAGAGCCCGGAAAGCAGGAACTTGGGCTCTCTGCCCTGTCCTCCCGCCGTCTGGTTCTGATTTGCCATAACAGCTCCTTCTTTTGACTGCGTATATTCTACACTAACACACATTAAATATCAAATCAATAGAATGAATTATGAAAAATTCACGGGCGGCGGGCGGCGGACGAAGCGGATTATGCGCCGAATTGCGACAATTTTATTGACATCCGACAAGTGTGTTAATATACTTTTCTTTACAATAAAGGGTAAGGGGATACAGGAGGTTTTATGAAAAAGTTCAACATCGCCGTGGTCGGCGCGACCGGTATGGTCGGCAACAAGTTCCTCGAAGTGCTCACCGAAAGACAGCTCCCCGTGGAGAACTACTATCTTTTCGCGTCCGCGAGAAGCGCGGGCAAACAAATCGACTTTATGGGCAAACCCCACACGGTCATCGAGCTCACCGAGGACAACGTCATGGCGTTGAAAGGCAAGGTTGACTTCGCCCTGTTCTCCGCAGGCGCGGGCACTTCCGCCAAGTTCGCCCCCGTCTTCGTCGAAGCGGGCGCGGTCGTCGTGGACAACAGCAGCCAGTGGCGTATGTACGACGACGTTCCCCTCGTGGTCCCCGAGGTCAACCCCGAGGACGTCAAGTGGAACAAAGGCATCATCGCCAACCCCAACTGCTCCACCATCCAGGCGGTCGTCGCGCTCAAACCCCTCTATGACAGATTCGGCATCAAACGCATAGTCTACTCCACCTATCAGGCGGTGTCCGGCGCGGGCGTCGCGGGTTACAACGACCTCAAATACGGCGTGGAAGGGAGAGCTCCCGAAAAGTTCCCCTATCCCATCGCGTTCAATATGCTGCCCCACATCGACGTCTTCCTCGACAACGGCTACACCAAAGAGGAATGGAAGATGATTGAGGAAACGAAGAAAATTCTTCACGACCCCTCTCTCCGCATTACGGCGACCACCGTCCGCGTGCCCGTCTTCCACGGCCACAGCGAGTCCATCAACGTGGAGTTCAAGAAGCCCTGCACCAAGGAAGAGGTGTTCGACTGCCTCTCCCACTTCCCCGGGCTCATCCTTATGGACGACGTCAAGAACAACATTTATCCCATGCCCATCCTCGCCGAAAACCACGACGAAGTCTATGTCGGCAGAGTGAGGATAGACGAGAGCGTGGACAGCGGCGTCAACATCTGGTGCGTCGCGGACAACATCCGCAAAGGCGCCGCCACCAACGCCGTGCAGATTGTCCAACTGCTCATCAAGAACGCTTCGGAGGCATAAAATGATATTCAAGGGTACCGCAACGGCACTTATCACACCGTTCACTTCCGACGGAGTGGACTTTGAGAGTCTGGACCGCATTCTGGACGACCAGCTCGCGGGCGGCGTGGACGCCGTGGTCGTGCTCGGCACGACGGGCGAACCCGCCACGATGAGCGCGGAAGAGAAAAAAGCGGTCATCGAGTTTTCGGTGAAAAAGCTGAAAGGCAGACTCCCCGTCATAGTAGGCACGGGAGCGAACTCCACCAAAGCCGCCGTCGAAATGTCGGTGCTCGCCGAAAAGATGGGCGCGGACGCGCTTCTGCTCGTCACGCCTTACTACAACAAAGCCACCCAGCGCGGTCTTATCGAACATTTCCGCGCCGTCGCCGACGCGGTGCACACCCCCATCATCTGCTACAACGTCCCCGGACGCACGGGAGTGAATATGCTCCCCGCCACGTTTGCGGAACTTGCCGAGCACGAAAACATCGCGGCAATCAAAGAAGCGAGCGGGAATATGGAACAGATTGAGGAGGCAATCCGACTCTCCGAGGGCAAAGCGGTCGTTTACAGCGGAGACGACGGCATCACCGTCCCCGTGATGGCAATGGGCGGAATGGGCGTCATCAGCGTCGCGAGCAACGCCGCCCCGCGCTTTACTGCGGAAATGACCTCCGCATTCCTTGCGGGCGACCTGAAAAAGGCGGCGAAGATGCAGCTCGATATGCTCCCCTTCGTGCGCGCTCTGTTCAGCGAAGTCAACCCCATCCCCGTCAAAAAGGCGATGCAGCTGCGCGGACTGTGCAACGGTCTGCTCCGTCTGCCCCTCACCGAAATGACCGCGGAAAACGCCGCAAAGCTGGAAAAACTCCTGCCCTCTTTTATCTGACGTATGATTAAAATTGCCGTGTCCGGCGCCGCCGGACGCATCGGAAGAACGATTTACAAATCCCTCATCGGCTCGACGGAGTTCGAGGCGGTGTTCGGCGTGGACGTGAACGGCGCGGACGACCTGCCCTATCCCGTTTACAGAAAATTCGCCGACGCCCCTCTCGACGCGGACGTGGTGGTGGACTTCTCCTCCCCCGCCGCGCTGGACGACATTCTCGCCTACGCCGCCGAAAAGCGCGCGAGGCTCGTCCTCGCCACGACGGGCTACACCCCCGAACAGGAAAAGCGCATAGAATACGCCGCAAAAGACGTCCCCGTTTTCAGGGCGAGCAATATGTCCCTCGGCGTCAATCTGCTGGGCAACCTTGCCAAAGAGGCGGCAAAATTCCTCGGTGAGGACTACGACATCGAAATCGTCGAAACGCACCACAACCGCAAGCTCGACTCGCCCAGCGGCACCGCGCTCACTCTTGCGCAGGAGATAAACGGCGTGCGCGACAACTCGCTCACCCCCGTTTACGGCAGGCACGAGGCGCACCGCCGCAGAGAAAAGAACGAGATAGGCATCCACGCCGTCCGCGGCGGCACGGTGGTCGGCAAACACGAGATAATGTTCCTCGGCACAGGCGAGGTCATCACCCTTGCGCACGAGTCCGAAAACAAGGAAGTGTTCGTGCGCGGCGCGCTCCGCGCGGCGAAATTTCTGATGACAAAGACGTCCGGGCTTTACGATATGACGTCCATCATCGCCCAGAACTATGCCGTGACTTCCGTTTCTACGGAGGAGGACGTCGCTCTCGTCACCCTGCCCCGCATTGCATTCGACGACTTCCTCTCTTTGCTGGACGCCATAAAGAGCAACGACATCAACCTCGATATGATAAGCCACCATTTCAATCCCGACGAAACGGCGGCGGCGTCCTTCACCCTGAAAGGCAGCGACCTGAAAAAAGCGGAGGGATACATCCCCGCCTGCACCCTGCAAAAGACGGTGCGCGGCGCGGCGAAGATAACCGCGGAGGGCGCGGGAATGGAACACAAGAGCGGCGTCGCCGCGGACGTGCTCTCTTTGCTGCGCGACGCGGGGGCGGAAGTTTTCGCAATCACCACCTCCGAAACGCAGATTTCCTGCTGCATAGACTCCAAGTCCCTGCCCGCGGCGGAAGCGGCGCTCAAAAAATATTACGGCATAAAGTAATCCGTGCCGTATAACGACAATATAGCGACAATTTTACAAAAACGCGGTTAAAACCGCGTTTTTGTCATTATAAAGCATTATTTTTGCGATTTCCGCGCCGACATATCTTTTCGCGCATAACTTTTCGCGGCGCGCCCGCACTCGCGGCGTAAAGCTCGCCGCGGGGTGCGGCGCATCCCGTCAGACTATGCCCTCGGCAAGCATCGCGTCGGCGACCTTCTCGAACCCTGCGATGTTGGACCCGACGACGTAATTGCCGCGCATTCCGTAGCGGTTCGCCGCGTCGTCGATGTTGGTGAAGATGTGTTTGACGATGGCTTGCAGTTTGCGGTCCACCTTTTCGAAGGACCAGAACAGGCGGGTGTCAATCTGCGCCATTTCCAGCACCGAAGTCGCGACGCCGCCCGCGTTTGCCGCCTTGCCGGGCAGGAATATGACGGAATTGGCGAGGAAAACGTCGGTGCCCTTTCGGGTGGTGGGCATATTCGCGCCTTCGCCGACCAACAGAACGCCGTTTCTGACAAGCGTTTCCGCACCCGTTTCGTCAAGCTCGTTCTGCGTGGCGCAGGGGAAGGCAACGTGGCATTTGACCTCCCAGACGCTACCCTCTCCGTTCTTGTGATATTCCGCGCCCTTGACGCGCTCGACATATTCCGAAATGCGCCCTCTCTCGACTTCCTTTATGCGTTTGAGCACTTCGAGGTCTATTCCGTTCGGGTCGTACACCCAGCCGCCCGAGTCGCTTACGGTCACGACTTTCGCGCCGAGTTCCCTCGCCTTTTCGCAGGTGTAAATCGCGACGTTGCCCGAGCCGCTGACCGCGACGGTCTTGCCGCGCATAGAGTCGCCGCGGGAGTTGAGAGCCTCTTCGCTGAGATAAACGAGTCCGTATCCCGTGGCTTCCTTTCTGACCAGACTGCCGCCGTAGGACAATCCCTTGCCCGTAAGTACGCCGACGTACTCGTTGCGGATGCGCTTGTATTGTCCCATCAAAAAACCTATTTCGCGGCTGCCCACGCCGATGTCGCCCGCGGGGATGTCCGTATCGGCGCCGATGTGGCGGAACATTTCGGTCATAAAACTCTGGCAAAAACGCATAACTTCGCCGTCGCTCTTTCCCTTCGGGTCGAAGTTGCTGCCGCCCTTTGCCCCGCCTATCGCAAGCCCCGTAAGGCTGTTCTTGAAAATCTGCTCGAAACCGAGGAATTTCATCACCGACAAATTGACGGACGGGTGGAAACGAAGTCCGCCCTTGTAGGGGCCTATCGCGCTGTTGAACTGCACGCGGTAGCCTTTGTTTATGCGCACTCTGCCCTTGTCGTCCACCCACGGCACTCTGAACATCAGCACGCGTTCGGGTTCGACGAGACGTTCGAGAAGACCCGCTCTTTCGTAGACGGGGTCGTTGTCAACGACGATTTTGAGGCTTTCAAGCACTTCGGCGACCGCCTGATGGAATTCGGGTTCGCCGGGGTTGTTTTTCTTCACTTGTCTGAGCACTCGTTCTGCATAAGAAGCCATATTTACCTCCAATGTGTGTATTCATACCGCACGACGGCGGGATGTTGACGGATTTTCCGCGCGGATGCGCCTGCATCCGGAAAACAAAAACGCGCGGCGCAGAACACCGCACGTCAAAACGTCCATTGCCGTTACCTTTCCCGCTCCTTTGCGGGAAACCTTTTATCCGACCGCTTCCTCGTCGGCTGCCGCCATCTGCAAAATGTCCGGCGCCTCATCCTCTTCTTCCGCCGCTTCTTCCGCGGCAGCTTCCGCCCTCAGCCTTTCGACCACGGGCAGCGTAATGACCCCGAAGGGGAAACCTTTCTTTTTGAACCCCAGCGTCTGCTCGTTTTTCACCGCCATAATGCCGGTGAGAAGGGGGAAGGTGATGAACACCAGCGAGAGAAGCAGCATCACCGCAAGCACCGCCCACATAAGCCCGCCGTCGCCGAACCACGCCACGAAGCCTTCGTAAATCCTGTCCGTACGCATCAGCGCGTCCACCGCGTTCAGCTCCTCGAACGGAACGGGATTTGCCGCATAAGGCATAATCGCGATGAACACATACACGAGCGGGACGGTGAGCACGGTTGAGAACGCCGTGATGCCTATCGTCAGACCGTTGCGGAGTTTCCTGTCCTCGACCGTGATTGCCACGTTGGAGAAAAGCATTATGCCGCACGCCATGGTCAGAATGACGATGATGTACTTGGCGAGGATATTGTCCATCTCGCAGAACGCGGGGAAGAAGCCGTTCGCGGGGTCTTCCTGCATTGCGTTGACGAGGAACAGTATGCCGAGCACGATTATGAGTCCCGCCAGGGTGAACAGCCCTATCTGCACTTTCTCGTTCTTTTTAAGTTGTTTTCTCATCATTATCCCCCGACCTTGCCGCACACGGCAATGCCAATATGGGTGTATTATATTATAAAAGCCTTGTCCGCGCAATAATATTTGGCACAAATCGCCAAAATAGTGGAAAAAACATAACAGGTGTATTATAATTTATAGGACGATACGAGCGCCGCGGGGGCACATAGCGCGCCCGCACGCGCGGCGCTCGCGCAATGTACGCACGGTCGTACGCGCGGCACTTTTAAGGAGAAAAATATGTTGAGTGATGTCGAAATCGCAAGAAACGCCACCCCCATTCCCGTGACCGAAATCGCGGCGAAGCTCGGTTATGCCGCAGACGATTTGGAATGCTACGGCAAATACAAGGCAAAGGTCCCTCTCGCGGAAGGGAACAAAAAAGCTAAGCTCGTGCTCGTCACGGCGATGAACCCCACCCCTCTCGGCGAAGGCAAGACCACGGTCAGCATCAGCCTTGCAGACGGTATGCGCAGGGAGGGAATGAACGCCTGCCTCGCACTGCGAGAGCCTTCGCTGGGGCCTGTCTTCGGCATAAAGGGCGGCGCTTGCGGCGGCGGTTACGCGCAGATTATCCCGATGGAAGACATAAACCTGCATTTCACGGGAGATTTCCACGCCATAACTTCCGCCAACAATCTGCTCTCCGCGCTCATAGACAATCACATAAAATTCGGCAACGCTCTCGGGATAAAGGAAGTGATTTGGCGCAGATGCCTCGACCTCAACGACCGCGCCCTGCGCGTGGTGGAAGTGGGGCTGGGAGGAAGCGCGAACGGAGTGCCCCGCACGGACGGTTTCGTCATCACCGCCGCAAGCGAGATAATGGCGGTGCTCTGCCTTTCCTCTTCCCTCGCCGACCTCAAACGCAGGCTCGGCAACATCGTCGTCGGCTACGGTGCGGACGGACGTGAAATCCGTGCCCGCGACCTCAGAGCGGAGGAGTCGATGACCGTACTGCTCCGCGACGCGTTGCGCCCCAACCTCGTCCAGACGCTGGAAGGCACGCCCGCATACGTTCACGGAGGCCCCTTCGCCAACATCGCGCACGGGTGCAACAGCATACTCGCCACGCGCGCCGCGCTCACGCACGCGGATTACGTCGTGACGGAAGCGGGTTTCGGCGCGGAACTCGGCGGGGAGAAATTCCTCGACATCAAATGCCGCAAAGCAGGGTTGTCACCCGACTGCATAGTGCTCGTCGTCACGGCGAGGAGTCTGAAATTCAACGGCGGCGTACCGAAGGAACACGCCTCGGAAGAAAACGTCGAAGCGCTGAAACGCGGGTTCAGCAACGTAAAACGTCATCTTAACAACCTGAAACGGTTCGGAAGCAGGGTTGTTGTGGCAATAAACAGATTTGCCGCCGACACGGACGCGGAGCTTGAAGCGCTCGCTGCGCTCTGCCGCGAATGCGGCGCGGAAGCGGTGCTGACGGAAGGCTTCGCAAAGGGCGGCGAAGGCGCTCGCACACTCGCCCGAAAGGTGGCTGAGATGTGCGCCCTCGAAAACAACGGCGTGAATTACGCTTACGCGGACGACGACCCGGTGCGCGCCAAAATCGCCGCCGTCGCGCAAGGCGTATACGGCGCGGCGGATGTGACTTACTCTCCCCTCGCGCTCGAACATCTCGCCAAAATCGAAAGCAATCCCGAATATGCCCGCTTCCCCGTCTGCATAGCCAAGACACAGTATTCCTTCTCCTGCGACGAAAAGGCGCTCGGCGCTCCCGAAGATTTCGTGTTCGAAGTGCGCGACGTCATCCCGCGTGCGGGAGCGGAATTCATAGTCGTCATAGGCGGCAATATGCTGCTTATGCCGGGGCTGGGCGCGTCCCCCAACACCGACCGCATAACCATAGACACAAAGACGGGAGAGATAAACGGTCTGATGTGACCCCGTCCGCGTCTGCCCTGCCGTATGCCGTTTTGAAACTCACCGTCCGCAAACAAAAAGAGCGGCAGACTGCCGCTCTTTTTTTGTGTCCGCAAAGCCGGAACGCTTATTTCTTTTTCTTGCCGAAGAAGAAGGACGCGACGCCGGAAAGTCCGCCGACAATGCCGCCCACGGCAACGAGTGCCGCGCCCGCACCGATGACGGGTTTAATCGTCGCATCGCCCCATTCGCCCATCGTTTCGCCGAGGTCGAGAATGGAACCCGTAAGCGCAATCGCTATAATGCCGGAGATGAGTGCAAGCACACCCGCAATCATAACGACAAAGCGCAGGAAGCCGACGTTGACAAACAGGCTGAGCGCGCACACGACGGTGGCTACCGCCAGAAGCAGCACGGTGAGAAGACCGAACGCGGCAATGGCAACATATTTCTGTCCCATCTCATAGGGCGCTTTCAGCTCGTCGAGAGCGTCACCTTCCACCCCTGCTTTTTCAGCTTCGTCTATGAGCTGCTTGTAGTAATCCATACTTTCTTTGAACTCGTCGGCAGTCACGGTGTCGAGAATGTCACCGAAAGACATCCCCATATCCTCCGTCATAGAATCCGCCATATCGCCGAACATACTGTCTTTGATGTCATCGCTCACTTTGACATCCGTCCAGTTGTCAACGGAAAGACCCGCAATCGCCAGCACGAGGCAGACGACGAGCAACCCGAGCACAATCAGATTGACCATACTCAATTTTCCCTTTTTAGCCATAACAATACTCCTTTTTATCCCCGGTCAGCCGAGGCTTGATAATATAATTTTACCAAAACATTTTACAGGTGTCAACAAACAAATATTCCTGTAAAAGAGTTCCGCTTGCAACGGGAGAGCGGCGGAGGCGGTATTGACATCTGTCGCAAAGTCTGCTAATTTCTCTTTATGGGTCCGACGCTTCGGACCAAAGGAGGCATTTATGTCAAAAACCGGCAAAAAAGCAGGAATGCTCGGAATAATTATGGGGCTTGTCGTGCTCGCAATGTGCGCCATCTCCGTCACGGGGCTTGCGATTGACGAATGGACGGCGGTCAAGGCGGAGTCCGACCTCATCGACCTCGAAGAATTCGACCTCGACAGCTACTCCACGTCGTTCGGCGATTACAGCGACGCGGTCATCGGCGAAGACGGCGAAAACATCGAAGACATAGAGATTTCCTTCGACAGGGACAACCCCGCCGCGATGCGCACGGCTATGGTGGTGTTCGGCTATATCGCGGTCATTGCGGTGTGCGCGCTCGCTCTGCTCTATCTGCTCAAAATGGTGCTCAACTTCGGTCTGATGCGCTTCCTCACGGGGCTTGTCGGCATAGTAACCCTCGCGGCAGGCGCGGTGCTCACGGGTATGACCGTCGCCTACTGCAACAGCGTCATAAGCATCGACATTCCCCTGCTCGGCAGCGCGGAATGCGTGCTCGGAATCGGCGCATACCTCACCTGCATAGGCACGATAGCGGGCGGACTCGCCGCAGTCGTCGGAGTGGCAAGGAAATGACTTTCCGCCGACACAACAAAAAGACGGACGCGCAATGCGTCCGTTTTTATTATGCCGACGGGAATTGCCGCGCGCCGACTTAACGCGGCTTGCTGCCGACACATATTCCGCACCTGACAGGTGTCGCGCGGAAAATCACGGATAAAGGCGGCTGACGCCGCCGTTCGGATGAAGAACGAGGAAGCCCCGCACGACAGGGCTCGCGGTGTACTTGGCGTACATAAGAGGTCTGTCGTGCGGGGCTGACAAAGTTATTCGCCGAACGGCGGCGTCAGATGAGTTTGTCCAACACAGCCGCAATCTCATCCATCTTTTCCGTGGCGTCGCCGCTCCTGATTGAAGAGAGGACGCAGGAATGAAGATGGGCGTTGAGCACTTCCTTGTTGACGCGCCCGAGTATCGCCTGCGCAGCCATAATCTGATTGCTTATGTCTATGCAGTACTTTTTGTCTTCTATCATTTTGATGATACCTTCAATCTGACCGCCTGCGGTTTTGAGCAGACGGATGAGTTTCGCGTCGTCCCGTTCCATATTCTCTCCTCTCTTTTCAGCCTTCTCTGACTTCCGTCACGGGATAGTCCTGCGCCTCGACCGCCGCTTTCAGCGCGTCCGCCGTCACGCTTTCGTCAGCGGTGACGACCGCGTTCTTTTCTTCCAGCGACACCTCGACGTTTTTCACTCCGTCCACGCCCGAAAGAGCCTTGCTCACTCTGCCCGTGCAATGTGAGCACATCATACCTTCAATGCTCAAAACATAGGTTTTCATATTGTTTTCGCTCCTTTTAACATCGTTTATTGCATTCTCCGCATCAGAAGAAATTTCATCTGATATGCCGCCGTCGGCGGTGCCGTCCGCCTTGCCCGCTATGGTGCAGGCTCCGTCCGCGCACTCGGATTTTGCCCGCGTCGGTCTGAAAAATTTGAGCCTGAGCGCGTTGCACACCACGAATATGCTGGACACGCTCATAGCCGCCGCCCCTATCATAGGGGTGAGCCTCACTCCGAACGGAACGTAAAACACCCCCGCCGCAAGCGGGATGCAGAGTGAGTTGTAAAACAGCGCCCAAAAGAGATTTTCCCTGATGTTGCGCATCGTGCTGCGCGAAAGCCTAATCGCGGTGACTACGTCGAGAGGGTCGTTTTTTACGAGCACCACGTCCGCGCTCTCCACGGCTATGTCGCTGCCGCTGCCTATCGCTATGCCGACGTCCGCACGCGTGAGCGCGGGCGCGTCGTTTATGCCGTCGCCGACCATAGCCACTCTGCCGTCTTTTTGCAGTTCGGCAATCTTTGCTTCCTTGTCGCCGGGGAGCACTCCCGCAAACACTTCGTCGATGCCCGCCTGCGCCGCTATCGCTCTTGCGGTGCGCTCGTTGTCGCCCGTGAGCATAACGGTGCGCACCCCGAGTTTTTTCAGCTCCGCCACGGCGAGCCTGCTGTTGGGTTTTATCCTGTCCGCCGTGGCGATGAGCCCGACGTACTTCCCGTCGCGGGCGACGAGCAGCGGAGTTTTGCCCTCCTCCGAAACGCGGGCGAGTTCCGCGCCGTATTCGGACTCCTCCGCACCGCTTTCGCGCATAAGCGCGGCGTTGCCCACGGCGTAACGCGCTCCGTTCACCGTCGCGACCACGCCCATACCGGGCAGCGTACGGAAATCCTCCGCTTCCGCAAGCGGTATGCCCTCCGCTCTCGCGTACGCGACGACCGCCTCTCCGAGGGGATGTTCGCTCCTGCTCTCTATCCCCGCCACAACGGAAATCAAATCCTTTTCGCGCAAGGTTATCTCGGCGACTTCGGGCGCGCCCTCCGTGATTGTCCCCGTCTTGTCGAACACCGCGTATTTCACTTTGTGCAGAGTTTCGAGCGCTTCTCCGCTCTTGAACAGCACTCCGCTTTCAGCGCCCTTGCCCGTGCCGACCATTATGGCGACGGGAGTCGCCAGCCCGAGCGCGCAGGGGCAGGAAATGACGAGCACGGAGATTGCGCAGGTGAGCGCGTGTTCGAAGGCGTATCCGCCCGCAAGCCAGCCTATAAACACCACGAGGGCTATGCCCATAACAACGGGCACGAACACGCCCGCTATCTTGTCCGCCGTCTTCGCAATCGGCGCCTTGTCCGCGCCCGCGTCTTCCACGAGTTTGATTATTTTGGCGAGCACGCTCTCTCCTCCGACTGCGGTCACGCGCGCGGTGACGTATCCCGTGCGGTTCACCGTGCCGCCTATGAGCTTCGCACCCGCCGTCTTTTCGACGGGGACGCTCTCCCCGCTTATCGCGCTCTCGTCCACGAAAGCGTGACCGTCCGTGACCTCCGCGTCGGCGGGCACGGCCATCCCCGCCTTGACGACCACCGTATCCCCCGCCGCAAGCGTTTCGCTGTCCACTTCGACTTCCTCTCCGTCACGGAGCACAATCGCCCCCTTGGGCACCAGCCCGCGCAATTTGTCGAGCGCGTCGCCCGTGCGGCGCTTGGAGAGGCTTTCGAGATACTTGCCCACGGTGACCAGCGCAAGAATCATCCCCGCCGACTCGAAATAAAGGTCGTGGAGATATCTCTCCACAAGCGCGGTGTCGCCCGCTCCCAATCCGTAGCTCATACGGAATATCGCGAATATGCCGTAGATAAGGGACGCCGCCGACCCCACCGCTATGAGAGAATCCATATTGGGCGACAGCGTGAAAAGCCGCTTGAAACCGTTGATGAAATAAGACCTGTTGACGTAGAGTATGGGAGTGCAAAGCAGAATTTGCAGCAACGCGTAAGACACCGCGTTCCGCGTGCCCGTAAGGAAGGACGGCAGCGGCGCGCCGAACATATGCCCCATTCCGACATACATCAGCACCACCATAAAGACCAGCGACACGATGAGCCGCGTCCGCATTTCCTTCGTCGCGGAAGCGCGCTGCTTTGCGCGTTCGCCTGCGGCGGCCTGAGACGCCGTGCGCTCCTCCGCCCTTTCGTCCTCCGCCTCCGCGCCGTAACCCGCTTTGACGACGGCGTCCACAATGTCCTGCACTCCGAGTTTGCTTTCGTCGTATTCGGCGGTCATCGACCCCGTCAGCAGATTGACTGACGCGCGCTTTACGCCGTCAAGTTTGCCGACGGCACGCTCGACGTGCGACGAACACGCCGAACAAGTCATTCCCGTAACGATGAATTTCCGCTTTGTCAAATTTCCGCCTCCGTCGCGCCCGTCTTGCATTTATTGTACCTATACATACGCGCGAATACCCCACGGGGGTGTGGTCATATCTTATTTTATCCGACTTACGCATTTTGTCAAGAAAAAGAGATATCATACTTTCCGCACTCTGCCCGCGCGGACCGCGCGACAAAATGTGCGCCCGCGCGCTTTCAGAAGTCGGCAATCGTCAGACCGGACGGGACGTTTGCGGACGGGAAAGTCGCCCGCCGCGCCCCTTGTGTTCCGCCCTCACCGTCGGCGCGTTCCGAAACGAAAGCGCGCGGCAGTTGCCGCGCGCCGTATCTTCCGTTTTCGCCGCCGTCAGATGAGCCAGCGGTAATAGATGTAAGAGAAAAAGTTGATGGGAATGAGGAAAATGGACAGGCGTTTCAGGTTCTGTACGAAACGGCTTTCCCCTTTTTCGACTTGCGCCAGATGTCTGACTTTCAAAGACGCGGCAAACTCCGCGGCGTCCGCGCCGCCGAGAGACACCGTGACCCTCTTTTTCTCTCCGGGGAGAAGGTCGAAGAAATTGTCGTCGAAAGGCGCGGTCGTAATGTCGGTGTAAAGGCGCACGAAGCGCGCATATTTGTCCGACGAAACCTCAATCACCGCTCTGCCGTCCTCCGTGCCGACGACTTCCGCCCTGACGTTTGCCGCGGGCAGGCGCAGCTTGTTTTCGTTGAAAAACAGCGCGGTGCTGCGCTCCGTTTCCCTGCCGCTGCCGTCCGTGACGGTTGCGACGACATAACATTCGCGCAGTTTTCCCGCCCCGCCCAACTCTTCTGCGGACAGCGAGCACAATTCCGCATTGAAACCGCTCTCCGCTTCGACGGGGAAACTGCCCGCGTAAACCTTTTCTACGCCGAAAGACGCGACCTCGACTTTGACGCTCCCCGCGAATTTTTCCGCCGAGTCGTTGACGAAGACGACTTTCATCCCGTTTTTGTCCGCCACAGTCTGCACGTGCACGGGAGCAAAGAAGTGCTTCGCGCGGTATTGCAGGCACTTATAGTTGCCGAAATAGTCCACGGACGCCCAGGAACACACGGGCCAGCAGTCGTTGAACTGCCAGAACAGCGACCCGTTGCAACGGTCGGGATTGCGCCGCCAGAATTCCGTCGCGTCGCGCACGCATTCGCTCTGGCAAATCTGCGAAAGGTAGACGTAGTCCGAAAACTCTTTGGGCAGGTCGAAGCGCGAGGCGATGTAATACACCATCTTCTTGTTGCCGCTGGCGCACTTCTGGTGCGCGTTGAAGACGGGAGAGTCGAGGCTGTAATCTTCGGGCGACGCATAAAAGCGCAGCGTCTTTTCGTCGGGCAGCGACTCGAAGCCGAACTCGCTGCAAAAACGCGTGGGGCGCCTGCGGTAATAATCCAGCGGCTGCAACCCGTGCCATACCGCCCAGAGATGGGTGTCGCCTATCTTGTCGCTCTGTACGTTTTTGCACTGCGACGTGCCGCAAGGGGAAGTGGGGATATACGCCGTATCGCGGTCGAGCACGGCGACCCACTCGGGCAGAATGCGATAGAAAAACTCCTCGTTCCAGCGCATCGATTTGGGATAAAGCGCCCAGAGATTGCTCATCGCCTCTATCTCGTTGTTTCCGCACCAGACCGCAAGACAAGCGTGTTCACGAATACGTTTTACGTTGAAAAACACCTCTTTCTGCACATTGGCGAGAAAATTCGGTTCATAGAACGGATACACCATACAGGCGAACATAAAGTCCTGCCATATCATTATGCCGTAGCGGTCGCAGAGGTCGAGCAGCGCGTCCGACGCATAGTAGCCGCCGCCCCAGACGCGTATCATATTGAAGTTCGCTTCCGCCGCCGCGCGGACGTAATGTTCCAGCTTCGCGGCGTCGGTGCGGGTGTCGAAACTGTCGAAGGGGATGAGGTTCGCTCCTTTGCAGAACACCCTTTTGCCGTTGACTACGAAACGGAAATTGCTGCCGTACGCGTCCGCGCTTCTGTCGAGCTCTATCTTTCTCAACCCAATCTTTTTGCTCTGCGCCGACACCGTCGTCCCGTTTTCTTCCAGGCGCACCCTGCACTCGTAGAGGGGCTGCTCTTTTCTTGCGGTCATACCGTTGGGCCACCACAGTTCGGGGTCGGGTACGGTGAAACAGAACGTGCTCTTGTCCGCATACTCCCTGCGCGCGGAAAGCACTCTGCCGTCGGGGCACACGAGTTCCGCGGTTAAGGCGGGCGCCGCTCTGTCGTTGAGCCTTTCCGCCGCCACGTCGAACCGCACTCCGACCGTCCCGCCGTCATGCGTCTGCGTGACCGCAAACTCGTTTATATGCGCGGCGTTGCGCACGTCTATGTAAATGCTGCCCGTAATTCCGCTCGGAGGAAGCACGGGACCCCAGTCCCACCCGAAATGACTCTGCGGCTTGCGTATGCGGTCTATTCCGTCTATGCCGTTGGGGTTTGCGGGAGTGCGGTAGAGGGCGCGCTGTTCCGAGATGTATTTAACGGGCGAAGAAATTATTATTTCGATTTGGTTTTTCCCTGCTTTCAGAAACTTTTTGATGTCGAATTCGTGCCGCACGTGGCAGTTGTCCGCATACGCCACCGCTTCGCGGTTGACAAGCACCGTCGCAAGCGTATCAAGCTGTTCGCACACCAGCACCAGCCTGTCCGCGGACAGCTCCTCCGCGGTCACCTCGAAGTGTCTGAACCAGCTCCAATCGTTCTCCGCCACCCAAAGGCAGTCCTTTTCGTTGGTGCCCTTGAACGGGTCTTCTATGGCGCCGTTCGCCATAAGGTCGAGATAATTGCAGGAAGGCACTTGCGCGGCGTATTCCATATTGTCCGCGACGTTTTTGAGCGTCCATCTGCCGTTAAGGTCAATCATAAATCCTCCGTGCCGCACGCGTTGGCGCGGCGCGCTTGTACTGCTGAAAAAATGATAACCTTTTTTACCCTCTTTTTCAAGAAAAAATTCTGTCGTTTGCCGCCTGAAAAGTTTTCGCGGCATTTCGGGGCAAGGCAAAAGGCGGAGCGACAGCCGCTCCGCCTCCGCCGAGGTCTTACAGCTTTAACTTTCCGTGGAAAATTTTGTCATCCTTTTGCGGCTTTTTCGCCGAGCGCCCTGCACTCCGCCACCGCCGCTGCGTCGGGCGAACCGTACGCCGTCACGCCGTCCGCAATCATCACCGCGCCGTCATCCTCCGCGCGCTGCTGCCAGATGCGCATCCATTCGCCGTCCGCCCATTCGTACGAACCGAACAGCCCTATGCGTCTGCCCGCAAGTTTCGGTTCCAAGCCCGCAAAGAAAGGCTCGAATTCCGTTTCTTCCAGCTCTTCCGCTCCCATAGCGGGACACCCGAAAAGCACTACGTCGTTGTCCAGCACTCCCGCGTCCGCTTCGGACACGTTGAGCAAAGCGACTTCCGCCCCCGCGCCCTTCGCGCCTTCGGCGACCGCTTCCGCCATCCGTTCCGTGTTGCCCGTTCCGGACCAGTAAACTATTCCGACTTTCATCAACGTTCTCCTTGTGTTTTATTGAAACAGGGTGAGCAGAGGCTGCCCGCTCACAAGTTTTCCGAATACGTTTTCGCAGTAGCTGCGGTATGCGCCGAAGAGTTTCTTTTTCGCGGGGACGTCGGAATAGACTTTCCAATACCCGGCTATGAGCTCTCCGCCGGCGGGGTCGGCGATAAACGCCTTGACGTCGTCCAGCGCATATCCCAGAAATACGCCTATCTCGTGCGGGAACTCTCCCCCGCGGCGTATGCGCGCCCGCAGTTCCGCGACTGCGGAATGCAGGCTCGCGCAGTCGTATCCGCGGCTTTCGAGAAATTCCGCCGTTTCCGCGTCGCGCAACAGAGCCTCCGTCATCGCGGCGTTGTAAACGTAAAAGAGCCTCTTCCCGCCGAACTCGTTCATCTCGGCAAAGCGTATGCCCCTTTCGCGGAATTTCCCGAGACAGGCGCGGATGTGCCGCCTGCAAGCGTCGGGACAGGTGAACAGACTCCCCGCTTTCAGACTGCCGAGAGTAAGGCAGCAGTTCTTGCACAGGCTGTATTCCGCTTCGCTCACTCCACTCCTCCGCTCGCACTTCCAACGAACCTTAAATTTCGTCCGCACACTTAGTTCGCATATGCGAACTCGCGTCTTTCAAAAAAGAAAGCCTTCGCTTTCCGCACTTTCATCATATGCGACGCCGCGGCGGATTGTCAACGCGATAGCCGCGGCTAACTTCACTCCGCTCCCACCCAACGCAAATCCCCGCCGCACGGGAAAGCCGCCGTTTCTACGCAGTCCGCGTCACGCCACAGAGTGCGGAAGCTCGCCGTAAAGAATAAGGCGCAGTCGTCAGACTGCGCCTTTGGCGGAAGCGGCGAGATTCGAACTCGCGGACGGTTGCCCGTCACCGCATTTCGAGTGCGGCTCGTTATGACCACTTCGATACGCTTCCAACCTGCCGTGTTATTCTACAATATCGCAAAGCATTTTGCAAGCGTTTTGGGTTATGCGTGAATTATGTGACGGCGGTGATGTCCTCTGTCCGTGCCGCCGCGGCTTCGGGTCGTGCGGGTCGCGCCGTCGGAAGGGTGCTCGCTTTCGTAAAGCGCGGCGAGAGCGGCGAATTTGGCACGGGCGCGCGGCGATTTGTACCACCTTCCGGTGTAGTACAGCACGACGGAAATGCAGGTGGAAATGCCCCAGCCTATCGGCCACGACCACCATATACCCTCTATGCCGAGCACCGGGTCGAGCGCAAAGCACAATGCGACGCGGATGACAAGGTCGGTAAGCGTGGCAAACATAAACGAAGTCATACTCTGCGCGCCGCGAAGCACTGCGTCGAACATAATCTTGCAGGCGACCGCGATATAAAACGGCGGGACTATGGTAAGGAAGCTGACGCCGGTGGAAAGCGCAGAGGCGCTGCTCTCTTCCAGGAACAAGCCCAGCATCGTTTCGGGCATAAGCGAATAAAGCAGCGTAAACGGCAGCACCATCACGAGCGCCATTGACAAGCCGAGATAAGTGCCGCGCTTTGTGCGCTTCAATTCGCCCGCGCCGAGGTTCTGCGCGGCGAAGTTGGTAAGCCCGCCCGACACTGTGTTGATGGTCGTGACGAGGAAGGTGTTGAGCTTGATGGCGGCGCTGTATCCGGCGAGCACGGAAGAACCGTAGCCGTTGACCAGCCATTGTATGAGCAGATTTCCGACGGAAACCACGCATTGCTGTATGACGCTGGGTATTGCGACATAGAACATATCCCCCAGCAGTCTGAACGAGAACACGGGCACCTTTTCCTCGCAGGGAAGTTTGCGTACGCGCGCGAACATAGTCGCCATACATATGAGCCCCGCAAGCCCCTGACATATGAACGTCGCCCACGCAAGCCCCGCAACGCCCATCGGCACGACCATCGTGAAAATGAGGTCTAGCCCGACGTTCGCAACGCTGGACGCGACGAGGAAATAAAGCGGAGTTCTGCTGTCGCCGAGCGCGGAGAATACGCCCGTGCACACGTTGTAAACGAGCACGAAAAGAAAGCCGCCGATGTAGATGTAAAGATACATCATCGCGTCGTCCATAATGTCCGCGGGAGTGTCGAGCAGCTGCATAACCGCACGCCCCGCGCCCACGCCTGCGGCAGTGAGCACGACGCCTATGACGGCGGACGCAATCATCACCGTCGAAACCCCCGAACGGAGGTCGCGGAAATTCTTTTCGCCGAACAGTTTGGAAACGACTGCCGAACACCCCAGGTTGAACCCGAACGCGACGGCGATGAAAATCGTGGTCAGCGGATAGGACGCGCCGACGGCGGCAAGAGCCTCTTCGCCCAGCACTTTGCCGGCGATTATGCTGTCCGCCATATTATAGAACTGCTGGAAAACAGCGCTTATCAGTATGGGCAGGCAAAACAGCCACAGCACTTTTGCGGGTTTGCCCTGCGTAAGGTCCTTTACCATCCCTGAAACCTCTTCCGTAAGCCGCTTCGTTATGCCCGCGGTCCTTACGTCACCACATTATACTACTTCGCGTGTTATATGGTATATATCGGAATATTGATTTTGTTATCGCGTTTTGATATAATAGCGACAGACAGACGGATTTGTCGTGAAAATGCCGCAGACGCGGCGAAAGAGGCGGATATGGACATCGAAACCCTGAAAAACTTCATCGTCATTGCGGAGAGCGACAGCATATCGCAGGCCGCGCGCAAACTTTACGTCGCGCAGTCCGCGCTCAGCAACAAGCTGAAAGCGCTGGAAAAAGAGTGCGGGGCGCGGCTCATCGAAAGAGATTACCACAACTTCCGCCTGACCGAAAGCGGCAGAATACTTTACGAGCGCGCAATCAAAATAGCGGAACTCGCCGACGCGGCGATATCAGACGCGCACACCGCCGATACGGGCGAGGCGGGCACGCTCAACATCGCGGTCACCCCTTCTCTCGCCACGGGCATTCTGCGCGACGTGCTCAAAGTCTTCCGCACAAAATACCCCGCCGTCAACGTTAAGATTTACGAGGGCGCGACGCCTTCCCTTCTTTCGCGCGTCGAAGACGGAGTGTGCGACATAGCGCTGGTGCGCACCCCGTACACGGGCAGCGCGGCTTACGAAACGCGAGAGGTGGATTACGACAAAATGGTGATTTTATCGCGCGAAACGTTGCCGTCATCTCTCGGATATGCCGATTTGTTTTCAAAACCGCTCATTCTCACACACCGTTACGCCGCTATGTTGGAAAGGATAGCGGAGAGGAAAGGACTGCACCTTTCCGCACCTCTGCAATGCGAAGAGATTGCCACCTGCATTTCGCTTGCGGAAGCGGGGCTCGGTGCAACGATGATTCCCGAATCCACTTTCGAAAACCACCGCAAACACGGAATGACTCTGCACCACGCCGTGCTTTCCGAGCGCGAGTGCGACACGCGTTGCGAACTGCTTTGGATGAAAAACCGACGCCTTTCCGCCGCCGCCGCGAATTTTGCGGACGTGGTGACCGCCGTGCACGGCGCCCCCTGACACGAAAAAGCGAATTCGTATTGACAAGCCTCAGCCGCGGTAGTATTATCCTCTTAGCGATATTCTTTGGGTGGGTTTTGACCCAACCGGCGGTAATGCCGCGCAAGCGGACAAGTCCGACAGCCCCATCAGCCGATACGGTGAGATTCCGTAACCGCCTGTAAAGTCAGATTGGGAGAGGATAGCGGTTCTCCCTTTGCGTATGCAAAGGATTTTTTATTTTCACTTCCTCCGCCACGTGCCGCACCCGCAGAAACCGGCGACGCCGAACACGCTTCGTATTAACCGCTTCGGCACAGGAGGCATTATGCAAAGGAAAGAAAAACCAGGCAAATTCGTTTTCCCGACCAGAAAACTCGTCTTCACCGCACTTATGACCGCGCTTACCGTGGTCGCGACGGTGGTGCTCGGCTTCCGCACGGGCGACTTTTTCTTCAACTGCGGCGATACGGTGATTTTCATCACCGCCGCGCTGTTCGGTCCCGTGCCTGCTATGATTGCGGGCGGAATCGGTTCGTTCTTCGCGGACCTTGCGGTCTACCCTGCCACGATGTTCTTCACCCTCGTGATAAAAGGGCTGGAAGGGCTTCTCTGCGGACTTCTGATGAAGCTGTTCCGAAACTACGGACAAGGGAAAATACTTTCCGCCGTCACGGGCTGCGCGGCTATGATTGTGAGCGGAGCGTTTATGATGACGGGCTATTTCATCTGCAACACGTTCATTTACGGAACGCCCGCCTCCGCGCTCGCCGCCCTGCCCGCCGACGCCGTGCAGGCGTCCGTGTCGGTTGCGGTCGCCTGTGCGCTGCTTTATGTGATGAGATTGATTGCTCTGCGCAAACGCTTCAATCTTGCGGGCGAAAAATCGCCCTCCGCCCCGCCCTACGTCCGCGACCGCGACGGTACGGATGCAAAAGGAATGTAAAATTTAATCCCGCCCCCATCACGCCCTCGCAGCGCTCAGAACTGCGCAAACACGAAAACGGCGGGCAGCCCGTGCTGTCCGCCGTACGTTAATTTCAAGCCGTCATATACGGGCGACCCCGCTCTCCGCGGCGGCGCGGCGCACCGCTTCCGCCACGGCGGGTGCGACCCTCGGGTCGAACGCCTTCGGCAGAATGTAATTTTCGTTCCTTTCTCCGTCGCTCACAAGCCCCGCCAGCGCGTGAACTGCCGCAATCTGCATTTCGCCGTTGATGTCGCGCGCCCGCGCGTCCAGCGCTCCGCGAAAAATGCCGGGAAACGCCAGCACGTTGTTTATCTGGTTGGGATAGTCGCTTCTGCCCGTCGCCACCACTCTCGCTCCCGCGCGAAGCGCAAGGTCGGGGTGTATTTCGGGGGAAGGATTTGCCATCGCAAACACTATCGCGCCTTCGGCCATAGTGCGCACCATATCTTCCGAAAGCACGTCCTTCGCGCTGACGCCGACAAACACGTCCGCGCCTTTCACCGCGTCGGCAAGCGTGCCGCCGACGCCGCGCGGATTGGTTTTTGCCGCAAGTGCGACCTGGGCGGAATTGAACTTTGTCCCGTCCTCGGAAATCACCCCCGCCCTGTCGCACACGACCACGTCGCGCGCGCCCATCGAAAGCAGGAATTCTGTTATGGCTATGCCTGCACTTCCCGCGCCGTTTATCACCAAACGCGCACTTGAAAGCTCTTTTCCGACAACTTTAAGTGCGTTTTCGAGCGCGGCAGCGAGAACTATCGCCGTGCCGTGCTGGTCGTCGTGGAACACGGGGATGTCGCAAATCTCTTTCAGTCTGCGTTCTATTTCGAAACAGCGCGGCGCGGAAATGTCTTCCAGATTTATGCCGCCGTATGTCGGCGCGATGTTCTTCACCGTGGCGATTATCTCTTCCGTGTCCTGTGTGGCAAGGCAGACCGGGACGGCGTCTATGCCCGCGAATTCGCGGAAGAGTACGCATTTGCCTTCCATAACGGGCATCCCCGCCAGAGGGCCTATGTTGCCCAGCCCCAGCACGGCGCTGCCGTCCGTGACCACCGCGACGCTGTTCCACTTGCGGGTGAGGGAGTAGGCAAGACTTTCGTCCTTTGCGATTTCGAGGCAGGGCGCCGCGACCCCCGGCGTGTACGCCAAAGACAGCGCCTCTTTTGAGTCCACCCTGACGCGGGAAGTCACTTCGAGCTTGCCCTTCCATTCAAAATGCTTCTTCAACGATTCCGTCATATAATCCATATCATTAAGACTAATATAAACGCGCGCGCAAATCAAGCGACTTGCGCCCGAAAACTTGAAAAACCCGCCGCGCGGCGATATAATCGGCATATGAGAGAAATCACCTTCGATATGATTGCGGACGCCGTCAGGGAATGCGTAAAGGCCTGCGGAAGGCTGACGCCGTCCTGCAAAGACGCCTTGCGCGGAAGCCTGAAAAAAGAGAGCGGCTCCGCCGCGAAATTCGCGCTGTCAATGCTGCTCGAAAATGCCGAAACCGCAGAAACCGAACATCTTGCCGTGTGTCAGGACACGGGTATGGCGGTCTTTTATGCAAAAATAGGACAGGACGTACACATCACGGGCGGACTGTTTGACGACGCCGTCAACGAGGGCGTGAGGCGGGGTTATGCCGAATGCGGCTGGCGCGCAAGCGTGCTCGACCCGCTCACCCGCGTGAACACGAAGGACAACACGCCCGCAGTCATACATATCGAGCTTACGGAGGGGGACAAAATAGTGCTCGACTTCCTGCCCAAAGGCTTCGGCAGCGAGAATATGTCCCGTCTTTTTATGCTCACCCCGTCTGCAGGCATACAGGGCGTCGAGGACAGCATAGTGGAAGCCGTGCGGCTTGCGGGGGCAAACCCCTGCCCGCCCGTCATCGTCGGCGCAGGCATAGGCGGCACGGCGGAAAAGGCCATGGAAACCGCCAAACGCCAGCTTTTGCGTCCCGTAGGCGAACCTTCGCACGACCCCGAACTCGCCGCGCTCGAACGCCGTTGTCTTGACCGCATAAACGCCCTCGGCATAGGCGCACAGGGCTTCGGAGGCGACACGACGGCATTCGCGGTGCACTGCGGCGTCTTCCCCACCCACATCGCTTCGCTGCCCGTCGCCGTGAACATACAATGCAACGCGATGCGGCACGGGCACGCGGTGATATGACCGCGGCGGGCGGCACGCTCACACATTCGCGCAAATTACAAATCCGAACCCAAACCGCAAAAGGCAGTTCATCTGCCGAATCGAACCACTTAACGGCTGATATGGAAAACAAACGCAATTTCAAATGTCTGACGCTCCCGCTTTCCGCAGAAGACGCGGAAGCCCTGCGCGCGGGTGATTATGTCAGGCTGTCCGGCACTTTGTACACCGCCCGCGACGCCGCGCACAAGCGTATGTACGCCTGCATAGCGGAGGGCGCTCCCCTGCCCGTAAATCTCTCGGGACAGGCGATATATTACGTCGGTCCGTGCTTTTCGGCGGACGGAAAACCGACGGGGGCGGGTCCCACCACGTCGGGGCGTATGGACGCCTATGCGCCTGCACTGTACGACTGCGGAGTGCGCGCCACGATTGGCAAGGGCGACCGCTCCCCTGCCGTCTACGAAGCGATAAAGCGCAACAAGGCGCTCTACCTCTGCGCAGTAGGCGGCGCGGGCGCGCTTTATGCAAAGGCAATAACTTCTTTCCGCACCGCGGCATACGACGACCTCGGTACGGAAGCAATAAGACAAATGGAAGTCAAGGACTTCCCCGTCATCGTG
Source organism: uncultured Eubacteriales bacterium (assembly GCA_900544575.1). Taxonomy (GTDB): domain Bacteria; phylum Bacillota; class Clostridia; order Christensenellales; family CAG-917; genus Limadaptatus; species Limadaptatus stercorigallinarum. The sequence goes on along the minus strand of UQVO01000008.1, from coordinate 12,055 downwards.
GGCATCGACTCCCGCGGAGAAAGCATTTTCACAAAAATCTGAACCCGCGCAGGTCCGCCTTTCCCTGCGACTTGGACAAACGGGGACGGGGTTAAAATGTCCAAAAATCGGACAAAACAACCCCGTCCCCGTTTGTCTATAAATGTGAAACCGAGCCGAACAAGCCCCTCCCCGTTTGTTCAAAGCCGCCGAACGCTCGGATTTGATGCGTTGCCGCCGTAAATAAAAAACGCCCCCGATAGAGGGGCGTTTTTTTCGTTTCGTCGTCGCTTATGCGACGGGTTTGCAATTCTTGAAAGCGCTGTCGCTCACGCCGCTCGCTCCGTTAAACACGGACGGGTCGAACGAAGTGCAGTTGTGGAACGCGTAGTCGCCGATGTAAGTTATCTGGCTGACGCTGTCGATTCCCACGGTGGTAAGGCTGCCGCAGTCCGCAAACGCATACATACCAATCTGCGTGACCGTGGAAGGCAATTTCACTTCCGTCAGCATCAGACAATCCGCAAATGCCGCATCGCCTATGTCGGTAACGGTCGTGGCGGACAAATCCACCGCCGTGACGCTCGTCTCGCGGAATGCGCCGTAACCGATTTGTTTCAGCGCCGTATTCGTGCCGAACACGAGCGAAGTGAGTCCGGTGCCTTCGAACGCCCTGTTCCCTATGGTGGCAAGTTTGGTCGCCGTGCTGAAATCGATATTGAACGAAGCGCAGTTCAGGAAGGCTCTGTCTCCGACCGACACGATATTTTCGGGGAAGGTTTCTTCCGCATCGGCAGATTTTTCGTGAGGTCTGACAAGAGATGACGCGTCGGAATACATATGCACGGAATCGGCCGCCGCACCGAACACATCCTCTGTGCTTCCGCCGAGATACACGATGGAGTCGGGGATGTAAATCGCGTCTATGCCGGAAGTCTCTCCGAACACACCTGCCTCTATGCCGGCTATGGTATAAACTCCGTTTGCACCGCTGACGGTTTCGGGCACGACGATGACGTTCCCGCTCACGCTTACGGTGGAGCTCAGGACCGCATAACCGGTCTTTTCGGTGAACTCGACCTGGGCAGTCGAGGGGTCCTGCATCTCGATATAACCGACGAGCACGTCCGTACCGGAAGGCTCGGAAGAATACCACAGTTCTACATTCACGCCGGCGTCGGTCAATGCGGCGTAGAGCCCTTCGTAAGCGGCAAGCGGAGCCGCAAGCGCTTCGGACGCGGCAGGGATGCGCACGACGCCTTCGTATCCGCCGAGTTTGCCCGCTATCAGGGAAACCACATCCTCGGACAGAGTGAACGTGAGCGTATAGGTCGCGGTGATTTCCGCATCCGACGAATAGCTGCCGCGCAGGCTTTCTTCTATATCTTCGAGCGTCATTTCGCCGTCGTAACCGACTGCCGCAGGGAACGTGATGACGTCTTCACTCAACGCGTAGTCATTGAGCCCCGTAATTTCAAGCGAAACGCTGCCCTCGCGGTGTTCGGACACGATTGTCACTTTATCGAAACCGATATTGCCCGAAGTCGCAGTATCGCTGTCATCATTGAAGCCGAGCAAATCACGGAGCGAAGTGCAGTCTGAGAAGGCGTCCGCGCCTATGGACGTGACCGTAGCGGGGATGTAAACCTGTTCGACAGACGTATTTCCGCTGAATGCTCCGTTTCCTATTGCGGTAACGGTGTATTCTTTGCCGCTTTCGTCCGTAACGGCGGAGGGCAGGACGTAAATTTGTCTGCCGGCACTCGCCGATGTAATGACGGCAGTACCGTCGTCGTTGTAATCGAACTCATAGAGGTCATACAGAGGCACGAACGCAACGGAATAAACGACCGTTCCGGACACCGCCGCAGAACCGCTTCCGCTGTAAACCACCGTAGCAACGTGCAGACCGATTTCATCCGTGACGAGAGATGAAGTCGCGCGTCCGTCCACGTCCGTGACCGTGAACCTGTCGAGCGTAAGCGTCAGGGTGCTGTCGTCATCGTAAATCACATCTACGGTGATGTCATCGTAATAATCGGACGCGGAAGCGCCGAGAGGAATAATCACCGACGAGGTCTGGCTTAGCCTCGAAGGCTGCGCAAGACGCACGACGTAGTCGAAAGTTTTTTGATAAACCGTTCCGTAATAGTCGTAAGTCACGGTGAGCCCATCGGGATATGTGCCGACCGTGCTCGTGTAACCGCTGACCGTCACGCGTTCGCCTGCAACGGGCGCACTGCCCGTTTCTTCGCCGCTTTCGAGAATATAGCCGAAAGTGATTGTTCCGGACGTATCGAAAGTGCGTTCGGAATAATAGAACAGCAAAGTGCCGTCCTCCGTGGTGCGGTATGTATCGTCAAGCATTATGCTGTCTTCGTCGATGGCCGCGTGCAGGATGTAAGAGAAGGTGAAGCTGCGCCCGCCGTAAGACATCTCGATGCTTCCGGTCTTTTCCTGAGGCCTTCCGCTCACAGTATCAAGAGCATCGAGCCCGCTTTCCTCGGAAGTGATCGGGTAATCTTCCGCATAGGTAATGCCGTTACGGGTCACGAGAATACCGTCGGGCACCGTCACGGCGGTCAGCACGCTTTCCTCGCTGTACTCTCTCTTTTCGGAGGGCACGTTCCACGCGTCGGCGAAGTCCTCGAAAGTGAAGGGGGTGTAATTTCCCGCACCGTCGTCGTGCGCAACGTAATCACGCACGAACACATCTTCCGAACGCGTCACCGCTGTGACGTCCGCCGCGCCTATTCTGTTATTTTCCGAGAGATAAATCACACAGGATGCCGCGCCGTCATAATCCGCGGAAGTGTTGAGGGTGAAATTACCTGCAAGTGCCGTGCCGCCCGAATTCGCAAACGCATACGGTGCAAAATCTATGCCCGTCAGCGAGCCGTCCACATAAAGACCGATAAGGCTGAGAGATGTCGCTTCCGCAAAGGCGTAGTTCTCTATCGCCGCAAGCGAGGAGGTGGAACGGAAGATTACGTTCTGCACTCCGCTCTTGAACGCTCCCGAAGCGATGACTTTCACTTCGTCGGGCACAACGACCGTCGAAGCGTTGCCGTAATATCCGGCGAGTATTCCGTTGACTATGACGAAACCGTCCTCGTCGTTGTTTGCAAACGCGGTGCCGCGGAACGCGTCGGCACCTATCGAAACCACCGCGTCCGCATTGGTGACCGACGCGAGATTGCGACGGCCCGCAAACGCCTGTTCCGCTATGACCGTGATGCCTTGCAGCGAAACGGTGCCATCGTTCTGCGCACGGTAGAACACGTTGCCTATGATGATATTTTTATCCGCATTGTTGATGAAGTTGGAGCCTGCAAACGCCTCGGGCCCGATATATTCTATCGCGACGCTTTCGCCCTCTGCGGGAACGGCAACGGTGACGCCGCCCGACAGTTCGGAACCGGAGAACGCGTTGTCGTCTATGCCCTTAATGCCTGCGGGCAACACGACGGAGGACAGATTGTAATCGCTGAACGCGTACGCGGCGATATATTCGTAACTCTTGCCGGAGAGGTCTGCCGCATTGTTTTCGTCGACACCGCCTCTGTATCTGATGAGAACGCTGCCGAGCATAACGTCCGTATCGCCGTCGGAATAGGAGTTCATCCACGCCGTGCCGTAGAACGCGTCTTTCCCGACTGTAGTCAGCGCAGAGAGCGCGTCGGCGCCGTCCACTCTTTCGAGACTGCTGCAACCGTTGAACGCGTTCGCGCCTATCTCGGTGAGATTGACCGCTCCCGAGAAGTCGACCGCGGTGACGGAAGACATACCTCTGAACGCTCCGGAAGCTATCTCCGTCACGGGCCGACCGTTGAACGTCGCAGGGATATAAAGGATTTCCGCCGCCGTATCGTCGGCGGTTACGGAATAGGTGTTGTCGGGTTTGAGAATGAAATCGTACGTCGTTTCGTAATACTCGTCGTCGGCAGCACCGCCCGTAAGTCCCCAGACGACGTATACGGTGGCGTCCGAGGTCACGGTGTTTTCGGGCAGGAATGCCTCCTTGTCCGTTGTGCCGAAGTACATACCGCGGATTTCGTACACCGTACCCTTGGTGATGAGCTGTTCGAGGTCCGCAAGCGCTACGGAAACGGTTTCGCCGCCGTCCGTCAGCGCGAAGGTGACGTAATAGTCGGCAAGCGAAGTGCCGTAGGCTATGCCGCTCACGGCAAACTCGTCCACGTCGCCGTATTCGTCATAGGTCACGACCGCCCGAGCAAGCGTTTTGCCGTCGACGGAGGAAGAGAAACCGTCGGGAAGAGCGCGCACGACAGAACCGCCCGCGAGGTCGAAAGTCACGAGCGCGGTACGCAGACTCCATACCGCATAAAGAGTGATTTCCCCTCTCTCGTCCGTCTGTGCGGAGAGGCGGGAGTTGAAATTCCAAAGGTCGGTGCCGTCGGCAGTCAGCGACCATCCGAGCAAACGGTAGTTCACGCTCTCATAGGTCTGAGCAAGGGGCTGCGGAACCTTGCCGGAAGGCATTACGTTTACCGTCGCAGGCGCGGCGGGAGCTTCTCCGCCGGACCAGATTATATCTCTCGGCGCGTTGAGGTCAAAGGATACGGACACATAGGAAGAAGTGTAAACAGCCGTGAGGGAAAGCCCTTCCGCGACGGTTACGGTGCCGTCCGCGTCGAAAATCTGTCCGTCGCCGTAGGTGAAACGAGAAAGCGCATATCCGTCGGGCGCGACGACTCTGTAAGCGGAAATGAATTCCGCCCAGGTGAACTCCGCTCCGACGTCCATCGTCATAGACCACAGTCCGCTCGTTTCGTCGTAAGAGGCGGCGCTGTTGGACAGCCTGCCCTCGCCGAGGTCAAACGTCACGACAGTCCTTTCCGTTGCGGGGCTTTGCAGATGCACCTCGAACGAGCCCGTCAGCGTCTGTCCTTCGTACTCGTAACTGACTTTTATCCTGTGCGAACCGGCGGTCGAAAGTTTTGCAAGGTCCTCCGCTGAAATCATATCCGACGTGACCGCAAACCCGTCGCCCGTTCTGCGCGGTGCCGAATTGCCCGTCCTGACAAGGACATACCCCGTCACGTCGCGCGACAGGTCGAACTCGCCTATCACCGCTTTTGCGAACGTGGAACTTCCTTTCGTGACGTCGAAAGTCAACCCGTACGGCACGGTCTGTGTGACCGTTCCGCCGCCTCCGTCGCCCGTGTTGCCGCCCGTGTTTCCGCCCTGCTGGTCGGTCGGGTCGCACGCTATGAGCGTCGCCGCAATGATGACGGCAAGCAGCACCAAAAGCACAATCTTCCCACTTTTTCTCATAAGCCCCTTCTCCTTTACGCGCCCGAAAGCCCAATTCCGAAGCGCGGTTTCGCTACCGCGTGATTTCCGCGCCGCTCGGGCAGACTGCCCTCGCGCGCGTATAAGCGCACGATATAAAGATACATCATTAATATATCATGCGCCCGAACGCGCCCGAATACCGACAACTATAATTAATAAATGCTTAATAACTTCCGAATATAAAACGGACGCGCCGAAGCGCGTCCGCATATCCGCCTGCGCCGTTTCGGCGTCAGAGTCCTTTCTCTGCGTTCATTTCTTCGAGTGCAAGTGCAAATTTCGTCGCCGCGGGGCGCGCGGTAAACACCATCCTGTATGTATGTTTCCCGTCGCTCAGGTCCAGCGAAACACCGGGAAGGCTTGCTACGGTCGGCAGGGCGGAAACAGGCGTTTCGAGCAAGTCGGGAGCGTCTTCCGCTTTTAATTCGTCGTCTTCCGCCGCGCGGAATACGAGTTTTTCGCGGTCCAGCGACAACGTGCCCGTGGCTGCGTATCTGTATCCGTTGCCTTTTTCGTTCTCCGTCATAACGCGCACGGGTTCCGAAAGCGCAAAACCCGGGCGCTTCACTTCCGCCGCCACGCAACTGCGTATGCCGTCATACCACTCGTCAATCCTCGCGGGACAATTCCGACTGCTCTCCCCGCCGCAGCCGACGATTTTTCCCGTACGCGTATAAGCCGCCGCAAAACCGCACTTTTCGCACATTATCGCATTTCCCGCCGCGTGCATTGCGAATTCTTCTCCGCACACGGGACAGCGGTAAAGCAGATTTTCCAGCCCCTCGGCGTATCTTCTCCCCTTGAAAACGACGCCGTTCTCCGCCTGCCAGGCGTGCTCGTTGTGCGCAAGGGCGGAGTCAATCTTCGCCATTATTTCACCCGCGGACAACTTCGCGATGTCCTCCGCGCTCATCAGCATATCCATTTCGCAGACCACCCTGCCTTTGCGGGAGCTGTGCGCCCATTTCGGACGGGTCAGTCCCGCCCCGCTTATGACGCAGCTTGCCACGGGGAAACCAAGCCATTTCACGAGTTTTGCGACGGCAAACGCCATAGGCGCGGTGCGGCCGTCCGCACTGACTTTGCCCTCGGGACAGAGAATGACGGATATGCCCGCTTCCAGATACCGTTTGATGTTTTTGATGCAGGTGTAGTCCGCGTAGAACTGCTTCTTCACAATGGCGTGATAGCCGTCTATCAGCCCTGCGAACACGGGCTGCGAATATTTCATCGTTTCCGCCACGACGAAACTCACCTTTTTGCCGAGAAAAGGCGTGGTGAACCAGGCGAAATCGAAGGGCGAAACGTGGTTGGAAAGCACGAGCATGGCCCCCTCTTTCTTCTGCGCGAGGAACGCGGGCGACAGCCTGGATTTCGCGCGGAATTTCAGCCTCAGCACGCCGCACACCGCCATAAGCAGAAGGTAATGGAAACGGGAAAACATCTTGTCTTCCGCCTTTTTCCTTTTTTCCGCGGCAGGCTTTGCGGCGCGCTTTTCCGCGCGTGTTTCTTCCGTCGCGGGCGTACGCCCTCTTTCTTTATCCTTTACGGGGTTCTTTTTCATACGGACATTATATATCAAAATCCGCGCTTTGTCACCGTTTTGACGCTTCGGGGCGGCAGGCTTTCATACACGCCGAAGGATGACGCTTCACTCCCCTTTTAAGCGGCACGTTCGACTCCGCGCTTCCCGCTCACGCAAACAACAAAATCCGACAAAAAACGAGTTTATATGCACCAAATTATGACGTTAACCCCGCATTTATGCAAATGATTGAGGCGGCGTCTGTTTCAGGACGCCGCCTGCCGCGGTTTCGGCATTGCCGCAAATGCCGCCTCATTCCCCGAAAATCATATGCTTCACGCGTTCGACAATCCCGTCCGTCACCGAGAAATCCATCGCGGTCGCGTGTATCTTTTCTATTTCCGCGTGCGCCGTCTTTGCGGACGCAAGGTCGTTCACGGCGCTCTTTATTCTGTCGGCACAGCGCGCCAGATGTTCCTCGCAGACTTCGCACGCCCCGCGTTCGGCGTCGCCGAGTTCAATCTTGTCCGCCGCGGAAGAAAAAGCGCCCGCGTCGGAGGTGATGACATAGTCCCCCGTCACCACCGCGTCTATCCTTTCGGGACAAAGGGGGTGATGCAACACAAACGCTTCGGGGAGCAGTCTTGCCGCCTCGCCGAGGAACACTCTCGCCCCCGTTTCCGTCCCTTTGATTTCGTACACACGTTTGCCGAGCAGATAATCGTAAAACGCCGCTTTCCCCGCGGGCGTTATCGCCCGATAAAAGGCGTTCCTGCCCGCGTCAGCGTACTCCCTGCCGCCGCTTTCCCGCAGCACGAACGCCGCCGCTTCACGCCTTATCGCACAGATGTCCGCCCTTTGGGCGTACGCCTCTTCCGCACGTCTGAAATGACAAAATGCGCACTTTAACTTGTCATAAGCGCGCGCATAACATCCTTTTTTGTAATTTATCAAGGATTGTATGCGTTCTTTGCGGGGCAAAAGCACTCCCCTGTCCATTGCAGACGCCATATCGACTATGCGCTCGCGTATTACGGGCAGCGCGGCGTCGCAGGGATGCGGCGCGGTTGCGTCTACCACCGCCGCGCGGAGCTCCTTTATGTAAATTCCGTCCACGCTTTCGGGGTCTCCGGAGCAATACCACAGTTCGTGGTCTATGCCCCTCACCGCGCACTCTTTGCCTATCGTTTTGAGCAGCGTGCTCTTTCCCGTCCCCGGCGCGCCCTTCATAAGGATTACGTTTTCGCACCTCGCAAGTTCGCCGTCGTAAAAGCTCCTGAACCCGTATGCGGTGTTGCCGCCGATGAAATATTTTTCCATTGTCTCCTCCTTGCCTTATCCTATGTCGTCCCGTCCTCCCTGCGTGAAAGACGAACGCACACCGCGCTTTACGGCGCGCATAGGATACCGTATGGAGGCGGAAATGGGAGAATTCATCGTTTACGAAACCGACGAAAGAATGTTCTTTCTCAAAAAACAGCTCAGCGGTCTGAGCCCCGTGACGGACACGCATATATACGCGCCGAATATCCTTCTCACCGCGGAAAGACTGGACAGAACCGCCGAGGGCGACGTGCTTGTCTGCGGCAGAACGGACGCAGGTGCGGAAGAGCTTGCGGCGTGCAAAAAACTCAAAGTGCACCGCATACTAGCCGACGAAAAATTTCAGGCGGCAAACGCCCGCCTGACCGCCGAGGGCGCGCTCGGCATCGCGATAGAACACAGTATGCTCTCTTTAACAGATATGAGCGTGCTGGTGCTGGGTTTCGGACGGACGGGCGCGGCGGTGTGCCGTCTTTTCGACAAAGTCGGCGCGGCAGTCGACGTCGCGACGACCGCTTCTCCCCGTCCCGCAGGCGCTTTTGCGCGGCGCGTGACCTCCGCCTCCTCGGCTGACCTCTCCGTCTACGACGTAATCGTCAACACCGTCCCCGTCAAAACGATTTCGGACGACAGGGCGATGACTATGCGCCACGACGTTGTGTATATAGACCTCGCAAGCACTCCCGGCGTCAACCTGACAATGCTCAAAAACCTCGGACTCGACGCGGAGATTTATCCCGCTCTTCCCGCAAAATGTTCTCCCGAAAGCGCGGCGGCGGCGATGAAAGAATACATTCTGGAGGTGACGGCATGACAAAAATCGGACTTGCGGTGACAGGCTCTTTCTGCACCTTCCGCAACATTCTCCTCGCTGTCGACGACCTCGTTGCGCACGGCTTCGACGTCACGCCTATTTTCAGTTTCAATACGGCAAAACTCGACACGCGCTTTTATAAAGCGGCGGAGTTCGAGGAGCTGATAAAACAAAAAACGGGCAAAACTCCCATAAAAACCATTCCGGAGGCCGAGCCCATAGGCACGGCAAAGGGGCTGGAACTTATGCTCGTCGCCCCGTGCACGGGCAACACACTCGCAAAAATCGCCCACGGCATCACCGACACACCCGTGACAATGGCGGTGAAGGCGCAGCTGCGCAACAACCGTCCCGTTGTGCTGTCCATATCCTCCAACGACGCGCTGGGCGCAAACGCAAAAAACATAGGGATACTGCTAAACACACGCAACGTGTACTTCGTCCCATTCTCGCAGGACGCACCCGCCGTCAAGTCCAATTCGCTGATAGCGGACACGTCGCGCATAAGGGAAACCTGCGAGCTCGCCTTGCAAGGCAAGCAGATACAGCCCGTGCTGTTTTGACGTTCCGTTCCCTTTGCGCCGCCCTGAAACACAATTCGTGTTTCAGAGCGCGCATCGCCCGTTTTTCTTCCCCATACACAGGACTACTGAAACACGCATCGTGCACTTTGGGAAATTCTGCGTTTTTGCAGCAAAACAAAAACGCCCTTGCGGGCGTTTTGCCGTTTGTCGTGTTGTGTTATTCCTCCGGCGCGAATTCTTCTTTGCCGACGCCGCAAAGCGGGCAAGTGAAATCGTCGGGAACTTCCGCCCAGGTCGTGCCGGGGGCTATGCCGTTATCGGGGTCGCCGAGTTCCTCGTCGTAGACGTATCCGCAGACTTCGCAAATGTATTTCATAAATACCTCCTTTCGCGGTTTTCTCCGCTTTGTCTACAAGATTATACCACGCCTTTTTCCGCTTTTCAACAGCGAAACACTTTTTAGCTCAACTTAATATCAAACCGTACGTCCGAAATGCGCCTCGTAGTATCCTGTTATCTTTGTGAACCCGTAGCTGACCTGCCATTCCGTTTTGCTCGCCGTGACGGAGAAATTGCGGGTGTTTTCGCCGTCGAGCGCAATTTCGCATTCGACTGTATAGGAGTCGGCAAGCTCATCGTACAACATAGCGGTGATGTAAGCCTCCGAATAACTCTTCCGCCAGCTGCCGTCTGACCACACCCGCGTAATCTCGATGTAAAAGCCGTCGCCTTCCTCGAAAAAGCGGTCGGACGAAACCTTATAAGAACACTTGTCGGCACGCAGTTCCTTTGCGGGTTCGCTGCCGTCGCCGAATTGATTTGTCAGACTTATGTCCGTCGCCTTGCCGTCTGAAAAAACGACGACGAAAGTCGTATGCGCGGTTTTTTCGATTTCTTCTTCCAGCGCGGCAAGTTTGCGCATAATGTCAAGCGCTTCGTCCGCGCTTTCGACATATTCAAGCTCTCTCACAAGCGATTTCGCCTCTACGGAGTATGCTGGACGACGCAATGAGCGCGTTGCGCCGTATGGGGTCCGACATATAAGCAATCCGCAGGAAAAACGAGTGCAAAAGTTCACGCAGAGCACGTACAATCCCTAAATAAGCCGCTTGCCTACGGCTTTGCGTATATTTCCCTGACCGCAGCGCAATCGTCGGCAAAACCGTCGCAGCACCCTTCGGTTTCACTCCGCATTATCTGACCTGACACGGCAAATTGCGTCATCGCCGAAAGCAAAATAAAATCAACCGACCGCGCACAATATCCAGTAATAAAAACCAACTACGCACAATACGAGCATAACAAACCGGCTGCACTTCTTATCGGACATAAAACAAAAGCACCCAACTGATGTTGAGTGCTTTTGTTTTGGAAACCGGCGTCGACATACTCTCCCGGGCCGTGTCCAGCCAAGTACCATCTGCGCGGATGAGCTTAACTTCTGTGTTCGGTATGAGAACAGGTGGGACCTCATCGCCATAGACACCGGTAATCGTTGAAGGTCGCAGGCTTGCGCCTGTCGCACATTCACAACTGCATAGCTTTTCGAGTTGCTGAATTTTAGGTTAGTGGTTCAATTGTATTAGATTGAAGCCCTCGGCCTATTAGTATCGGTCAGCTCAACGCATTACTGCGCTTACACACCCGACCTATCAACCTTGTGGTCTACAAGGGGCCTTACTCAGATTACTCCTTAGGGATATCTTATCTTGAGGCTGGTTTCACGCTTAGATGCTTTCAGCGTTTATCCAATCCGTACATCGCTACCCAGCTGTGCCACTGGCGTGACAACTGATGCACAATAGGTACGTCCACCCCGGTCCTCTCGTACTAGGGGCAGAGCCTCTCAAATATCCTACGCCCACGATGGATAGGGACCGAACTGTCTCACGACGTTCTGAACCCAGCTCGCGTGCCACTTTAATCGGCGAACAGCCGAACCCTTGGGACCGACTACAGCCCCAGGATGTGACGAGCCGACATCGAGGTGCCAAACCTCCCCGTCGATGTGAACTCTTGGGGGAGATAAGCCTGTTATCCCCGAGGTAACTTTTATCCGTTAATCGACGGCAATTCCATACTCAACCGCCGGGTCACTAAGTCCTACTTTCGTATCTGCTCGACATGTCTGTCTCGCAGTTAAGCTCCCTATCTACCTTTACGCTCTATGGATGATTTCCAACCATCCTGAGGGAACCTTAGAACGCCTCCGTTACATTTTGGGAGGCGACCGCCCCAGTCAAACTGCCCACCTGACACTGTCCACCAGCCGGATTACGGTCTGGTGTTAGAAACCCAATAATTCAAGGGTGGTATCCCAAGGTTGACTCCGCATGAGCTGACGCCCATGTTTCCAAGTCTCCCACCTATCCTGTACATAAATTACCGAATTCCAATATCAAGCTACAGTAAAGCTCTACGGGGTCTTCCCGTCCAGTCGCGGGTAATACGCATCTTCACGTATAGTACAATTTCGCCGGGTCCCCTGTTGAGACAGCGCCCAAGTCGTTACGCCATTCGTGCGGGTCGGAACTTACCCGACAAGGAATTTCGCTACCTTAGGACCGTTAT
>UQVO01000007.1 GCA_900544575.1 uncultured Eubacteriales bacterium | reverse complement strand
ACCGTGGGTGCCCTTTCAGGGGGTACGGTTGCGGGGGAAACCCGCAGGAAGGGGGCACAACACTCCCCTGTCAAAGAAATAACAACAAACACCCTCTGAACGGCGATATTTTGATAAAAATGCCCCACCGAAAAATCGTAGATTTCTCGGCGGGGTCCCCGAATTACCAAAGTTAGTTGCTGAACGGCGATATTTTGATGAAGAACAAGAAAGGCACTCTGTCCGCGGATGCGTGGCGTACTTCTCGTACGTGAGCAGTCGCGGCAGAGTGCCTGACGCAGAATTCACCCCATCAAAAAATCAGAGATTTCTTGATGGGGACCCCAAACTACCAAAGTTCGTTGCTGAACGGCGATATTTTGATGAAGTGCGCGAAAGCCCCCTCATTCAGGACTCGCAGCGTACTTTCCGTACGTAAGAGGTCTGAATGAGGGGGCTGACAAAGCAATTCGCAAAATAGCGCCGTTCAGTCGGCTTTGTAAGGAAGCAACGCCATCACCCTTGCCCTCTTGATGGCAGTGGCAAGCAGACGCTGATGTTTGGCGCAGACGCCGCTCATTCTGCGGGGAAGGATTTTGCCTTTCTCGGTGATGAAACGACGCAGTTTCGCCGCATCCTTATAATCGATGGTTTCCGCGTGCTCGACGCAGAACATACACACTTTTTTCTTGGGCGCTCTCTTGGGAGGGCGCGGGGCTTTTACTTCTTCACTCATTTTCATTACTCCTTAATTTCAGAAAGGAAGGTCGTCGTCGATGGGGGTGAGGTCGTCGAAATCGACGCTGTCTTCCTTGACGTCGTCGTTCCTGGTGGAGAGGAATTGCACCTCGTCCGCCGCAATCTCGGTCACATAACGACGGGAACCGTCCTGGGTGTCATAGCTTCTGGTCTGCACGGAACCGCTGACTGCCGCCTTGCTGCCCTTTTTGAGATAGCGGGCGCAGTTGTCCGCCTGCGCTCTCCACACGACGACGGGAAGGAAATCCGTCTCGCGCTTGCCGTCGCGGGAATAGGACCTGGACACGGCAAGAGTGAAGCGGCAGAATTTGACGCCGCTGCCGGTGGTGGACAGTTCGGGGTCTCTCGTGAGATTGCCAATCAAAAACACCTTATTCATAATCTGCTCCTTATCGTTTGCGTCACTTCTTGATTATCATTCTTCTCACGACATTGTCGTCGATGCCCATCTGTCTGTCGATTTCTGCCTGCGCCGCAGCGTCGCACTCGACGTTCATAAGAACGTAGTAGCCTTCCGTCTGCTTGTCGATTTCATAGGCGAACTTCTTCATACCCCACACGTCGGTGGATTCCAAAGTTCCGAGTTTTTCGGCGAGCGCATTGTACTTCTCGACGACCTGAGTCTTGCGGTCATCTTCGATGTCGCAACGAATAATGTAGAGAATCTCGTACTTATTCATAGCTTACCTCCTTTTGGACTTGATGCCCCTTTCGGGGAAGGACTAAAACTCCGCCTGCGCGGAATTGCTTGATAATGATAATATATAAAGAAATTAAAGTCAAAGAAAATCGTGAATTTTTTCCGCAAAATTTTGGTGAACGCGCTTCTTTGCCGCCGTTTCGGGGAGGGATTTCAGTCTTTCAGCCTGCCGAGAAGCCCTGCGATTTTTTTCTTCGCGTGATAGATTGTGTTGTCCACCTGTTTGGCGGAAATGCCAAGCCTTTCGGAAATTTCCTTGTACGGCACGCAGGCGAGATAAAGTTTTATCACGTTGAGGTCGCGCTCGCCGAGGCTCTCGGCAAGCGCGTCGAAAAACGCCTCTTCCGCCTCTTTGGCGATGTACTGCTGTTCGGGAGAAAGTTCGGGGGACGGCAGCTCTCCGACAGCAACGCCGCCGTCGGCGGCCTGTTCGTCCTCTATGCGAAGGCTGTTGTTGAGCGCGGCGTTTTTGCCGGCGGACGCGCTGCGCACCGCGTCACGGACGCGGTTGCGGATGCACGCGGAAGCATAGGTCTTGAACTCCGCTCCCCTCTCCGCGTCGTACGAGCGCACGGCTCCGAGCAAAGCGATGAGCGCAATCTGGCGCAAATCGTCATCGTCGCCGCCCATCAGAAAATAGGACCGCGAAATGCCGTCCGCAAGCGACGAATAGCGCCTGACCAGAGCGCTTTCGGCAAGTGCGTCGCCGCGCTGTGCGGCGGCAGCCAGTTCGGCGTCCGTGAGTTTCTCGTGCCCGTTCATCCTCTCTGCCTCGCCGTTTCGTAAAGGACCACGCCCGCCGCGACGGACGCGTTAAGGGAATTGATTTTTCCGTGTTCGGGGATGGTTATCACGTCGTCGCAGAGCTTTCTCGTCAGCTGTCTGACCCCCTCGCCCTCACTGCCGACGACCAAAGCGATGTTGTCCGTCAAATCCGCATATTTCGGGTCTTTACCGCCGAAATCGCACGCATAAACCCACACATTGCGCTCTTTCAGCTCGCGTATTGCGTCGTTGAGATTGGTGACTTTCGCGATGAGCATATGCTCCGTCGCGCCGCTTGCGACCTTGACCACGGTGTCCGTCACGCTCACGCTTCTGCGGGCGGGGATGACTATGCCGTGCGCCCCGAAGCATTCCGCGCTGCGCACAATCGCGCCGAGATTGTGCGGGTCGGTTATGCCGTCGAGCAGGACGACGAGCAGTTTCTCTCCGCGCGCTTCGGCACAGACGAAGATGTCGTCGAGAGAGGCATAGACAAAGTCGGAAACCGCCGCCGCCACTCCCTGATGATTGCCGCCGCCGCAAAGCCTGTCCAGCACGGCGCGGTCTGCGTACTCCACGGGCACGCCGTTTTCCTTTGCCTGCGAAAAGAGGGGGGACAGCCGCGCGTCGCGCTCCCCTTTCAGAAAATATATCCTGTCGAAAGTCTTGCCCGCGCGGAACGCTTCGCGCACGGGATTTCTGCCGTAAATCAGCATTGCTTTTCCTCCTCTTCCGCCGCCATATCCAGAAAGCGCACGAGTCTTTCCGTCTGTCCCGTGAGATAGAGATAACCGAACACCGCTTCCAGCCCGCTCGCCCTGCGGTACTCCGCGGGTTCGGCGTGCTTTGCGGACGTCTGGATGTGACAGTTGCGCGCACGGCGGAAGATGTCCGCTTCCGTTTCGTCGAACAACGGAGATATGCGCGCGCTCGCCGCCGCCTGTGACACCGCATTCACCGCACGCGTGACCTCACGGTGAAGCGCGCCGGTTTTGCCGCCGCCCGCGACCGTCACCGCCGTGCGCATATACAGCGACTGCACCGCGTCCCCGACAAAAGCGAGCGACATAGGGTGCATAGACGCGGCGTCCGCGCGCGGCACGGGCGCGAGAAGGGAAAATGCGGCGTGTTCCAAATCTTTCATACCGCAACTATAACACACTTTTGCGAGATAGGCAAAAGATTGCCGCGCAGGAATAATGCGAAGCGGCTGCCGCTGTCGGCGCTTTCCGTCGGCGCCGCGTTGCAACCCGCGGAGTTTTATTATATAATGCCTGTATGGCAAGAACGAAAACTTCCCGACACGGGCTGAGAAACCTTTTCATAGCAATCGTTGCGATAGTGCTGATAATCGTCGTCGCGGCGGTCATACTTTACTTCGCCGCACCCGACGTGTTCGACGACATTCTGGGCGCAATCCTCCCCGACAGGAACGACAACACGGGCAACAATACCGTGCTGGTGCGCGGCGACGGGGAATTGCAGATACACTTTATGGACGTGGGACAGGGCGACGGCATACTCATCCTCTTCCCCGACGGCAGGGATATGCTCATCGACTGCGCCAACTACAACGATTCCTCAACCGTACGGGGCGAAATTCTCGACTATATGGACGACTACGTCACGGACGGACAGCTCGACTATCTGATGCTGACGCACTGCGACCGCGACCACGTCAGCTTTATGGACGAGGTGCTGGAAGAATATCAGGTGGACAACGTGTTTATGCCCAACGTGCTGGCGACGCACGACAAGGTGGCGGAAGCGGACATCCCGCAGGAAAGGCTGGCGCTGTTCACGGACGAAGACACCGTCGACACCGCCTGTTACGCCGACTTTTTCATCGCCGCGCTGACGGAACCCGACTGCACGGTCACGCTCAACGTCGACGCTGACGAGGACAGCAACTCCGTCGTCATCACGGACGGAGAAAGGCAAAGCGACGGTACATACGACGGCGCGACGTATATGCTCACGTTCTACTGCCCCACCGCGGAGTACTATGCGGAAAGCGACCTTTCGAGCGCGGAAGAAAAGAACGCGATATCCCCCATTGGCGTGCTGGAATACAACGGTTTCAGGATAGTGCTGACGGGCGACAGCAACGAGATAAACGAGCCGACTTTCGTCGACCGCATAGGCGGACAACTCGACTGCGACGTGCTGAAAGTGGGTCACCACGGCAGCGAAACCTCTTCCACGGAAGAGTTCCTCGACGCGATAGACTGCGAATATGCCGTCATCAGCTGCAACGCCGCGGGCAACACCTTCCATCACCCGCGCCAGACCACGCTCGACCGTTTCATCGAACGGGATATGACGGTATACCGCACGGACAACAACGGCAACATAGTGCTCACGGTCGGCGAAACGCTGACGTTCACCGTCGAAAAGGAAGTCGACGCATCCGTCAATCTCGACGGCTGGACGGACGAAGAAATCAAAGCGGACGAAGAGGAATAATCCTCTCTCCCGCAAAAGAGCGGATTTCTCATCCAAGTCTTACCTCCCGCCGCATATTCCCGAAAACGCACATAAAACCGCAAAAGCGCTTGCATAAACGAGCGCTTTTGTCGTTTCATTTTGTCATTTCATTTATTCCGCCGCCGCGTCCCTCCGTGAGGAACTCCGAAAAAACCGCCTCTCGGCGGTCTTTTGCATAATTCATTCTATTTCAAGCTCTTCCGCGGAAAAGACAGGAGCATCAAGAAAGTCGATGAGCGGCATATTAAATCCTTTCGCCAACATCATCACCGTGTTAAGTTCGATGCCGCGATTGCGTCCGCTCATAATACTGTTCATCGTGCCGTGCTGAATGCCGGAATTCTGTTCAAGACGGTATTGGGACATTCCCCTTTCCCGCAGCAATTCCCGAACACGCAAAGCAACCGCCTGACAAACCGTCATACCGCACCTCCGCTCGGTTACTGTTAGGTTACCAAGGTAAGGTGTTAAAAATACGGATTTATAACGCCGTATCGCTTTACCTCAACATTGCGCTCGTTATAATATGCTGTTATAACGCCGTATGAGAGGGATACGATATGACCGCATCTTTTATCGGACACCGTCACATCCGTTCGGAAAATTCTCTTCTGCAAATAATACACCGTGAAATATACACGCTTATTGCAAGGAAAAGCGTCGGCGCTTTTCTGTTCGGGAGCAGAAGTCGGTTCGACGATATTTGCTTGAAAATCGTCTCCGATATGAAAACCGAATTCCCGCACATAAAGCGCATTTATGTGCGGGCGGAATATCCCGTTATAAGTAAATCTTACACCGATTATCTTTTGCGAATTTACGACGGCACTTTTTTTCCGTCAGAAATATTGAATGCGGGAAAAGCGATTTATGTCGAACGCAATCGCATTATGATTGACAATTCCGATTTTTGTATCTTCTCTTATGATAAACCCGTGCCGGCGACAAATTTTCAGGCACACGGCTGGCATATAAATATGCTCTGTCACAAAACAAAAACATCCTCAATTTGTGTCCGAACGATTTCCAATGACTCTAACTTTGCCCTTTGTATCAGTTATTGTTTATATCGCCTCATTGGGCAGCAACTCTTTTGCGGCAGCGACTTCTGTCGGCTCTGCACATATGACAAAACTTGCCAACATTATCCCACATACTATAAATAAGAATATCATTAGTGCATCGTGTATCTTTTTCGTCATTGTGGTTTCTCCTTTACAAGTCATAATCCGACTTAACGATAAATCCCAACAAGCCGAACGGCACATTATCGTAAATCATCTCATTGAGTTCGCAAAGTTCCATCGAAACAAGGTTGAGAAACTTTCCGTCCCGTTTTACGGCGGGTATGTAATCGTGCTCCGAGGTTTCAATCAGATAACGCCGTTCTTCCTCGCCTATTCCCGCCGCGACAAAATGGCTTACTGTCCTCTCAACGGCTTTGCCGTCTTCGTTGACCTCGACATATGCGTCTCGGCTCATCGTGGAATTATCTCTGTCAACTTCAAGTCCGTCCCCCGCATACAGCCAACGTATGCCGGCATCATAGGAAGGACTGTCCATCGTGTATCTGTAACGGAACCAAGGCGAATACTCTGTGTCGTTGTTGCACAGATACATATCGTGTCCGAATATCAGTTTGAATGAAAGTTTGACGTACAGATAGCCGTCCGAAGGGAATTCAACAAGAAAATGCGTGATTTCTTCGTCCTGATTGTACAGCGGGTATAACTTGAACGACTCGTGTTCCCCGGTGTCGATAAATCTTTCCTGCACTCTCGCGCTAATGCGTTTGATATGTTGTTCCGTGGTGTAAAAATCCGAGTCGCAACTGGCAAGACCCACCGACAACGCCATCGCCACGCACGCGAAAGCGACGAGCAGCGCCGTGATTTTCACCGCCTTTTTGTTTGTCATAATCTCCTCCTCAATCCTTATTGTTTCACATTTGTTGCCGAATGCTTTCGTATATTATTCAGCGTTTCCTCCTTTGTGTCTGTTGTTATGTTACAGCTCCTCAAATTCCGCTGTCGTGATATCCGTCTTGTCCATAACGATTGCGACACATCTGCATCCGGGCATAGTCGTATCTTTTAAGTTGGAAGGAAGCCGTTCTTCTTCAATCTTGACACTCAATACGCCGTCTTTGACGGTCAGCTCTCGCAAATAATGATTCCGTCCGTTAATCACCCTGAACATATATACAACAAGCATCTGACTTGCAAAGTCTATCTCCGCAGGGAAGGAATCGAACATCTTCGCAAATTCTTCTTCGTCAGTCACGATGAAAGTGCGCGACGTCGGGGCATTCTCAGCATATATATACTTGTCGAACCATTCCGTGACGCCTTCTATATAATAGGGATTGCGGTAATACGCATTCACTTTGTTGGCATAGAGAAACTCTTGGTTCATAACTTCGTCCACATCGTCGTAAAACTCGGCGTGATACTTTTTCGCTTCGTTGCACGCAACAAGCACTCCCGCCGCGCACACCAGCAAACACAGCAACGCTACCCCGAAAGCCGCAAATTTTAACACCCTTTTCTTTGTCATAATCTCCTCCTTGTTTAACTTATAAGTTATTCGCGTCAGGCGGAAAACCCATATAAATCCCCGGGATATGTTCGCCGCTTATAAGTTCGTTCAAATCGTACAACTCCATCGACACCAAGTTCAGATACATCCCGTCGCGCTGCACGGCGGGAATAAACATTTCCTTCCCCTCTATTAAAAACAGTTTTTCGTCATCTTCGACGCCTGCTGCTTTATACGGGCTTTCCGCGCGGTTGATAATCTCACCTGCGGAGTCCGTTTCAACCCATTTTTCAACCTTGTCGGAGTAATTCGGATAATTTATTTCATCTTTCCACTCCCAATGTATGCTTTCATCGTAGCAAGGCACGGACAAGGTTTCCCTGTATCTGTACCATCGCGAATATCCGTCTAAATCGTTGCAGACATACATCCTTTTGAACAACAACGGCAACGCATCCTGCGGCTCCACAACCATATGCCAAGAGGGTTCAAATTCCACCAAAAAATGCGAAACATCGTCATTTTCGTCGTAAAGCGGATATACGCTGTAAGATTGATATCTACCCGTATCGATAAATCTTTCCTGCACCCGTTTGCTTATTCTTCCCATATGCTGTTCGGTGGAATAAAAATCGGGGTTACAGCTGGCAAAGCCTATCGCCAACGCCACAGCCACACACGCGAAAGCGACAATCAATACCGTGATTTTTATTGCCCGCTTGTTGCTCATAATCTCCTCTCTAAAAACCCGACATTTTACAGCGGACACCAAATATAAGCCCGGTTGCCGCTGTAATAGCGGAAAGTTACGCCTGCGATTTCGACCTCGCTTATTGCGCTGTCGTAACCGCTGTATTTGTCGGTATACATCACAGCGACGCCGCCGTTGTAAGTGCCGTAATAATGCAGGACATCGACATCTTCTGCGGTTGCGCCGTCTTCACCGTATCTGTGTCGCAAATCATACGCACGCGTTTCTTTGATTGCCTGTTCCGTTTCGGAGGACAGCTCGGCGGGAACTTTCGGTGCAGGGATAAAGCCGTCCGTGTTTTCATCGCCGTTCAGATAGCAGGCAATGCTTTTCAGGTCGTCGGTTGTGAGCAATCCTGCGTCATATGCCTCCTGCAACGTGTAAAACTCTCCGCGCTTTTGCGGCTCCTGATTGCACGCAACAAGCACTCCTGCCGCGCACACCAGCAAACACACCAACGCAAACCCAAGAGCCGCAAGTTTCAAAGTGATTTTTTTCATAAAATCCTCCTCCTTTTGTTTGAATGTCTGCGCGCACGGGCGCGCGATTTAACCGAGAGAAAACACCCCTCTTAAATATAACAAACGAAAGGGTGCGTTTTTCCGCATTTTGTGAAAAATTTTTGAAATTTTCAACAAATTATTAAAATTGCACATTTAACTTGCGTTTACGAATAAAAAAGCGGGACGCAACGGCGTCCCGCTTGTCTGTGCACGGAAATGCGTATCAATAGCTCTTTGCAAACACGACCACTTTGTCGGCGGGTTTTCCGCAATAGACGCATTTGTCGCCGACGGGGGTCTGGTCAAAGGGAAGCGCACGCGCGGACGCGGCGGTTTCGGCTTTTATCGCCTCTTCGCATTCGCGGCAGCCGCACCACATCGCTTTGACGAAATTGCGGCCGTCGAGGGCGGCATTGAACTCGTCCATATCGTGGCATTCCACGATGTGGCTGTGCAGGAATGCGGAAGACTGACGGAACATATTTTCGTGGATGTCGTCAAGCAGCGCGGGCACTTTTTCCGCAATGTCGGCAAGGGCAAGCGTGCCCTTTTCGTGCGTGTCGCGGCGGGAGTAGACGGCGACGCCGTTTTCGATGTCGCGCGGACCTATCTCTATGCGCAGGGGCGCGCCCTTCATCTCCCATTCGTTGAACTTCCAGCCCACGGACTGGTCGCGCTCGTCCGTTTCGGCGCGGACGCCCGCTTTGACGAGCTGCGCCGCGATTTCGCGCGCCTTTTCAAGGACGCCTTCTTTGTGCTGCGCGACGGGGATGACCACCGCCTGCACGGGCGCGACGCGGGGCGGGAGTTTGAGCCCTCTCTGGTCGCCGTGCGCCATTATGAGCGCGCCGATAAGACGGGTGGAAACGCCCCAGCTGGTCTGATACGGATTTTTGAGTTTGCCGTCACGGTCGAGATATTTGATTTCGAAAGCGGAAGCGAAGTTTTTGCCCAGATAATGCGACGTACCCGCTTGCAGCGATTTGCCGTCGAGCATTATGGCTTCCATCGTATAGGTGTCCACCGCGCCCGCGAATTTCTCCTTGTCGGTTTTTACGCCGGTCAGCACGTCGATTGCGAGCACATTCTGCATAAACTCGCGATAGACTTCCAGCATACGCAGCGTTTCCTCCCTCGCCTCCTCTTCCGTGGCGTGCAGCGTGTGTCCTTCCTGCCACAAAAACTCGCTGGTGCGCAGGAAGGGACGCGTGGTCTTTTCCCAACGCACTACGTTCGCCCACTGGTTGATGAGCATAGGCAGGTCGCGGTAGCTCTGCACCCACTTGGAGTACATATCGCAGATGATGGTTTCCGACGTGGGGCGCACGACGAGCTTTTCTTCCAGCTCCGTGTTGCCGACGTGGGTGACGAGCGCCGCCTCGGGCGCAAAGCCTTCGACGTGCTCCGCCTCTTTCATAAGATAGCTCAGCGGAATGAAAAGCGGGAAGTAGGCATTCTTATGCCCCGTCGCTTTGATGCGGCGGTCGAGCTCTTCCTGAATGTGTTCCCAAATCTCGTAACCGTAAGGGCGGATGACCATCGTGCCCTTTACGGGGCCGTAATCCACAAGCTCGGTCTTTATCACCACATCGGTGTACCATTGCGGAAAATCCGCGGTCATATCCGCGATTTCTTTTACGAAGCGGTTGTCTTTTTGCATATTATCCTCCGGAGCGGGTCAAAGGTCCTCGTCGTCCTCGTCCTCTTCTTCGTCTTCGTCGTAGTCGTCCTCGTCGAAGTCCGTGATGGACTCGTCGAAATCGTCGGGTTCGTCGGAATATTCTTCCTCTTCCTCATCGGCGTCCTGGTCTTCCTCTTCCTGCAACATCGACAGGGAGATTTCTTCCTCTTCTTCGCTGATGGGCGCGTCGGCGTCGTCTTCGACGAATTCCTTCCAGCCGTCGTCCTCTTCTTCGGACTTGTCGCTCTTTTTGTTCATCTGTTCCAGCTTACAGGCGGGGCAGATGTCCTCGTCGTCGGAAAGATAGTTGACCTTGCAGACGGGACATATCCTTTCCTCTTCGTAAGAGCTGTCGTCATCGTCTTCAATCAGACTGATGGAGCTGGCTTTGCCCATCTCTGCCTTGCATACTTCGCAGAGTTCCTCTTCCACGGG
Source organism: uncultured Eubacteriales bacterium (assembly GCA_900544575.1). GTDB lineage: Bacteria > Bacillota > Clostridia > Christensenellales > CAG-917 > Limadaptatus > Limadaptatus stercorigallinarum. The sequence continues at coordinate 65,701 of UQVO01000007.1, read as the reverse complement.
AATCCAGTTCAATTCACAGCGCGGACACTTCTTATACTTGGCCATTCGTTTCCTCACAGCTTCGGAATTTTCATATATTATATTTATACATCGCGCGTCTGTAAACCGTTCGGAAGCAAATTTTTTAATTTCTTTCAAAAAAATCCGCGCTTCTCCCCTGCGGCAAAAAAAACCGCCGCGGGAAAATCGCTCCGCGAAGCGGAAAATTCCGTTATGCGCCGCTGATTTTTCACCATTTTTTGCGAAGTCCGTTTCAATATGTAGTGTGACGGCAGTCGATAGTGCGCGATATGTACCGAATGCGAAAAATAGGTGAAAAATATTGTTGAAATTTTCACGCATTTTTTGTAATATTTGCCACGGCAGGCGGATTTGCCGCCCGAAAACGTGCGATAAGGGTTTAGACACCATTGCTCAAAACTCGACAAAATACAAGGAAAGCCGCGCTTTTCGGTTTTTCCGTACGAATTTTGTCCGTGGTAGAATAAAATTACAACATTTTGGAGGAAAAAATGAAAAAATCCGTTATTATTGCCGACGACAACGCGGGACTTGTTCAAAGCCTCAAAGAGTTTTTAAGCGCGGGCAACGGCTACGAAGTCGTCGCCGTCGCCGAAAACGGCGCGGAAGCGCTCACAATGGTCGAGAAGTACGACCCCGACTTTCTGCTCCTCGACATAGTGATGCCCGAACTGGACGGGTTCGGCGTGCTCTCCGCCCTCAAAAATCCCCGCCCGACGGTCATAATGATGTCCCAGCTCAACACGGACGCTTTCGTGCAGAAAGCACTGCGCTACGGCGCGGCGTATTTCCTGGCAAAACCTTTCAACTTCGACGTTCTCCTGAAAACGCTGGACGAGTTCTCGGACGGGAACGACACGCCTTCCCAGCCTGCGGCGGCGCCCGTCCGCACTCCCGCAAAACGCAGCCGTTCCCTCGACGAAAAGATTGCCAACCTGTTCATCTCGGTGGGCATACCCGCGCACATCAAAGGATATCAGTTCCTGCGCGAAGCGATAAAAATCACCGTGGACGACCCCGAAATCATAAATTCCATCACCAAGAAACTCTACCCGTCCATAGCGGCGGTGTTCAACACCACTCCTTCGAAAGTCGAACGCGCCATCCGCCACGCCATCGAAGTGGCGTGGAACAGGGGCAAAATCGAGAACATCAACCAGATTTTCGGGATGAAAATCTACTCCGCGAACGAAAAACCGACCAACGGCGAATTCATCGCGCTCGTCGCGGACAAAATGCTGCTCGAAGGCGCGTGACGGCAGACGGCTTCCGCGGACGCTCACGCTTCCGCGCGTTCATAACACCCTCCCCTATTTCCCGAAGGCGAACGAAACGCCTTAAAGCACAAAACCCGCGTTTATGCGCGGGTTTTGTGCCGTTATACCCTCGTTATGTCAGAAGCGGCATCTGCAACACACTCTGCGGCAGCTGCCGAAATTGGCGCGCGCGAACGGGGTGCACTCGCACACGTTTGCAGGCGGTGCGGGCAGGACGACTGCCTCGCAGCGCCGACAGCACGGCGAGCACGGAGTGCAGGCATACTGCGGGGAATAATAGGGAATGATGCTGTATTCCGTCACGTCGGTCACTGCGGGATACCCCGCGGCCTGCAATGCCGAATTGAGCGAAGTGAAGACGGCAATGGAACCCGCAATCTGCCCTCCCGTGGCGTTCACGGGGGACAGCCCTGCGGTGTTTCCCTTAAACACTATGCCGCCCTGTCTGATTGTGGAAAAACGTCTTATAATCGCCATATGCTCTCCTGAAATTTTATGTACCGTCACCGGAGAGCTTTTCGCGTCCTCTGCTACACTCTATGAATGCACAACGAAAAAGAGTGCCGCGGCGATACGACGCACGTTAAAAATTAAAATCGGATTATCGACAAAAGGCGCTCCCCCTGTTCCCCTTACTTAACCGCATAAATGACAAAATCCGCCTTCACGGGCGGATTTTCCGGCGTTCCCGGCGGCGGTGCTCGCTTCGCGTGCCATTATATGAAAAATCCGCCTTCACGGGCGGATTTTGTGGCGTTCCCGGCGGGAGTCGAACCCACGGCCTTTCGCTTAGGAGGCGAACGCTCTATCCTGCTGAGCTACGGAAACGTTTTCGATGCTGTTTCATTTTAGGCGTACGCGCGCTCTTTGTCAAGCGCAACGCACAAAGCGGAAGAGAAACACTCGGCACGAAGTCCGCGCCGCTTTGCGGATAACATTACACGTGTCGGAAGGTTCGTTGTTGACACGCAAACGGCGGAATGATATAATTAACAACGGAACTTTTTCGTTCCTTACGGGAGAAAATATGAGTAACGATTATGTGCTTGCCATCGATTTCGGCACACAGAGCGTGCGCGCGATTATATATAATGACCGCGGCATGGAAATCTGCAAAGCGAAAGTCCCTTTCACACCCTATTTTTCGTTGAACAGCGGCTGGGCGGAACAGCATCCCGAAGTGTATTGGGAGAATATGATTAAGGCCATCCGCCGCGTCAAAGAGGAATATCCCCTGGGGTTCGACCGCGTCGTCGCCGTCGGGGTGACCACCATCCGCGACACCATCACGTTTGTGGACAAAAACAACAAAGTGCTGCGTCCGTTCATCGTCTGGCTGGACGAACGCGAATGTTCGCACGTCGAGGACGCCATTCCCCTTTCACAGAAAATCGTGCTCAAATTCGCGAAGATGTACGAGCCTTACTGCGGCATACGCAAGGTCACGAAGATGAACTGGGTGCACGAGAACGAGCCCGAGGTGTGGAACAACACCCACAAAATCATTCAGCTGTCGGGCTACATCAATCTCCGCCTGACCGGCAATCTCGTGGACAGCGTGGCTTCGCAGATAGGACACCTCCCCTTCGACTACAAACACCAGAAGTGGCAGACGAAAAAGGTCATCAACACTTATCTCACCGACGCGGGCGCGGAAAAAATGGTTGACCTGGTCGACTCCACTTCCGTCATAGGACACATTACGGCGGAAGCGGCGGCGGAAACGGGGCTCAAAGAAGGGCTGCCCGTCATTGCGTGCGGTTCAGACAAAGGATGCGAAACTTTCGGCTCCGGCGTGCTCGGCTGCGACAAGGCGTCGATAAGTATGGGCACGACGGCGACAATTCAGTTCACCACGCAGAAATACGTCGAACCGGAAGCGTTTATGCCGCCCTATCCCGCGGTCATAAAGGGCCTTTACAACCCCGAAGTCGAGATATTCCGCGGCTGCTGGATGGTGACCTGGTTCAAGGAACAGTTCGGCGAAAAGGAATGCGCGCGCGCCGCGGAGCTGGGGTGCTCTCCCGAAGAGCTCCTCGACGAACTTCTCGACCAGACCCCCGTGGGCAACGAAGGCCTGGTGTTGCAGCCCTATTGGTCGCCGAAGATAAAAATTCCGTGGGCGAAGGGCACGATGATAGGCTTCTCGGACGTGCACACCCGCGCGCATTTCTACCGCGCGATAATAGAGGGCATCGGCTTCGGACTTTACGAAGGGCTGATGAGTATGCAGCAGCGTGCGGGATACAACATCAAGAGCATAATGATTTCGGGCGGCGGGTCGCTTTCCGACAGAGTGTGCCGCATCATAGCCGACATCCTGGGACTTCCCATCTGCAAAACCCAGACCTACGAAAACAGCGCGCTCGGCTGCGCTATGCTGACCTATATGGGGCTCGGCACTTTCAAGACGCCGCAGCAGGCGATAAGCCATATGGTGCACGAAGACAAGTGCTATATGCCCGACATGAAAAACCACGAAAAATATATGCAGCTCTATCACACGGTGTACGAACGCGTCTACCGCAAGAACAGGAAGACCTTTATGAACATACGCGCGTACAACCGTAAATATCCCGTTCCGAAGAGCTGACCGAAAAGACAAATATGACAAAACGGCGCGTTTATCGCGCCGTTTTTGCATATAAAACGTCAGACCGTTCGGTTTACATCAACAGCGTGCCGCGGTCGGTGTCGTCTATGACGTAAAGGATGTTGACTTCGTCACCAGTCGCCGCGTCGATGTAGACGAAATATGTCCCGTCCTGCTCGCATTCGAACTCGTAGGTCAGCACTTCGCGCGTTTCGTCCAGGGGGATGAGCGCGAGCCGCCCTTCCGACACCTTGGGCAGAGTGACGCGTGCGGAAGCCTGCGCGAGGGAAATGCCCGCCTGCGGAATTTCCCTTTCGGTGTGATTGTAAACGTATGCCATCGCGTCCAACCCCGTCACCGTGCCGCTTGCCTCGTCCACCTTGACCTTTATCAGGTCGGGATAGAGGATAACTCCGTTTTGCACGGGGGTCAGGTTGACGTAAACGGTGCCGTGCGACGCGGCGCACCACACTACGGCGAGGTCGCCGAAGCCCGCACCCTCCGCAAAGGCGAGCGCGGACGCGCAGTGTTCGGGGAAACTCTCTTCCGCCGCCGCGCGTTCGGGGGACATATTGTAGGACACGAGCACTCCGCCCGCTTCCGTAACCTGAGCAAATCCTCTGCCCATCTCCGTTTCCACGGTGTAGTTGAGCGTCACGATGTCCGACTCCGTGCGGTCGTAAAACTCTACGCTTTCCGCATGGGGAATGCACTCCCTCACGATTTCCGCGCCCTGTTCCCGCGTGATGTTTTCCGCCCCTTTCAGGGCTTTGCATTCACGGTGTTCGAGAGCGTCCGAAAAAGGACCGTCGTAAATCATCTGCGGATACTCCACGTCGGGTTCCGCAAACGCGTCGAACGCGCCCGTGAAACTTTCCAGCATTCCGCCCTCTCCGAGGAAAAGTCTACCCTCGTCAATGCCCGCGCGCGTGTCGTCGAGCGCGCTTTTCAGGACACCCGCCATCTCGCGGAGCTTGCCGAGCGTTTCACGCTCCTCCGCCGTCAGCGGTTCGCCGTCGTCCAGCCTCTCGGCGAGATAATGCGCGTAATCTCCCGTCTGCCCCACAAACTTGCTCGCCTGCATTACGCCCTCCTCTCCGCCCGCAAAGGCGGAGAGGTTGACGCCCGCAAGACTTGCCGCTCCCCAGATATCGTAAAGGATTTCCTGCTGCGCCGCCGCGGTGGACGCCGCGTTGAGCTTGCCGAGTTTGACGTCAAGGTCGTTCGCGCTGTCAAGCAGGTCGTAATAATTGCGCGTGTAGACGCCTTCCATATCGCGCATATACTCTGCGCGCAGGTCGTTCATATCCTCGCTGTAAGCGAGCGCCACGGAAAGCCCCGCTATCGCCCCCACCGCCAGCGCAACGGTTATGCTCGCGACGACCGTGCGGGCGGTGCGTTTGCGCTTGTTCCTTTTCGCCGCAGTCGCGGGCTTGTCCTCTTCCGCGCGGATGTTTTCCGCTTCGTCAGGACGTTTTGTGTCGTGTTTCTTCATAGTTTCCTCCTAGCAGAAATTGTGCTGTCCGATGACAAGTTTGACGGGACGCGAGAGCATCCAGGACGACGTAGCCGTGCGCGGATTGTAGTAGAACAGACAGCCGTAAGTCGGGTCCCATCCGTTCAGCGCGTCCTGCGCCGCGCTGATTGCGGTGGAATCGGGAGTGAGGTTTATCTGTCCGTCCGACACGCAGTCGAACGCTCCTGACTGATACACCACGCCCGCTATCGTGTTCGGAAAACTCGAACTCTCCACGCGGTTGAGCACGACCGCGGCGACCGCCACCTGTCCGATATATTCCTCTCCCCTCGCCTCGCCGTAAACGACGCGCGCAAGCAGATTGAGGTCGGACGACGACACGGACGCTCCGCCCGACGACCCCGAAGAAGAACCCGAAAGGCTCATTCCGAGTGCCGCCGCCGTCGCCGAACCGACCACACCGTCCGCAGTCAGTCCGTTGCGGCTCTGGAAATATCTGACCGCCTGCTCCGTCCCCGACCCGAACACGCCGTCCACCGAGCCGCCGTAATATCCCCAGTTTTTGAGCTTTTGCTGCAAAGTCTTCACGCTGTCCCCCGAACTGCCCTTACGCAGCGTGCCGGAAGACGACCCCGACGAGGTCCCGGAAGAGGAACCCGAAAGGCTCATCCCCAGCGCCGCCGCAGTTGCCGAACCGACTATGCCGTCCGCGGACAATCCGTTGGTGCGCTGGAAATATTTGACCGCTTCCTTTGTGCCCGACCCGAATATGCCGTCCACCGAGCCGTCGTAATATCCCCAGCTTTTGAGTTTCTGTTGAAGCGTCCTGACGTCGCTGCCGGAACTGCCCTGTTTCAGCACCGCGGCGTCCGCCGTGCCGTCGGGCGCTGCGACGCACAATGCGACCGTCACGGCGACGAGCAGAATTACGAGCGACAGCGTCGCGATTTTTCTTAACGTCGTTTTTTGTTGCATAACTGCCTCCGCCGCTAGTTTCGGCGCTCCTCGCGTTTTTATGCGAAAATGCGCAAGGTATATCCGAGCGTTTCGGCGGCAACAATTCCCGTGAGGCAATTATGAAAAAACGCAGCATTTTCCTTCTCATCATCCTCTGTCTTGCCGCCGCCGCGCTGCTGTCGCTGACGGCGTGCGACGACCTTGCGGGCGCATTTATCCCCCGCGGGAACGACGTGTCCGAACAGGTGGTGAGAATACATATCAGAGCCAACAGCAACGACGCGGAAGACCAGGCGGTGAAACTCGCCGTCCGCGACGAAATAACGGAATATCTCACCCTGAAACTCGACGGCTGCAAAGACAAGTCCGACGCGCTGGAAAAGCTCGCCGCCGAACGGGACGTTCTGACGCAAATCGCGCAAAAGACACTTTATGAGAACGGATATGATTATAAAGCCTCCGTTGAGCTGAAAACGGAGCATTTCCCCGAACGCGTTTACGACGGATACGTCTTCCCCGAAGGCGACTACGACGCGCTGATGATTTATCTCGGCGAAGGCGCGGGCGACAACTGGTGGTGCGTGGCGTTTCCGCCGCTGTGCTTCGTGCCCGACGCGGACGGAGAGGACATCGTGTACAAATCGTGGGTGAAGGAAATGCTGGACAAAATATTCGGCTGACCGCCCGCCCGTCCGCGGGACAAGAAGGGACGGTCGGTCATTTTCCCCCTCCCTTACGTTTATCGGCGCATTGTTTATCCGCACATTCGGCGCATTGTTTATCCGCACATTTCGTCGCGGGACAAGGACGGAGCGATGCGGAAAGAAGACAAAAAAAGCCTTCCGCGTTTGCGGAAGGCTTTTTGTCGGTTTGTCGGGGTTCAGTTCTTGGGTTCGGGGACGAGCATCGCCTGACACTTGGTCATAATGTCGTTGAACTGCACCGCATAGCTGTCTGCCGCACCGTAAATGGTGACCGCTCCTCTTGCGACCGCTTCGACGAATTCGTACCTGCCGGTGAGCACCGCCAGACATCCGTCGGGGTCGGGGAACTTGAAGAGCACGAAGGGATATTTCCTCTCGCCGTTGCCTGCCTTGGTCTTGCCCTGCTTGACGCGGAGATAGCTCTTTATCTCGGGGTAAATGACCTTGCCGTTGGCATCCTTGGTTTCACCGACGATGAACTGATAGGTCCTGTCGGGCTGTTTGATGGTCCAGTCCGCCATTTCGGGCCAGCCGAGCTTGTTCGCCGTGGACAGCGCGCGCGTGATGAGATACAGCGAAAGTTTGACTTTCAGATACTGTTCCCAGGGCTGCGACTTGTCGGGGTTGAAGGACGGCATCGTCTTGGTGAGCGTGAGCATCAGGAAGAGGAATTTCAGCGTGACGGGGTTGAGGATGTTTTTCAGGAGCGGAGAAACTATGCCGAGCATTTCCGCGGGAGAGCTTCCCTTGAAAACGCCGAGCAGGCTCTTGATAGACTTGAAATACATCTTCACGACTTTCAGCCCGTCGTATTTGCTGCCGTCAGCCATCTCGATGTAGCCGGGATACTCTCCCTGGAACACCTTGAAGCGTTTGCCGTGAGCGGACTTGGTCGCCATATCTTCCGTGAGGAAAACCATATAGCACGCGACGGGATTTGCATCGTCGGCGGCGCGGAATTCCACGACGGCGTTGACCTTTTCGAATTTTTTGACCTGAGCGGGGTCCTCTTCGAGAGGCACGCGCAGGGCGGGGAAGGCGGCGGCAAAGTATATCTTGGCAGTCAAGACGTCTTTATCGCTTGCTTTCATACTGCACCTCCTTTTAGTCCTCGTCGGACCAGTCGTCTTCTTCGATTTCTTTGCCCATTATCTCCATAACGGTTTCCATTATGCCCTGGCTCGAAAGTTTGTACTTCGCATAGAGGTCCTCGGGCTTTCCGATGGGGCCGAATTCGTCAGGGATGCCTATCTTGGTCAGGATGCAGCGCTTGCCGCTCTGAGCGAGGACGGACGCGACCGCGTCGCCCAGACCGCCGATGATGTTGTGTTCCTCGACCGTGACGATACGGCGGGTCTTGACGGCGGCTTCGATGATGGCTTCCTCGTCGATGGGTTTAAGGGTGTGCATATTGATGACCTGTGCGCTGACGCCCTGCTCTTCCAGCATATCGCCCGCGATGTACGCGTCACGGGTGGGCACGCCGCAAGCGATGATGGTGACGTCGTTGCCGTCTTTGAGCTTCATCGCCTTGCCAATCTTGAACTCTTTGCACCACTGGTCGTCTTCGCTCTCGTGAAGCAGCGGTTCCATACCGCGGCCGACGCGGAGATAGAAGGGGCCGGGGACGTCGATGCACTGCTTGACCGCGATTGCGGTTTCGTATGCGTCGGCGGGGATGACGACGGTCATATTGGGGATTGCGCGCATAATCGCGAAGTCCTCGATGCAGTGGTGGGTGGAACCCGCCGCGCCGAAGGACACGCCGCCGTGGGTGGCTATGACCTTGACGGGAAGTTTCTGATAAGCGCAGTCCGTTCTGATTTGTTCGCCGCCTCTCAGGCACGCGAAAATCGCGAAGGTGGACGCGAAAGGGATGAACCCGACTTTGGCAAGACCCGCGGCAACGCCGAAGAGGTTCTGCTCTGCGATACCGACGTTGAAGAGTCTGTCGGGGAAGGCTTCTCCGAGGAGGCCGATGTTGGTGGATTTCGCGAGGTCGGCGGTCACACCGACGATGCGGGGGTCTTTCGCTGCGAGTTCGGCGAGCGTTCTGCCGTACATTGCGCCGGAAGACATTTTATTTCCGTCATAGACGTTCCATGCAGTTCCCATAGTATTCCTCCTTAAAATTCTCTGGTCTTGACTTCGTCAAGGAACTTGTTGAGTTCGCTTTCCTCGGCGCCGAAGGAGCAGTAGTGGCTGGTCGCCTTGCCTTCGAACTGCTTGATGCCGAAGCCCTTGACGGTGTCGGAAATGATGGCGACGGGACCTTCCGTTGCCCACGCTTCCGCGAGAGTCTTGTCCACTTCTTCCATCTTGTTGCCGTTGCATTTCAGCACTTTGAACCCGAACGCGTCCAGCTTCTTGTCCAGCGGCTCGATGGACATAACGTCCTCGGTGTTGCCGTCGATTTCGAAATGGTTGCGGTCGATAATCCAAATCAGGTTTTTGAGCTTGTAGTGAGAAGCGCACATCGCCGCCTCCCAGTTGGAGCCTTCCTGACATTCGCCGTCGCCGGTCATGCAGACGACCTTGCTGTTGATATTTTTAAGGCGAAGGCCGAGAGCCATACCGACTGCCATCGGCATACCGTGTCCGAGAGAACCGGTGGACGCGTCGCAGCCGCGGATTTTCTTGCTGTCCGGATGCATGCCGTAAGCGGATTCCGTCTTGTTGAAGTTCTTCATGACTTCGTTGAGGTCGAGGTATCCTTTCATGGCAAGGCAGGGAACGTACGCGAGTGCGCAGTGACCCTTGGACATAATGAAACGGTCTCTCTCGTCCCAATCGGGATTCGCGGGGTCGACATTCAGATACTTGAAGTACAGCGCAATGAGCATATCCGCACTGGACATAGACCCGCCGACGTGTCCCGATGTGGCATTGAACGTCGTTTGCACGATGTGCAGGCGCAGCTCTTTTGCCTTTGCTTTGAGCTCAGCAACAGAAACATTGTTTGGCATATTTTGCCCTCCTACATAATTTTCCTTTTTGTTATCCGAAACTATCCGACAAATAGTTTACTATTAAATTATAGGACAAGATTTCGCTTCCGTCAATACCGAATTATTGTAATTTTCGGTATTAAATGATGATTTATCGGCGGTTTTATTAAAAAACGCGGGCGTACGCGCGTACAACGCGTTCGTGCGCCCTCCCGAAAACCGCGCATAATTTCCGCCTCGTCGCACATCCTACCCGCAGGAGGGAACTATGAAAATACTCAGGGAAATGGTGCGCAGCACCACTATGGGCATAGACGCGATTGACCACGTTCTGCCCTATGCCGAGGACGAAAACCTCGTCAGACTTATGAACGAACAGAAACAGTCTATGAAAGATATGCTCTGCGAAGCGAAAAAGGGGCTCACCCGCGACGAAATCGAAGAGGCGGAAGGCAGCAAATTCGCCAAAACGATGCTCAAAGCCAGCTCCTCTTTCTCCGCTATGATGAACAGCGACACCAGCCATCTCGCGCGGATGCTCATCGAAGGCTACGAAACGGGCATAGTCAGTATGCAGAAATGCCTGAACGAGATGCGGAAAGCGCACGAAGAGGCGCCGCTCTGCGCAAAGGATTTGATAAAATCCTACGACAAAAACATTAAGGCATTGAGAAAATACCTCTGAAATATGCCGCGCCGCCGTGAGGCGGCAAACCGCACGAAAGCCCCGCTTCCGCGGGGTTTTTTATGAAGTTGAGGGAAAAATTAGTTAACTCTTGACTTAATTTTGCGGATGTTATAAGCTATTGGAAAAGGAGTTCAGGCTCCGTTCCGTGTATAAGGGAGGCATTATGTCTTACATTTCAGAAGTCATCGAAATGACAGAGCGCAAGAATCCGGGCGAACCCGAATTTATGCAGACGGTGCGCGAGGTGCTCGGCTCTCTCGCTCCCGCCGTCGAGAAGAACGAGGAGCTCTTCCGCCGCAACTGCATCCTCGAAAGAATGGTCGAACCCGACAGGCAAATCATCTTCCGCGTGCCGTGGCAGGACGACAAAGGCGTCTGGCACGTGAACCGCGGCTTCCGCGTGCAGTTCAATAACGCGATAGGACCTTACAAGGGCGGGCTCCGTTTCCAACCCAACGTCAACCTCTCCGTGATGAAATTCCTCGCTTTCGAGCAGACTTTCAAAAATTCCCTCACGGGTCTTCCTATGGGCGGCGGCAAGGGCGGCAGCGACTTCGACCCCGCAGGCAAGTCCGACGCCGAAATTATGCGCTTCTGCTACTCTTTCATGACCGAACTTTACCGCCACATCGGTCCCGACGTGGACGTGCCCGCCGGCGATATGGGTGTGGGCGGCAGAGAGATAGGCTATCTCTTCGGCGCGTATAAGAAAATCCGCGGCGCATACGAAAACGGCGTGCTGACGGGCAAGGGCCTTTCCTTCGGCGGCTCTCTCATCCGCCCCGAAGCGACGGGCTTCGGCGCGACCTATTTCTTCAAGGAAGTGCTGGAACATCTCGGCGAGAAGATAGAGGGCAAAACATTCTGCCTCTCCGGCTTCGGCAACGTCGCCTGGGGCGCCGCGCTCAAAATCACCGAGCTCGGCGGCAAGGTCGTCACCCTCTCCGGCCCCGACGGCTACATCTACGACCCCGACGGAGTCAAGGGCGAGAAAATAGACTATATGCTCGAAATGCGCGCCAGCGGCAGAAACGCGGTCAAGGACTACGCCGACAAATACGGCTGTGAGTTCGTCCCCGGCAAGAAACCCTGGGGCAACGTCGTCGCGGACGTCTATATGCCCTGCGCGATGCAGAACGAGATACGCATCGAGGACGCCAAGGCGATGGTCGCCGCGGGCGTGAAATATCTCAACGAAGTGTCCAATATGCCCACCACCAACGACGCTCTCGCCTATTTGCAGGAACACGGCGTACTGGTCGCGCCCTCCAAAGCGGTGAATGCGGGCGGCGTGGCGGTGAGCGGTCTCGAAATGAGCCAGAACAGCGAACGCCTGCGCTGGACGGAGAAAGAAGTGGACGAAAAATTGCAGCACATAATGAAAGGCATCCACGAACAAATCCTGGACGCGCTGAACGCTTACGGTATGGATTACAACCTCGTCGCGGGCGCAAACCTCGCGGGCTTCAAGAAAGTCGCGGACGCGATGATAGCGCAGGGCATCAACTGACATTCCGCCTGTCTGCCCTGCGGCAGACCGCCGAATCGACGTTTTACCGTGCGATTTTGTATATAAAAACGCCCCGTTTGAACGGGGCGTTTCTTTTTGCCGCAAACGACGCGGGAGGTTTATTCCAAAGCGTCGCCTATCGAAATGACCTCTTTTTCGCTGATGTCCATAGGATAGTTGCCGTCAAAGCAGGCGGTGCAATAAGGCCCACCGCCGCAGCTGCCCACCATAAGTTCGAGCGGGATGTAGTGCAGGCTGTCCGCACCTATCTCCTTGCATATCTCCTCTTCCGACTTGTATGCGCCGATGAGCTGGTCGCGCGTTTCCATATCCACGCCGAAGTAGCAGGGATATTTGACGGGCGGAGAGCCCACGAGCATATGCACTTCCGTTGCTCCGCTGGCGCGCAGCAGACTGATTATCTTGCGGGAGGTCGTGCCGCGGACGATGCTGTCGTCGATGAGTATGAGCCTTTTGCCCTTTATGTTGCTGCGGAAAGCGTTGAGCTTTATCTTCACGGAGCTTTCGCGCATAGACTGGCTGGGCTGGATGAAAGTCCTGCCGATATACCTGTTTTTGGTGAGTGCGTCCACCATAGGCAGACCGCTGACGTCGGCGTAACCTCTGGCGCACACCGTCGCGCTGTCTGGCACGCCCGCGACTATGTCCGCGTCAATCTTGAAGAGTTTCGCCAGCTCCTTGCCGCAGTTGTATCTCGCTTCGTACACGCTGACGCCGTCGATTACGGAGTCGCTGCGCGCGAGATAAACGTATTCGAAAATGCAGGGTTTGGGGTCGGGTATCGCATACTTGTGCGAACGGATTTTGCCGTCGGGAGTGACGATAATCATCTCGCCGGGCTCGACGTCGCGCACGAATTCGGCGTCCACCGCGTCGAGGGCGCAGGACTCGCTGGCAAACAGCACCGAGCTGCCCTTCCTGCCCATAACGAGGGGTTTGAGCCCGTATTTGTCGCGCACGGCAATGAGCTTGTTGTCCGCCATACACACGATTGCGAACGCACCGAGGAAGTCGAGGCACGCCTTCTGCACACCGTTCTCGACGCTGGATGTGGTGTAATAGTTGATGAGCGCGGCGACGACTTCGCTGTCCACGGAGGACTGGAAGATGTGGCCGCGGTCGATGAGCCAGTTCTTGATGGTGGCGGCGTTGACTATGTTCCCGTTATGCGCGATAGCCATCCTGCCGTACCTGCCGTAAAACACGACGGGCTGCGCGTTGACGACGTTGCTCGAACCGCAGGTGGAATATCTGACGTGTCCGATGGCGATGTCGGAGTCGGGCAGCAACGAAAGCTCCTCTTCCGAGAAGACTTCGTTGACCAGCCCCATATTCTTGTAATAGGCTATCTTTCTGTCGGGGACGTTGACCGCGATGCCCGCGCTCTCCTGACCCCTGTGCTGCAAGGCGAACAGCCCGTAATAGACCTCCCTCGCGAGAGGTTCCTTTTCGGGGCTGATGACGCCGAATATGCCGCACTCTTCGTGCACGCCGGATTCCTTTCCGGAAAGCAGAATATCTTTCATAATTCTCCTCGACGGGTCAGTTTTTTCCGCCGCTGATACGTTTCATTATTTCCTGATAAGCGTCTTCCACGCCGCCGAGGTCGCGGCGGAAGCGGTCCTTGTCCAGCTTCTCGTGGGTTGTGGAGTCCCAGAAACGGCAGGTGTCGGGGGAAATCTCGTCCGCGAGCACGATGTCGCCGTGGAAACGGCCGAATTCCAGCTTGAAGTCGATGAGGTCGATGTTGAGCCTTTTGAAGAAGGCTTTCATCTCGTCGTTGACCTTGAACGCCAGCTCCTTGATGCGCGCAATCTCCTCTTCCGTCGCAAGACGGAGCGCGAGCGCGTGATAGTCGTTGATGAGAGGGTCGCCGAGGTCGTCGTTCTTGTAGGAGAACTCGATGGTGGGAATGGCAAGCTCCGTGCCCTCTTCCACGCCGTAACGCTTGGAGAAACTGCCCGCCGCCACGTTGCGGATGATGACTTCGAGGGGAACAATCTGCACCTTTTTCACGAGGGTGTCGCGGTCGCTGAGTTCCTCGACGAAATGAGTGGGGACGCCCTTCTTTTCGAGCATAGCCATCATCATATTGCTCATCTTGTTGTTGATGACGCCCTTGCCCGCGATGGTACCCTTTTTGAGCCCGTTGAACGCGGTCGCGTCGTCCTTGTAGGACACGATGACGAAATCGGGGTCGTCGGTGGCATACACTTTTTTGGCCTTGCCTTCGTAAATCTGTTCGAGTTTTTTCATAATACCTCCGTGAAAACCGAAAGCACGGCGGAAGCCATGCTTTCAGAGTGCTTGCATACAACGCCGCCCGCGCGAACGCTTGCGTCGGAAGCGCGGTCCAGCGACCGCGACTGCGCAGAATTCGGAAGCACGACGTATTTCATGCGCCTATATTAACACATCCGCACGCACGAGGGCAAACGTAATCGCCCCGAAATCGCATTTTTTCGCACAAATATTTCCCCGCCCCGACGCTCTTTTCGGTACACACCCCAATCTCTTTTCTCAAAGAGAATGGAGAAAACTCTGTTCTCTAACAGGAAAGTATTGAATCCCCTGTCAGAGAACGCAATAAAATCGGGGTCCCCGTTAAATCGTTACGGACGATTTAACGGGGCATAAAAAAGCCGTCCATCGGACGGCTTTTGGTGCTTTTTTGCTTATTTGCGCGTTTATGCGGCGGATTCGATGGCTTTAAGCTCTTTTTTGAGCTGTTTGTCGTCTTCCGTGATGTCCACGCCCGCGCGCATAAGGTCGAGCATCTGCATTGCGCTCACTTCGGGTTCGGAGACGGAAATCTCGCCGAACTCTCCTATCGTGCCGATTTCGTGTTTGGCGGGGGCGGTGTCGGCTTCCTTGCGGTAGATGACGAACTTCTGCCAGCAGAATTCCAGCACGCCGTTGATGAGCATCGTAATCACTTCGACCACCAGCGCGGGTATGCCGAGGTAGCCGGGCATATAGCTGTTGAACCACAGTTTGAACGGGAAGAACGGAACATAGAACAGGAACGCAAGGAACATTGCCCTCGGCACGTTGCCCGCCGATTTGAAGGTGAATTTCCTGTTGATGGTGAAGTTCCAGACTATGGAAAGGAAGAGCGCGACCGCCGTGGCGACAAACCACAGCAGGGAGTTTTCGGTGATGAACCACACCGTCCTGCCTTCGAGCATCGTCAGAGCCTCGGACAGAATGGTGAACGTAATGAATTCCACAAGCCCTGCGCTTGCCGTGCAGACGGCGTATTTGATAATCTGCACCAGCGTCTTTCGCTTGGCTTTCTTTTCCTCTTTTTCCGCCTCCGCATCCAGATAGTCGAATGCGAGCTGCGTGTCGAAATAATTGTCTTTGCTCATCGTTTCCCTCCTTGCAATGAAAAGATTATACTACAAAACTTTCCGTGCGAAAAGGGGTAATCCGAAATTTCGTTGATTTGTTAAAGGTCGTCCGCACAATCGGGAAACAGAGGGATTAGTTTTGCGCGAATATGGCAATGATATGCGCGTGAATACATCCGAAATGCAAAGTTTCATCAAAGACCGCTTCCACAACACGGGCGACCTGCTCCTGCGCGAAATCCCGCACGGGGACGGCGGCGTCCTGTTCTGCTACATCGACAGCCTTTCGGACAAACTGCTCCTCGAACAGGACGTCATCGCGCCCGTGTCGGAGTGCGAAAAGGTGTTCGACGGCAGCGTCAAATCTCAGGACGAAATGCGGGAACTGCTCCTTGCCGTCACCTCTTTCTGTCAGGACGTCACCGTGCTTTCCGTGGAAGACGGAGTGAAGAAAATCGCAGAAGGGGACGTGGGTATGTTCGCGGAAGGGTTCGACTGTTTCTTTATGTTCTCCCTGCGCAAGACGGACAAGCGCTCCGTCGCCGAACCGCCCACCGCCACCGTACTCAAAGGTCCGCGTGAAGGGTTCATCGAGGAAATCAAGACCAACACGGCGATGATACGCCGCAAAATCAAGTCCCCCGACCTCGTGTTCGAGAATATGAGCATAGGAAGATACTCCTCCACCCCCGTCACCGTCGTGTACGTCCACGGCATAGCCGACCCCGTCACCGTACGGAAAATAAAGGCCGCTCTGGAAAAAGCGGACATCGACGGCGTGACGGACAGCGCGTATCTCACCTCCTTCCTCGAAGAGCGCAAACACTCCTTCTTCAAACAGGTCGGCAACACGGAAAAACCCGACGTCGTCGCGGCAAAACTGCTGGAAGGCAGGGTCGCGGTTATTGTGGACGGCTCCCCCATCGTGCTCACCCTGCCCTTCGTGCTTATGGAGGATATGCAGGACGGCTACGACTACTATTCGGGGGACTGGCGCGCCACCTTCGCGCGCATATTCCGCTTTCTGGGCGCGGCGCTCACCGTGCTGCTGCCCGCCGCTTACGTCGCCCTGCAAAGCTACCACTATCACCTGCTGCCCATAAAATTCCTCGTCACGCTGGTGGGGGCGACTTCCACCATCCCCTTCCCGCCCGCGGTGGAAATGCTCTTCGTCCTTCTCCTCTTCGAAATCCTCAACGAAGCGTCGATGCGTATGCCGCGCTACCTCAGCGTGTCGCTGTCCATAGTGGGCGCGATAGTGCTGGGCGACACCGCCGTCAAAGCGGGACTGATTTCCTCGCCTGCCGTGCTCGTGACCGCGCTGTCTTCGATAGGCATATTCTGCGTGCCCGACCAGGTCGGCTCGCTGTCCATCCTCCGCATAATCTTTCTGTGCGCAAGCGCGGTGTTGGGGCTGTTCGGCATAATTGCGGTGCTCGTGGTGACGGTGGGCTATCTCGCCACGATGCAGAACTACGGCGCGCCGTACTTTGCGCCGTATGCGCCGAGAATTGTCGGCGACCTCAAAGACGGGGTGTTCAAAGCCTCCGCGGACGATATGACGACACGCCCGCTCTCCTTCCCCAACAGAAACAGAACTCGGCTCAAAAAGGAGGATGACAAGTGAAAAACGCCGCTTCAACTTCGCTTTCGGTCGACAAGACGGCTTCTCCGTCCGTTTCCGCATCGTCGGAGGCGGCGCCCCTTTCCGCCGCGAACGTCATATACAATTCGCAGGCGGCGAACCTCGTTTTCGCCTGCGGCATAGTCTTCAAGGTTTCCTCTCTCCCCGGCCTCGTCTACTCCGAAATGATGAGCGACACCCTGTGGCTGTATATCTTTATGGTGTGCCTGGACGCGCTCTGCCTTGCCGCCACATTCTTCTTTGCGAAAAGCGGAGCGGACGCGGTGCTCACCGAAAGAAACAACGCCGCATACCGCGCCGTATGTCTGCTGCTTTCGGGATATATCACGCTCAAAGGTTTTATATATTTCGTCTACACCGAAATATTCCTGATGGTGGACCTCTTCGTCGGCGTCGCGCCCTACATCGTGGTCATCGTGCTTGCCCTGCCCGTCGTTTATCTCGGCTGCAAGGGCGTCCGCGGCATTGCGCGCTGTGCAGAACTGCTCGCGCCCTTCCTTCTCGCCATAATCGTGCTCAACCTCGCATTCCTGGAAACAGACCTCGACGCGGGCAGAAATCTGCCCCTTTACGCAATGCCGACGGAGGAATTTTTCCGGCGGGGGCTTCGTTTCGGGCTTTGGCTGGGCGACTTCTTCCCCCTGCTCTTCGTCGCGGTGAAAAACAAGAAATTTCCGTATATTGCCGTCGGCGCGGGAATATCCTACTCCCTCGTGATAATCGTCGCCCTGCTTGCCGTGGCAATGTACGGCGGCGCTCTGCCGTACGTCTACAATATGCTCATCCGCATCGCGGGGTTCAACCAGCTTTCGCTGGAAATCGGCAGGCTGGAATGGGCGGCGCTTCTTGTGGTCATCGTTATGGCGGTGCTCGGACTCTCCCTGCAAATGTGGGGCGCCGCGGAAAGCTGCCGACGCGCGACGGGCACGCCCGTCCCCGCACGGCTGGTGTTTGCCGCCGCCGTGGTCGTCATCCCGCTCGCCGTCCCGACGGTGCAGGACATAGTTGCCTTTTCGATGACGGATTTCGGATACGTTATGCTGGGACTGTCGCTGTTCTTCGCCGCGGCGTTCACGGTCTTTGCGTTATATGCGCGGCGAAGCCGTGCCGTCCGTGAGAAACTCGGCAAACCGTCACCCGCTCCCGCCGCCGCGGCGGAGCGCGCGGACGTATCCCCCGCGGCAGAGGAAGAAGACGCGGACGCTGCCGCAAAGGAGGCGCTCCGTGAGTAAGGCAAGCCACGCCGTCGCAGTCAGACTGCGGGACAGATTTTTCCGCACCAAATGGCTGGTGCTGCTAGTCGCCGTGGTCGTGCTCATATTCTTCGGACGCACCTCCGACATCAAGTCGCTCACCCAATCGGCGCTCGTCATCGGGCTGGGCATAGAGCGGACGGAAAGCGCTTTCACGGTGTCCACGCTGTCGGTCATCGTGTCGGGAGGCAGCGGCGGCGACAACCAACAGAACTACGCCGTTTACAGCGCGGAAGGCGCGACGATTTCGGAAGGGCTTGACCGCATTTCGCAGAAAATGGGGCTTATGGTGTCGCTTTCGCATTGTAATGTCGTCGTTTTGTCACCGAGCGTGTTCGACACCGACCACGCCTTGTTGTTCGACCCGCTGATTTCGGCCTATTCCCTCCCCGAACAGGCGGCGGTGACTTCCACCGAACAGCCGCCCTCCGACGTGCTCGCCGCAAGGATAGGCACCACCGTCGCGTCAACCTATTTCGTGCAGGCGACCCTCTTGCAGAATCTGGGCGGCGACGGCATAGCGCTGGTGACGGTGAAAGATTTCCTCGCCCATTCCCTCTCCCGCAGCGCGAGTATGAACATTCCGCTGATTGATATGAAAGAGATGGAACATCAGCCCGAGTCGCAGCAAGGGGAAAGTTCCGGCAATTACGAATTCTTTATGAACCGCAATCTCGTCGTGCACGGCGGGGATTACTTCGTGCTCGAAGAGGACCTGGCGCAGGTGACGACTATGCTTGTCAGAAAAAACGACGTGCTGGGGCGTCTGAGCGTCACCCTCCCGGGCGGCGAAGCGGTGGAGTTCAGGGTGCTGGACGTTTCCCCGAAGACGGAAGCGGACGAGATGAACGTGACCGCGTCGCTCGAAGTGTCCGTCTCCTTCCTCGAAGCGCAGAACACTTCGGGCGGAAAGATAACCCCGTCGGACGACCTCGTGAAACGCGCCGCGGAACAGGCGGCAAACGACTTGCGGGAAAGGCTTTACGAATGTCACGCGCTGTCGCTGGAAAAGGACGCGGATTTTTTGCAGCTGCAAAACGCGGTCTACAAAAAGGCAGGCTACACCCTCCCCGAAAACTGCCTCGGCGACATAGGCTTCTCCTGTTCCGTTTCCGTGACCGTGAAAGAGGCGGGCTGACGGGCGCGGGCGATTTTTGTCCCGCGCCCTGCGCCCCGTAACGGACGGCGGGAAGGCGGAATATTATGGAGGGGAGGAAATTATGGACGTTTTGCTGCCCTCCGAAGAGGTGATGGAAAAGATGGCAAAAGAGTACGCCCGCGCCCTGTCCGACACGGGCGGCAAAGCGCTTTCGCTGGACGCCGCCGACGGAGCGGCCTCTCCCCGGCGCGGCGGAGACCGTGCCTGTACGGGGTTTTTACTGCTTTACTTTGCCTTCGCTTTGGGGTATAATTTCGGGTATGGAAATGCGCTTGCTGACGCCGACGGAAATCTGGGAAGGCTTCAATCCCGTCAAGGACGGGACGGAGACTTCGATTATTTCTTCCCGAGAAAATGACAACATCGTCACGACGGAAGTCTTTTTCACGTCCGAAAAGACCGCAAGCGGCAGAGTGCGGGTCTATGCGAAGATAAGTTACGACGCGCGCTGGCGCGACGCGCGCCCCGCGCTTCTCCTTCTCCCCTCTCACGACGAAAGCAGAAAATTCGACGACATCACCTCATCCCTCGTCAAGGCGGGTTATGTGGTGTGCCTTTGCGATTATCTGGGCAGACCGCGTGAGAACGACGCGCCTCACACCACTTACCCCGAAGAGTACGCTTACGCACAGGCTCCCGAATGCTTTTCGCACCTCTACCACATCACGACCACCGGACGCGAAACCCCGTGGTTCCAATGGGCGAAGGTCGCGCGGCGCGCGATTACGATGATTTCGGAGATGAAATACGTCGACGCGGCGCGCATCGGGCTTATGGGCGTCGACATAGGCGCGCAGATTGCGTGGCAGACGGCGGGAATGGACGGCAGAGTGCGCGCTCTCGTGCCCATCAACGGCGGCGGCTACCTCTGGCGCAGGAACACTCCCCGCTTCCCCGGCGGCGACAACGAACTGCCATCCGACGACGAGGAACGCGCATATTCGGCGGGCGTCGGCGCGGAAACTTATGCTAAGTTCGTGTCCTGCCCCACTTATTTCATCGTGTCGTCCAACTCCGCGCACACGGACGTGGACAGAGCGGGAGACATCCTCGCGCTCGTTCCCGCAAAGGCGAAAGTCCTGCTCATAGTGCGCGGCTCCGCGTCTCAGATAAGCGTGTCGGCATTCGACAGCCTCATCATCTGGCTGCGCAGGAATTTCGCACACGACAGCGCGCCCGTGGGTATGCCGGAAGTTTTCTTCCGCACGGACGAAAACAATCTGTATCTCCATCTGAAATGCAAGGGCGACGCGGAAGAGATAAAGGCGTTCCGTTCGGCGGGAGAACCCGTGTCTTTCGCGCGCAACTGGTCCCCTCTTTCCGAACCGCAGACGGTCGGCAGCGGCGAATACGTCTACCGCGTGCCCGTCGGCGACCCTGCCGAACTCGTCGTGGCTTTCGCTACGGTGAAAAACAAGGACGGCGTGTATTCCAGCTCCCGTGTGGCGGGCATAATCCCCTCCGCCGCAGGCGTGAAAGCTGGTGCGGGACGCGGCGCCGCCGCAAGGTCGCGCGTCATTTATTCGGGCGATATGGGCACGGGGCTTTTCTGGGTGACCACAGACGACTTCTTTCTCGACGAGTCCGTTCTCTCCGCCCAAAAAGGTCCTTTCGGCATAACGGGAGTGGGCACGAAAAAGGGCACGCTGGTGCTCTGCCGCACTTCGCACGAGCCGTTCTCCTGCGACAAAAACGCCGTGCTTCAAATGGACATATTCAGCGAAAAAGCGAAAACGGTGACTTTCACCTTCGTTTCCTATCCCGACATCACGCGCTATTCCTGCCGCGTGAATCTCGCGGGCGGCGACTTCTGGCAGAAAATCAAACTTTCCGCCTCCGACTGCAAGAGCGAAGAAGGCAGGACTCTCTCCCGTTTCGAATTCTGCAAACAGCTGCTCGTATCCGACGCGGAAGACGTGCTGTTCAACAATCTCGTGTGGATTTGACGTCCGCGCGCATATAGTGGTGCTATGGACGAAAAGGAATTTCTCGACCCCACTCCCTCAGAACCGCAGAAAAAAAAGCGCCTTTTTGCGGCGCTCGTTTCCGTCGTCGTAGTGCTCGCGCTCGCGGTCACCTGCGCTCTTCTTCTGCGCGAATACGTCTTCACGTCGTTCATAGTCAACGGGGCGAGTATGTCCCCCACCCTCAACGGCGGCGACGGCGACATTCCCGACGACGGCGACAAACTCATCCTCAACCGCATAGCCGACATAGACCGCGGCGACATAATCGTGTTCACATACGATTGGGGAAGCGCCGAAAGCAATCCGCACGCGCTCGTCAAACGCGCGATAGGACTCCCCGGCGACACCGTCGAAATCCGCGGGGGCGAGCTTTATCTCAACGGCGAACCGCAACGCGAAGACTATATCGCGGAAGAGATGAACTCTCTTTACGACGGGTTTTCCGTCACAGTCCCCGACGGATATTATTTCGTGATGGGCGACAACCGCAACAACAGCTCGGACAGCCGCGACATAGGCTGCGTCCCGCAGGAAAAAGTCATCGGGAAATGCTTCCTCATCGTCCGCACGGACGGTTCGCTCGACATCCCGTAACAAAACATAACGACAAATCAGGCGTTTTATTTCGCGCGTTTTGCATTGTAAAGCGCGCGTTTTGCTCTTTTCCGAACTTTCCGAAAGCGTCGGGTCGACTCTTTCCGCTGCTGCGGCAAAAAGAAACGCCGCCCTTTCGGACGGCGTGTATTCCGTTGTCTGCGGCGCGGTGCGCCTGCTTTCCGTCAATGTTCACGACGGCTTCCGTGCCGTACGCACGCAGTCGCGGCGACGGACTCAGCGGTCGCGGCGGGGAGCACGGTAAAACCACTTCATATGCTTTTCCCAGGTGCGGCAGATGTTCGGGTCGAAGTTGCGCGGAATGTTTTTCGCGACACGGTATGCGTGCAGACTCTTTTGCAGCATATTGTTCACCTTGATGAGAATGCGCAGCCTGTTGAATTCAGTTATGCTCAGTTTTCGGAAGGCTTCTTTGACGCCGACGCGCAGCATCTTGCCGGACGCAAGACATCCTATCTCGTCGTTGGTGAGCAGGTCGGAGCCGAGCATCCAGTCCAGCGTGGCGTCGGGGAAATTCAGCACGCCGCGTTTGAGGATGTCGACGGCGCAGTGCTCCGCCCCGAATTCGCGGAAGACCTTGACCTGATATTTCCAGAGCCGCGAGGTCTTGAAGAGGTCTTCCTTTTTGACCCCTTTGGACATATTGTCGCCAATCGTTTCGGCAAGGAGCTGTCCCGCAAGCATACCCGACGCAATGCCGCTGCCGAGCATAGGGATGGTCATATACGCGCTGTCGCCGACTGCGGCATAGCCGTTGGCAACCATACGGGTCGCGGGATAGCGCACGGGAATGACGCAGATTTCGCCGCCCCTGACCACTTTTTCGCCGATGGTGGGGTTGGTCTTGCGCAGGTCTTCGAGCGCGCGCTCCAAATCGTATGACGACAGCTTCCCTATCCTGCCGACGAGCACGTTGACGAGAGAGGGGTCGTTGTCCTGTATCACCCACGAAATGCCGGGCTCTCCCATATGTTTGAGATAAACTTTGTTGGTATATTTGGGTGCGGGCGCGTCGGTGTTTTTCTCGTAAAACGCGCGGTACGCCACAAAGACTTCGTCCTCGCGGTGCTGGGTGACGCCGAACTCGACGGGGAGATCTTTTTTGAGGGCGGAATTCGCGCCGAGGCTGTCAATGACGAGGTCCGCGCGCGCTTCCTTGCCGTCCACAACCACGCCGACCACGGTGCCCTTTTCGACAACGGGTCTTTCGACCTTTGCGCCGAACACGAATTTCGCGCCCGCGGAAGCTCTTTCGTAAAGCATACGGTTGAGCGCGCGGCGTTCGACGGAAAAATCCGCGTTGTTTTCGTCCTGCCTGAACTCGCGCACCACCACGCCGTGCGGCGAAACGAAAGTCCAGCTCTTTTTCTTGAAACTGCCGGCGGGCATTTCCAGCCCCAGTCTGCGGAATATGCGGGGATTGACGTCGTCGTGCCAATCGTAACGCATTTCGTCCAAAGAGGGGGACTGCTCGTACACCGTGACTTCGAATCCGAGCTTTGCCAGCCTTTCGGCGGCAATCATTCCTCCCATTCCGGCTCCTGCGACAATGATTTTCATAACACCTCTCCGTGCGACGCTCTCCGCCCGCCCCGCGGCACACGGCC
Source organism: uncultured Eubacteriales bacterium (assembly GCA_900544575.1). Taxonomy (GTDB): domain Bacteria; phylum Bacillota; class Clostridia; order Christensenellales; family CAG-917; genus Limadaptatus; species Limadaptatus stercorigallinarum. Next base: position 41,906 of record UQVO01000007.1, on the reverse strand, counting down.
GCGGAGTCGGCGTCGGCGCAAGCATACGAACTTCCCTTCCGTTATGCGCGCACTCACGTTTTATACAGTTATTTTATAACATAACGCGCCCGATAGCAACAAAAATTTCCTTGCCGCGCCGCCAAAACACCGCCTTTCCGTTCAATCCGCGGGTATAGCGCGGAGGAAAAGCGGAAATAATCCGGATATGTTTCCGCTTGAACGTCAGTTGGTCGTAGTATGTTTCGGCACGCCCGCCATCGCGGGCGACTCTCTCGGTCCCGAAGTGGGCACCATTCTGCGCGAGGACAAGAACTTCCCCGCCTTTGTGTACGGCACTCTCGACCGCCCCGTCACGGGCAGGAATATGAACGAGTGGATATCCTTCGTCCGCGAAACGCACAAGGGCGCCGTTCTGCTTGCCGTGGACGCCTGCCTCGGCGAAGCGTCCAATCTCGGACGCATTTCCGTGCGCTCCGACGGAGTGTGTCCCGCGGCGGTCGGGGGGAAGAAAAGCCGCTTCGGCGACGTGGGAATCATTGCCGTCGTCGGGGACAAGTCGGGCGACGCTCTGACCGAACTTATGCAGGCAAACGCGGTTTATGTGTCGGAACTTGCACATAAAGTCGCCGATTTGATAAAATCCGCCGTGGGCGGGCTGAAATTCGCGTCCGCCGTTTTTTAATTTTGCTTTAACTCCCGCACGCTAACATTTTCGAAAAAGCGGAGGTTGTACACGGCGCCGCGCGCCTTTTTGCCTGTCGGCATTGACTTTTTCGCTTTTAGTTTCTATAATATAGTGCATATTATTAAAGTCGGACCCGCCTGCGCGGCTGCTCCGACGTGCCCGTCGCGGGCTTGCGGCGGGCGGGAGGTAAAATGAAACCATCGACCAGACGTACGATAATCATCGTTTCCGTAATCGTGCTGATTCTGCTTGCGATTATACTCGCCGTCAGCCTCACGGGACCGAACGAAATAGCGTGGTCGGATTTCGAACGGCTCTACAAAGGGCAGATAACCGACGGGGGCAATGTGCTTCACATAGACGCGATATCCGTGTCGGGTTCTTACCGTGTCGACATCCGTATCGCGGGTGAAAATTCCTATTCTTATTACTGCTACATCCCCGGCCGCACGACCCTGCTTGACGAGCTTGCCAGATGGGAAGCGGAAATGGGAGAGGGTTGGACTGCGCCCGACATCACCGTCGCATTCAACGACCCGTCCAGCTCTTCTCTGCTCTCTTCGCTGCTGGTGCCGATTATTATGATTGTGCTGCTTGCCATTGTGTTCTTCATCATAATGCGCAAGACCAACGGCGCCAACAACAAGGCTCTCAACTTCGGCAAGACCAAGGCGTCGCAGGTGCGCGACAGCAAGGTGCGTTTTTCCGACGTGGCGGGCGCGGAAGAGGAAAAACAGGAATTGCAGGAAATCGTCGACTTCCTGAAAGACCCCAAGAAATTCACCGCGATAGGCGCGCGCATTCCCAAGGGCGTGTTGCTCGTAGGCCCTCCCGGCACGGGCAAAACGCTGTTTGCGAAAGCTGTCGCGGGAGAGGCGAACGTGCCTTTCTTCTCCATCAGCGGCTCGGACTTCGTCGAGATGTTCGTGGGCGTGGGCGCGTCGCGCGTCCGCGACCTCTTCGACCAGGCGAAGCACAGTATGCCCTGCATCATCTTCATCGACGAAATCGACGCCGTCGGACGCCAGCGCGGCGCGGGGCTGGGCGGCGGCAACGACGAGCGCGAGCAGACGCTCAACCAGCTGCTCGTCCAGATGGACGGCTTCGAGTCCAACGACAGCATCATCGTTATGGCGGCGACCAACCGCGCGGACATCCTCGACCCCGCGCTTATGCGTCCGGGCAGGTTTGACAGACAGATATACGTCAACATCCCCGACGTGAAAGGCAGGGAGGAGATTTTCAAGGTGCACAGCCGCAACAAGCCGCTTGCGCCGACGGTCAACTTCAAGAGCCTCGCAAGGCTGACTTCCGGCTTCACGGGAGCGGACATCGAAAATCTGCTCAACGAAGCGGCAATCCTCGCCGCGCGCGCAAACCGCAAGCTCATCACGATGGAAGACATCTCCGAGGCGATAAACAAGGTCATCGCGGGCCCCGCCAAAAAGAGCCGCGTGGTGACGGAGCGCGACAAACGCATCACCGCATACCACGAGTCGGGACACGCCATCATCGCCAAGCTTTCCAAAAACTGCGACAATGTGCACGAGGTGAGCATCATCCCCCGCGGTCAGGCGGCGGGCTACACCATCACTCTGCCCGAAAACGACGACAATCATTTCACCAAACAGAAGTTGCTTGACCAGATTGCAATGATGCTGGGCGGCAGAGCGGCGGAAGAGATTGTCATAAAAGACGTTTCCGCGGGCGCGTCCAACGACATCCAGCGCGCGAGCAAGATAGCGCGCAAAATGGTGACGGAATGGGGTATGTCCGACGCGATAGGCAATATGTACCTCGGCGCGTCGGAAGAGGTTTTCCTCGGCCGCGACTATCAGACGCAGCTCAATTACAGCGACGAAATGGCGGCGAAAATCGACGCGGAAATCAAAGCCATCATCGACACGCAGTATCAGAAGGCCCTGTCCATCCTGCGCGAAAACCGCTCGGTTATGGACAAGATGGTCAAGATGCTTTACGAAAAGGAAACCATTTACGAGGAAGAGATTGACTCTCTCTTCCGCGACGACGAAGCGCCCGCAGAGGGCGGCGAACCTGCGGCAACAGACGCTTCCGCCACGGAAAACGGCGGCACGGCGGCAATCGCCGCGCCCGACGCCGACGGCGCCGCTGCCGCAGAGGACGGCGGCGCTCCGAAGACGGACGGGGAATAATCACGATAAGGCGGCGGGGGTGACTTTCTTCCCCGCCCGCTCATAGGTTGTCATATATGGGAGAACAGGGAGAAACCAAAAGACACATTCCCACATTGGGAGAAATCCGCGAAGCCAAGCGCGCGGACCTGCACGCGGTGATGGACAAGGACCCCGCCGCGACTTCGGAATGGTCCGTGAAGCACACTTACGCGGGATATAAGGCGCTTTCCGCCTACCGCATTGCCAACAGGCTTTATCTCAAAGGTTTCGTTACGCTGGCAAAACTCGTCGCGGACCGCGCACGCAGAAAGACTGGCGTCGAGATACACCCCGCGGCAAAACTCGGCAAAGGCATAATGATTGACCACGGCAGCGGCGTCGTGATAGGCGAAACGGCGGAAGTGGGCGACGGGTGCGTGCTCTATCAGGGCGTGACGCTCGGCGGAACGGGCAAGGACACGGGCAAACGCCACCCCACCCTCGAAAACGACGTTATGGTGAGCGCGGGCGCGAAAGTGCTCGGTCCACTCACCGTGGGAGCGCACTCGAAGATTGGCGCGGGGAGCGTTGTGCTCAAAGACGTGCCGCCCTACTCCACCGTCGTCGGCGTGCCGGGACGCGTGGTCAAACAGGACGGAAGAAGGGTCGCGGATATGGACCAGGTGCTGCTGCCCGACCCCATACACGCGGAATTTCAGCGCATAAACAGAAGATTGCAGGAGCTCGAACGCGCGGCGGGAATGGCTGCCGGAGCGACGGGCGCGGGAGAGCCCGAAAGCGCGGTGGAGATTGCCGCCGTGAAAGAATTCGAGGGCTCGGGCGAGGATTGACCAATGAAAATCTACAACACTCTGACCAAAAGAAAGGAAGAATTCGTTCCCATAGAAGGCAACAAAGTCCGTATGTACGCCTGCGGCATAACGGTGTCGGGCGACGCTCACATAGGGCACGCCTATCAGGCGCTCATATACGACGTGATACGCAAATATCTGCAAAAGAAAGGCTATGAAGTGACGTATGCGCGCAACTATACGGACGTGGACGACAAAATCATAGCGCGCTCGCACGAAACGGGCATCCCCGCCGACGAATACGCGGAGATGATGATAAAGAAAATCGACACCGAAATGCGCGCGCTGCAAGTGGACGACCCCGACGTGTGGCTGAGGGCGACCTGCGCGATGCAGGACATCGAAAACTTCATCGCCCGCCTGATTGACAAGGGACACGCCTACGCGACGCCCGAAGGCGACGTTTATTTCGCCGTGGACTCATTCCCCGGATACGGCAAACTTTCGGGGCGCAATCTCGAAGACGCGAGGGAGAGCGTGCGCATAGAAAACGAGGAAAACAAGCGCAATCCGCTCGACTTCGCGCTGTGGAAGTCCGCAAAGCCGGGCGAGCCATTCTGGCACTCCCCGTGGGGGGACGGCAGACCGGGCTGGCATATCGAATGCTCCGCGATGAATATGCAGGCATTCGGCGAACAGATTGACATCCACGGCGGCGGCCGCGACCTCATCTTCCCCCATCACGAGAACGAAATCGCGCAGACGGAAGCGCTGACGGGCAAACGCTTCGCCAAATATTGGATACACAACGGGCTCATCAAAGTGAACGGGCAGAAAATGAGCAAATCGCTGGGCAACAGCCTCCTGCTTGCGGACCTGCTTGCGGAATACTCCCCCGAAACGATAAAATTCGCCCTGCTGCAAACCAACTACCGCGGCGACATCAACGTGACGGACAACCTCTTCCCCGAAGCGGAAAAACATCTTTACGGATTTTATAAGGTTATGGCGGACGCGAAGCGCGCGGGTGCCGCGCTTGACGGAACGGACGCCGCGCTCGACGCGGAATTCGACGCCGCGATGGACGACGACTTCAACACCGCGAAGGCGCTTGCCGACCTCTTCGGCATATTCAAACGCGCGGCGGCAATGCTGCGCGAAGGCGACGCCGCGGGCGCGAACAATCTGCTGGGTCAGGTGAAAAAGACGTACGGACTGCTCGGACTGTTCCGCTCCGAACCGGAAGACTTCATCGCCCGCTGCGACGCGAAACACCGCTCTTCCGTGCCCGAAGACATTGCGGAACTCGTCAAAAAACGCGCGGAAGCGAAAGCGGCAAAGGACTGGGCGACGGCGGACGCAATCCGCGCCGAAATCACGGCAAAAGGCTGGTCCGTCAAGGACACCAAGGACGGCGCGGTGGTTGAAAAACTCTGACGGGCGAAAATTCGCCCTCCGGCGCGTTTGACCAAAAGATAGGGTTGATTTAGCAAAAACCGACGTTTATCGTCGGTTTTTGTCGTTTCGCCCGTTTTTCTTTCCGCCGAGCGCAGGGCCGCCGCGTCTGAAAAGCAGTCGGTTTCGCCGCCTTTGCGCCGTCTGCGCGCACCGCGTCTTTTCTCAAAACCCGCGCGGCTTCCGCCTCGCAAAATTCCGCCGAAAGAAATTTCGCGGCGCTCTTTACCATTAACTTACATCTTTTTGCCCGACTGCGGGTTTGCACTCGCGCGTATGATGTGATATATTATAGTGTGATAAAAAGTCAAAGAGGGCAACTATGTTTTTAAGCGGCATTATTTCCGCGGCAAGCTGGTATGCCGACGTCGCGCTGGCGGCGCTGCTCCTGCTCTTCCTGCTCGCGGGCATAATCAAAGGCTTTGCCAAGTCCACGAAAGGCTTCTTCGTGTTCGTTTTCGTCGTGTGCGTTTCCCTGCTGCTGACGGGGGTCACGCAGGACGCGGTGTACGACAGCGCGCTGGGCACGTCCATTCACGACGGCATCGCGTCCGCTTCCGAGGACTGGGGCGTGGCGTTCAACTCTCCCGTCACGGTGAACGGCGACGGCGCGTACTGCATCACGGTGGACGGAGCGGAAGTTCCCCTTTCGGGCGGCGACTTCGGCTTCAAAGGCACGTTTGCCAACTTCGTGGCGGAACAGTTCCGCGTCGAGGAGGGCGAAACCGTCGCCGGCGCCGCGGTGGCAAGCATTACGGGCGTATGCGTGGCGGCGATAATGTTCCTCGTGTACGTCATAGGCATCACGCTCATATTCTTTGTGATACGCCGCCTCGTCGCGCCTATGGCAAAGGCTACTCTGCCCGGCGTAAGGTTTGTCGACAAACTGCTCGGAGCGGTGTTCAGCCTGCTCATAGGGCTTGTTTTCGTGTGGATAATTTTCGCAATCATTGCCGCGATAGGCGACAACGCCGCGGCGGCAAACGACTATCTCGCGAACTCCGCGTTTGCGGGAATTCTTTACAACCACAACCCCGTTTCGACCCTGTTCTCGCGGATTTTCGGGTCCTGACTCCGGAGGTAGAAAGTGAAAGCGCTAAATTTCGTTATCGGTATGATAGTGGGTATGGTCCTGCTCGTGGTCGCCGTCGTCGGCGTGATTTTCGCCGCGGGCAGTCTCGTCAGCGTCGGTCAGCTTGAAAACACGCTGGGCACGGACATTTTCGACGACGAAAACGACGTCAACGAAATGACCGTGCTCGAACTCGTTCAGGCGCTCGTCGGCGACCTGCAAAATCTCAACGGACTGACCATAAACAAACTCCGTCAGGATTACGGTCTGAAAATCCCCGAGGAAATCAGCGGCATTGACATTTCCGTGCTGTTCGACTACCCCGTGAAGGAAGTGCCCGACCATCTCGGCGACGTCGTCAACAATATGACGCTGCGCGACGTGGGCGAATTCCTCGAAATGGATTTCGGAAGCTACGAACTTCCCATCATCGACGAAAACCTCGACAACAACGTCAACGTCGCACTGGACAACATACTGAGCTCCATAGACGACGAAAATATGACCATCTACTCCATCGGGCAGGACTTCGGGCTTTCCCTCGGAGAAAACAACCTCATCACGACCCTGCGCCATACGCCTCTCAATGCGTTTGCGGACGTGATGGACAATCTCCCCGTGGGCGTGGTGACGGACGCGGACAGCGACCTCTTCCTCACGCAGGGCGAAAACGCGCTGTACGTCGGCGCGGACCGCTACGAAGAAGTTTCCGCGGACGAACTTTCGTCTTCCGCCGTAACGGACGGGGCGGAAACGTATATCGCGGGAGCGGACGACAACGGGCTCGTCTACCGCGAGCTGCGCTATGTCGCAAACGGCGACGGGACCTATTCCGTCGACAATTCCTGCTACTCTTCCTCTTTCGACGCGGCGGCAAACGACAAGACGTTCTACCGTCACATCGTTTACGAAGCCTACGACGCGGACGCCGTCTACGGCGAAGGCACGGAATTTTTCGCAGAGGCTTATCTCAACTGCTTTGTGTCCGACGGCGAAGGCGGCTTAGTGCTTGCGTCCGACGGAATGTTCTCTCTTGCGGAAGTCTACACGGACGAAGGGCTTTCCGTCACCCTGAACGACGCGGTGCTTTCGGGCGCCGTCACGGTGTCGGAGGGCAAAATCGACCTCTCTGCCCTGCCGCTTTACGTCGCGGAAACGGCGGATGACGGCGGTGTGTACGGCGTGCCCGCGGCAGACTACGGTCTTGCAGACGGAACCGTGCCCGCGGACGACTCCCGCCTCGACGACAAATACGAAGGATGGGTGCGCGTGCACGTCGGCACGGCGGATCCCGCAATGCAGGTAATCGCGGGCGAAACGATATCCTCCGTTTCGGGCGCGACCGACAAAATCACCGCCCTCAAACTCGGCGAGGTGCTCGACATCGACGAAAACAGCGCAAAGATTTTGCAGACGCTCAAAGACACCCCCATCAAGGAAATGAGCGAAGCGCTCGACACCGTCACCCTCTCCGACGCGACGGACATCGTGATGAGCACATACACGGAAGCCGAATACGGTTCGCACGTTCTGGTGACCTCCGAAACGGGCGGCACTTACTACACTCTCTACAACCCGTCCGACCCGTCGCACGCGGGGCTGACGAGGTATGAACGCACCTCCGTCGACGGAGAGTCCTCCGCCGCTCTTCAAAGGCTCGCCGACGTGGCAATCCCCGACATCTCCGCCGCCTTCTCCGATATGGTGCTGGGCGACGCGCTGAATGTCGAGACGGACACCTTTGTCCCCGTCGCGGAAAGCAGCCTTACGGAAGGCGAAACCTATTACGTCTTCAACGCCGAATTCGGCTATCCCGAACGCGTGGTGTATCACGCCGCAGATTACACGGGCGAACTCCCCGACTTCTATGAGCGCACCTATGAAGGCGAAGGCAACGCGGTGCTCAAACAGCTTGCCTATGTCAATATCGACGACGTGTCCCTCGCTATGGACGAAATCATTCAGAATACTCTGCTCGCCGACATCATAGACGTCGTGGAGTATTCGGTCGTTCGTGAAGACGCAGACGGCGACAGCTGGCTGATAAGCAGCGACCCCGCCTATACGGAAACGGCGGACGACGTCAGCACTTATTACACCTACGTCTACGACGGCAGCGGCAGCTTCTATCTCTCCGACGTGCTCTTCCTGTCCGCGACGGACAGCCAGCTCACAGGCGGAACGGAACTGACCTTCGGCTACAAGCAGTATTCCGACGACACGTCCGCAAACGCTGCCGCATTTGTCGCCGCACACGGTGCAAACATTTATTTCCGCAACGATAAAGGCGGATACGAAGCGAACCCGGCCCTCGTCGCCTACTACGTCGCAAACGATAATCTCGCCGCGCTGAAAGCCGCGTACTACCGCACGCAGGACGCGGACGCGAGCGACACCGTCACCGTGACAGTATACGACAACGTCACGGGTCTGACCGACGGCAGCGGGCTTTACGTCATAAGCAACGGGGCGTTTAACCTGAGCGACGGACAGATAACCGCGTCATTCGGCTCGTATGTGCCCTATGACCCCGCCGACCCGACGCATTGGGGCGAAGAGCTTTACTTCAAATACACCGACGGCTATTACCTCGCCTCCTCCGACGAGGCGCTCTCGGACGAAACGAGATATTCTTTCTCTTTCGACAACGGAATTTTCTCCGCCGCCGAAAACGGCGAGTACATAAAACTCTCTTCCCGAACGGAAGAAAACAGAGAAGAAACCCTCTACTACTTCTCGTCCTTAGATGCGGGATATAAGGAAAGCTACACCCGCTACTCCAAGCGCGAATGCGACGTCATTTTTATGGAAAACGAAAACGGAGGCTGGGTGAACTTCGGCGGCGAGTACGTCGAATACGACGCGGCGAACGGCGACCACGAAGGGCTCACGCGCTATGACAGAGTCATAGGCTACATCGGCAACGACGCCGCCAACACGGGCGGTACGGGGCTTGACCCCATCTCGAACGTACGCGTCTCCGTCGTCGAGGAAAAGAGTCCGACAATTCTGCTCTCCCTTCTCGACAGGCAGATAACCGTCGGCGGTATGAACGACGCCGTGAACACGCTGACCCTCGAAGAGCTGATGGAGATTGAGGAAGGCTCGGTGTTCGACAATCCTCTCCTCCGCGGCTCCACCATCGAAGACCTGTCCGCCAACGTATCCTCAATGTTCACGGAAATGACCATCGGCGAACTGCTCGTCTACTCCAACATCTCCGTGTCTTCCGAGATATCCTACATCCTGCAAGACGTGATGCTCGCCGACTTCTTCGGCGCGCTGGAATACGACGCGACAAGCGGCACGATTGTCGTCAATATGGAAAGGCTGTTCGGGATTGTCTAATCACCCGCACCGCCTTGACCAAAACGCCGTTTTGACGCGAAAGCGGCTTTCAAAACAAAAAAAACGCCGGTTTATCCGGCGTTTTTGCAACATTTCTCTTTTCAGAGGTCAGAGCGCGCCCTCGACCGCGACCGCTATCGCAAAGCATATCCACAGCAGAACGATGAACGCTCCCTCCGCGGGAATGGCGAGCTTTGTGTACGGGCAGCCCCACGCTTTGTCCACGAACGTAAATGCGAAACGGGTGAAGAACACCGTGTTGGCAAACACCAGTCCGCCCACCAGCGAATAAAACGGTTCGCCGAACACAAACGCCAGCAGGACGAGGAACAGCCCCAGCGCAAACGATATCCCACCGTAGTAGACGCGGATTTCCGTCTTTCCCGCATTGTCCACGGGCTGGACGGAATACTGTCTGCCGAACTTTTCGGGCTTTGAAAGAAACACGACCGCCGTGCAGAAGAAATAGACCGCAAGCCCGCACGTCGCGACCGTCGCCGCAATGTTGTCGGACAAAATCTGTTTCAGAGTTTCCGCATTCACGGCGGTGACCGCCGAAATGCCGTTGAGAATAAATCCTGTCATAAAAACCTCCCTGCCCCGATTATATTGGCACGCCGCTCTCTTGTCAACGCCGCTTTTTGTGCGGAAAACACTCATTTGACGGGAGATTGCGAAAATCCGTTGACAAAAATCCCGCGGAAGATTATTATTATCAAGCGTACCGAAATGCCTGTTTAGCTCAGCCGGTAGAGCATGCGGCTGTTAACCGCAGTGTCGGGGGTTCGAGTCCCTCAACAGGCGCCAGAAAAGAAGCCGAACGGCTTCTTTTTTATTTTCTTATTTCTGTTGTTATCTCGAACCCCCTACGCTGTTTTCGGCCTGCACGACTCCCGCGTGCAGAACAGATGCCGAAAATGCGCTATTCCGTCGCGCTCTGCGCTCCTTACGGGGGTTCGTGTCCGCGGGCAGGCGCCAAAAAAGAAACCTGCTAAGGGTTTTTTTCTTTGTTTTATTGTTTCTGTTGTTTGTTTCTTTTCTCGAACTTTTGATTTTTCGGTTTCTTTCGGGTCAGATGTTCAGCGTGCCGAAGGAAAAGGCGGCGGAGAGGATGTAGGCGAACGCAAGGGATACGGCGAACATTGTGCCGAAAATCGCGAGGTTTTCCTTCCACGCCTTGCGGTTGCGGAAGAGCACGGCAAAACCTATGCCGGCGTTCATAAGCAATCCCCCGACGGTCGCACCGAAACCAAGCCCGCCCATAAGATAAAGATTGCTGATGACGACGGAAGACGCACAGTTCGGAATTGCGCCGACTATCACGGCAAAAAGCGGGGCGACATACCTGTTGGCGGACAGGAAATCCATAAGGGTGTCCTCCCCGACAAAATGTATTATCAGCCCGAAAATCACGTTGATGACGAAGATGTAGACGAAAATTTTCGCGCTGTGTTCGAGAGGGTGTAAAAGATATTGCCTGATTTTGTGTTTTCTGTTTTTGGCGGCGAGTTCCTTTTCCTCTCCGCAAGGCTCGTCGCAATGCGCGTGGTCGTGCTCGCTCTTTTCCTCGTCGTCCTCTATCGAGTGTCCGCAGCAGCCGAGGTGCACTTCCGGCTCGTGTTCGCACTCCGCGTTGTGCGCCTCCACCCGTGCTCTGCTCTTTGAAAACACGAGGTCTGCCGTGTAGCCCACCAAAAGCCCTATGACGAATTTCAGCGCAAGAATGGGGAGTATGTCAATCGCCCGTTCTCCCGCCGCGAGGAAGATGGGCAGAGCCTCGTCCGACGTCGCGAGATACACGCCGAGCAAAGTGCCGACTGTGATGTGCCTTTTCTGATAAAGGTCGGTTGCGACCACGCTGAAACCGCATTGAGGGAAAAGTCCGACCGTGACCCCGACGAGGGGCGCGGCCTTGCCTTTGAGTTTTATTTTCCCCGCAAGGTGCGGTTCGGCGAGCGCGATGATGAAATTTATGGGCAGCAAAAACACCAGCACAATAAGGCTGTCTATGAGCGCGTCGAGAAAAACTTCGCCAATCATTTCACCGCCTCCGCGCGTCCGGCGTCCACTTTCACTATCCTTTCCGCCTCGTCCGCCATATCGAATTCCGTGCAGGTGATGAAAGACTGCGCGCCCGCGGTGAGTTTTATCAGCGTGCGCCGCCTGTCTTCGTCAAGCTCGCTGAGCACGTCGTCGAGAAGCAGCACGGGTTTTTCTCCGCTCTCTTTTTCGTATATGCCGACCTCTCCGAGTTTCATTGCAAGCGCTATGGTCCTCTGCTGTCCCTGCGAGGCGAATTTTCTGCCGTCCAGCCCGTTTATCTCAATCGATATATCGTCGCGGTGTGGACCGACGGTGCAGAAACCGAGCTGTTTGTCCTTTTCCCTGGACTGTTCGAGTTTTGAAAAAAGCTCCGCTCTCAGCGCGTCCCTGCCTTCCGTTGACATCGGGGTTTCGTATCCCAGACGGAGAATTTCCCTCCCTCCGCTTATTTCCCCGTGAGCCGCGGACGCGAGCGCGTCGAGTTCCGCTACATACCTGCGCCTGCGCTCGATTATCACCGAGCCGTACTCGGCAAGCTGCGTGTCCCACACGGACAGAATGTCGTCGGCAGAACTGTTTTTAAATGCTTCTTTCAACAGATTATTTTTCTGTTTCAACACTTTATTGTAGCGAGAAAGTGCGATAAAGTACGTTTTTTGTTGTTGAGAAAGCCCGACATCCAGAAATCTCCGTCTTTCGGCAGGAGTTTCTTTCACCAGTTTCATCTCGTCGGGAGAGAAGAACACGACTCCGAGTATCCCGATAAGTTCCGCCGCGCGTTTTACGGGAATGCCGTCCACCAGCACTTTCTTTTTCCCGTTCGCCTCTATCTGCATCGCAAGCGTATGCCTGCGGAATTTTTTTTCGATTGCAAGGCGCACCCTCGCGTACTCCGCGCCGAATTTTACGAGTTCTTTGTCCTTTGTCGTTCGGGGAGAAGTGAAAAGCGACATAAGATAAAGGCTTTCGAGAATGTTCGTCTTTCCGGCTCCGTTCTTTCCGCAGAGCACGTTCATACCGCCCGCGAATTCAAGTTCGCAGGAAGCGTAATTGCGGAAATTTTCGAGAGAAAGCGAAATTATTTTCATTCGTCTTATACACTTTTCCGACCCCGCGTCCCATATGTTGGGGTCGTGTTTTATTTTGCCTTTTCCGCTTGAAAAAATCAAGCCTTTTACTTATAATATCCCCTATGATAGGTAAAGAAGAATTCTGGGACGACGTGAAGAACGAACTCTCAAAGACTATGCAGACGATAAGCTACGAAATCTGGATTGAGAAGCTCGAACCCGTCTGTTTCGTCGACAGCACTTTCGTGCTCGCCGCAAATACCGCAATGGCGAAAAAGACGATTGACAGAAGCTATCTCGACCAGATACGCGAAGTCGTGAATTCTCTCGACTCCTTCGTCACGGACGTCGAAATCATCGTCAAGGACCAGGAGGGGGAATATCTCGAAAAACAGAGCGTTTCCCTCCCCGACAAAGGGCTCATCGTCGACGAAAAATATTCCCACAAAAACAAAGGCGAAAAGGCAAGCCCTTTCCTTGAAAAATACACCTTCGAAACCTTCGTGCAGGGAAAGTCCAACGAATACGCGCTTGCCGCGGCAAAGACCGTGGCGGAAAACCCGGGCGGAAAATACAATCCCCTCTTTATTTACAGCGGGGTCGGTCTCGGAAAGACCCACCTGCTCCACGCAATCGGGAATTATCTTCGCAAAAAATCACCGAAAACGAAAGTCGTCTACGCCAACTGCGAAACGATGATAAACGAGCTCATCAGCGTCATCCGCGGCGGCAACAACGAGGACAGCAACCGTTTCCGCGAGAAATACCGCGCCTGCGACGTTCTGATGATTGACGACATACAGTTCCTCAGCGGAAAAGAGGCGACGCAGGAAGCGTTCTTCCACATCTTCAACGACCTTTATCAGTCCAACAAACAAATCATCATCACGTCGGACCGTGCGCCCAAGGATTTGCCCACTCTCGAAGACCGTCTCCGCACGCGCTTTTCCTGGGGGCTTTCGGTGGACATCCAGCCACCCAATATGGAAACGCGCGTCGCCATCCTCAAAATGAAAGCCGCGCACGAGAACTTCAAACTTTCCGACGAAGTGGCGGAATTCATTGCCGAAAACGCAACGACCAACATCCGCGAAATGGAAGGTCTTCTCAACAAGATTATCTTTTTCAGTTCGCTTGCAAACCGCGTCATCGACACCAAGGAACTTGCCTACGACGCATTGCAGGATTTCATCGACGAAAAAAAGGAAACCCTGGACGCGGAAGACATCGTATCCACCGTTTGCAGATATTTCAACATCACCACCGCGGATATCTTTTCCAAGAAAAAGACGAAAAACATCGTCGAGCCGCGAATGATTGCGATTTATCTCATCACGGATTTGCTTTCTATGCCCTTGATTTCGATAGGTCAGCTCTTCGGCGGTCGCGACCACACCACCGTCATCCACGCCCGCGACAAAATCGGCGAGGAAATCAAAACCAATCCCCGAATCAAAATCATCGTCGCCGACCTGAAAAATATGCTGCTGAACAGATGAAATTTTCGGGAAAACCGATTCCTTATCCTCTCTCTTCCCTACAAGATAAACAGCAGTTTCCAAAACAAAAAAAATCACCGCTACTGCGGTGATTTTCTCTTGTTTTCGTCTTTACACAATGACTCTCAACGGAAGAATGAGATAGAGCCATCTGTCCGTCGAACCTTTGATAATGACGGGCGCCGTGGACGTCGTGAAATTGAAAGTGACGTACTCGTCGTCGATGGCCTTCATACAATCCATCACGAACTTGCTGTTGAACCCGGCGGTCAGGTCCTTTCCTTTGAGGGAAATCGGCACTTTTTCGTTGACGGTTCCTTCCTCGCTCTCAGCGCTGAGGTTCATACTGCCCTCTTTTATGTCGAATTTGACGCAGTAGCGCTTGGAATTGCGGTTGATGAGCGAAACTCTGTCAATCGCATTCTCGAAGATTTTCTTGTCGACCACGATTTCGGTGTCGAAAACGGTCTGAATGATTTTGGAATAACTGATGTAGCTCTCCGCAATCAGTCTGGTGACTATCTTGGTGTGAAAGAGGTCGACCATCACATAGTTTTTGTCGACGTAGACCGTCATGCTCTCTTCTTCTTCGTCGATAAGGCGGCTGAGCTCCATCATACTCTTTGCGGGCACGACGATGCTCTCGACCAAGCCGTTGTTTTTTATCGGCATTTTGGCGAGCGCGAGACGGTAGCCGTCGGATGCGACGCCTTCCACTTCGTTTTCTTTGATGTTGAGACAGCAGCCGCGCAGCGCGGGACGCGCCTCGTCCGTCGCGACGTTGAATATAATCTTGTTTATGAGTTCTTTGAGGTCTTTTTTCAGGATGATGAAAGACCTCTCTTTCGCAACGTCCTTGAAAACGGGATAATCTTCGGAGTCGTACCCTTTGATTTTGACTTCGCTGTCGAGATATCTGATGACGAGGGAGTGGTCGCCCGTGGCGTCGAGTTCGAGCTGTTCTTCCTCAATCTTTTTCGCGTAATCGGCAAAAAGTTTGCCCGGAACGACGCATTCGCCTTCGATGAGGACTTCCGCGTTGATTTTCTTTTCGATGGCAAGTTCCAGGTCCGTGGCAAACAGCGTGAGAGTGTCCCCTTCCGCGGTGAGTTTTACGCCGTCCAAAATGGGATTGCTGCGCTTTACGGGAAGCGCTTTCGTTACTTTTGCAAGAGCGTCCGACAGCTCTGTTCCTTGACAAATGACTTTCATAATCCGCCCGATATAGTTTTGGTTTTTGTTTTTAATAATAATAGCATAAATAAGGGGTGTTGACAAGTGGAAAAAACTTCGCTGCCACAACGGGTGGAGAGAAAAAAGGGAAAGAAAAACAAGATGTTGAAAAAAGAGAGAAAACCGTGTGTTGACAAACCGTCGCAAAAAAGAACATTCCGTAAACAATTTCCAGATTTGTCCACAGGGCGGGAGCGAGAAAGTCCGCGCTTCCGCGAAGCGTGGAACTTTTTGTGAAACAACTTGTTTTTTGACGGAGCATATTGTATACTTTCGGTATGGCGGAAATAATTGCGTTTTCCAATCAGAAGGGCGGCGTCGGGAAGACCACGACCTGCGTCAATCTTGCGGCTTTCGTTGCCGAAAAAGGGAAGAAAGTGCTGGTCGTGGATATGGACCCGCAGGGCAACGCGTCGAGTTCGCTGGGCTTTTTCGAAAGAAACGACAAAAATTCGGTTTACGAAGTTCTGTGCGGAAACAAGAGAGCGGAAGACGCCGTGAAAAACACGGAAATAAGCGGGCTTGACGTCATTACGTCGTCGGGAGACCTCGCGGGAGCGGAGCTGGAACTTGCGCAGGTTATGATAGGGCGCGAAAGAGTGCTCGAAGAAAAGCTTGCGGAAGTGAAAGGAAAATACGACTTCGTGTTTGTGGACTGCCCTCCCTCTCTCGGTCTGCTGACGGTCAACACTCTTGCCGCAAGCGACGGGGTCATCGTGCCGATACAGTGTGAATATTTCGCGCTCGAAGGGCTTTCCCAAATGATGAACACGATAAAACTCGTCAAAAAATTTCTCAATCCCGACATAGAGGTGCAGGGCGTGGTCATAACCCTGTACGACGGCAGGGCGAAACTGTCAAAAGGAGTCATTGCCGAGATAGACAAAGTGTTCGGCGACAAGGTGTATTCCACTCGCATTCCGCGCAACGTGAGGCTGGCGGAGGCTCCGAGTTACGGAAAACCCGTTGCCGTTTACGACGCAAGATGCGCGGGAGCGCTCGCATATGCGAAACTCGCGGAAGAATTTCTGGAAAGAATAAACAAGTGAGGTAGTTATGGCAGCCAAAGGAGGACTCGGAGGAAAAGGGCTCACCGCACTTTTCACCGACAACGAAACCAATGTGAAAGTCGACGTCAAGGATATGCCGACCGTCGAGATTGCCGTGTCGGAAATCGACCGCAATCCCAATCAGCCGCGCAAAACTTTCAACGAAGACAGCCTGAAAGAGATGGCGGCGTCCATTGCTGCGTACGGCGTCTTGCAGCCGCTGCTGCTCGTCAAAGAGGACAACGGAAGATATCTCATAATCGCGGGCGAAAGAAGGTTCAGAGCCGCGACGATGGCGGGGTTGAAAAAAGTGCCCGCCATAATCCGCGAATTCACGGACCAGCAGATACAGGAAATATCCCTCATCGAAAACCTTCACCGCGAAGACCTGAACGCGATAGAAGCGGCGGAAGGGATGAGAGAGCTTATGGAAAACCACGGGCTCACCCAGGAAGAAGTCGCGGTGAGGATAGGCAAATCTCGTCCGTATGTCACCAACACACTCAGACTTTTGCAGCTGCCTTCCGAGGTGATGGAGATGGTGAGAAGCGGAGCACTCTCCCCCGGACATGCCCGCGCCATAATTTCCATCGACGACAAGGATTATCTCATCAATCTCGCAAAACAGGCGTGTGACAACAAACTCACCGTGCGCGAGATAGAAAACAGAGTCCGCCTTTATTTCACTCGCAAAGCAATTCCCGGCGGACCGAGAAAAGAGAGGGAAGTTTCGGTCGAGCTCAAAGAAATGGTCAACGATATGAAACGCATCTTTGCGACAAAGGTCAAACTGCTCGGAAACGACAAAAAAGGCAGAATAATAATAGACTATTTCAACGAGGACGACATAGACCGCATACACGCGCTGATTCAGATACTGAAACTCAACGAAAAACTCTGAAAAGCAGGTTTATTTCGTAAAAATAGCACAATAAAACCTAAAAAAACAAAATCCCGAAAAATCGGGATTTTTTGTTTTCGTAACGATTTCAGAAAAGAGGCGATTTTTTGATTTTGCCGAACTGCCGCGGAAAATCGGAGTCGGTATGTTTTGTTTTGCGGAAAACGAAAAGGCATCGTTTGTCGCCGGACGGCAGAGAGTAGACGAATTTTTCCGGAAGAGAGCCTCCAAGCAAGTCCAATGCCGACAAAGAAACAGGTTCGTCCGGGTCTGTTTTGTATGCGATGAAAAGCCCGCCTGGCTTTACGAGAGGCAGCGCGATTTCGGAAAGAATGCCGAGAGGAGCGACTGCCCGTGCCGTCACGACGTCGAAACTTTCCCTTTCGTGAACGCACTCCTCCGCTCTTGCCGTGAGAACGGAAAGATTTGAAATCCCGAACGCGTTTGCGGCGCGTAAAACGAAAGACGTCTTTTTCGAAGTGGAGTCCAAAGCCGTGACGTTTACGTCGCGTCTGACCTCCGCAATCGGAAAAGACGGAAAACCAGCTCCCGCTCCTATATCGCAAAGAGTGCTGTTTTCGGGGATGAATTGCACGGCAGACAGGCTGTCTATGAGATGTTTTTCCGTGAATTCCCTCCCCTCCGTAATCGCCGTGAGATTAAACAATTTGTTTTGTTCGGACACATAGACGGAAAAAGAGTCCAGGATATCGACGGTTGCGGAAGAAAGCGACACACCGAAAGATTTTGCCTCTTTTGCGAGAAGTTCTTTGTCAATCAAAACTTATCACCTCCGTGGCACCCGTTTTCTTTTCCTTGTGCTTGTTTTTTATCACCGCCGTAAGGATAAACGCGAGCACGAGGAACAGAATGCTGTACGGGAACAAAATCCTGAACCCTGCGTTTTCTCCGCCGCCGAACCATCCCCCGGTCACGGAAATGAGTGCGCCCGAAAGAATGGGGGTTATGACCATCGCGACAGTCATCGCCATAGAGAATATGCCGGTGTCTTGCCCTAGTTTCGTATTCTGAGAGGTTTCGAGGAAGAACGGATAGATGTTGACCATCACAAGTCCGAAACTCATTCCGAGCAGGAAGAAAAGGACGTACAGCGCTGGATGCGGCGACGAAAACGCGATGCTTCCGGAAAACGCGGCAATCATAATGGCAAAACCTATCAACATAGTGTTTCTTCTGCCGATTTTGTTCGAAAGAAAACTTGCGGCAGGGAACGCTATCATTGCCGCCGCCTGGGCGAGGATAAGAGGAATAATCGCTTCGTTTTGCTTGAAGCCGAGTATATATTCCGCATATTTGACGAAGTTTGACGTCAGCGCGTTGTAGGTCATATAAAAACAGAAGACGACGGCAAGAATGCAGAAACGTGTGAATGCGGCTTTGTTTCTGACGGATTTGCGGCGCCTGCCGCTTGCCTTTGCCTCTTTTCTTTCCGCTTTTCTTTTGGACAGGAACTGGTGGCTGAGCGCGGTGTCGATGCTCGGAAGGTGAAGAAGTGAGTCTTCCGTGAAAGCCTGCACGTCCAGCGCGTGATTTTTGGAGGACAAAATGAGCTCCTCGTCGGAGGATGAATAAGTGTCCTGCATCTCGCTGTTCAGACGGCGGAGCTCCGCTTCTATCTTGTCGTGTTCGAGCGCTTCGGCTTCCTCTGTCTGCATATCGGACTTGAACTTCTTTTCGTGAACGGTTGCGCAGAAGAAAACCAGCATTATGAGCGTCGTCGCCGAGAAAGCCGCGCCGATGGCGTAGTAGCCGTCGAAAAGCATAAAGACGTAGAAGTAAAGCATAGCGACGACGGTCAGCACGACGGAAACCACATTGCTCACCGCGTTTGCCATACTGCGGAAACGGTCGGGATTGACATCGGGCACAAGCGCGAGAGCCGGGCTTCGGTACGAGGCCATTGCGGCGAGAGTAACAATGAGGCAGATTATAAACGGAAGGAAATAATCTTTCCCGAGGGATGCAAACACGCACACCCCCATAAAGCCTATCATCGAAATCACCGTACCGACGACGATGATGGGTTTGCGGTTTCCGAACTGGGTGTCGATTTTGTCCGATATTCTGCCGAACAAAGGCAGAAGAATGAGCCCCAGAATGTTGTCGAGAGCAATAATCAAACCGTGCAGGACGGAGTCCAGCCCGAACACGTCGTAATCTATCGATTGCATTATCGCGTCGTACGAGCCCCAGAACAGCGATATCCACCCGAACGCCAGCGAACACAGCAAAGTTCTTTTCAAGTTGAACTTCATAAAAGAATCATATCATCAAAACCGCATTAAATCAACAAATCGGCGCCGAATGACGTCAAGTCCGCTTTTCGAGAGCGAAAAACAGTGTTGTTTTGACAAAATACGGCGTTGAAACGGCAAACGAAAACATTAAACAGCGTGTATTGTCAGTCGCGCTCAAAAATAAAAAACAAAACGCGCTCTTATTGAATACGCCCCGAAAAAAGAGTATAATCGAAGCGGAGGCGAAAAATGAGAATAGCGATAATCACCGCTATGGCGGAAGAAACAACTCCCATACTCGAAAAACTCGGAAACGTCGTCGCCGAGGACGTCGTTTCGGGCGTCAAAATAAAACAGATAGAAACGGGAAAACACACCGTTTATCTCGCAACGTCCGGCATCGGAGAAATACGCGCCGCGCTCGCCGTTCAACTTCTGGTTGACTTGTTTGACGTCGAAGCGGTGCTCAATTTCGGTTTTGTCGGGTCGCTGAACAGGGAAATCCCCGTAGGGGAGCTTGTCTTGGTAGAACGCGCGGTGCATCATCAGTTTGACATCAGCGCGGTCAACGGAGTTCCTCTCGGGTTCTATGACGACAAAGACACTCCGTATTTTTACACCGACGTGACTTTGCTCGAAAAGGTGCAAAGCGCCCTTCCCCGCCGTCTTCGCACGGTCACCGCGGCAAGCGGCGACAAATTCGTCGCCGACGGCGAAACCAAAGAGTTTTTGAGGGAAACGTTTTTTGCCGACATCTGCGAAATGGAAATAGCGGGAATATGCCTTGCCTCCGAAAGAAACGGGCTGCCCGTGTTTTCAATGAAGGTCGTGTCTGACGGAGCGGATGAAAGCGCGACGGTAAGTTTCGGCGAAGTGTTGGAGAAGGGGCTTTCCAAATACGAGCATCTGCTGCCGTATGTGTTGGACGCTCTTTCCGGCGACAAAAAGAGACCCGACCCTCCCGCAAAGATATAAAATGTCGAAAAACAGGGTTTTATAGAAAAAATGTACAGATAAACCGCATAAAATGAAAAAGAGCCGACGGCGGCTCTTTTTTTGTCATCTGCATACGATTATTTTATCGGAGGTTTGATGCCGTGCTTTTCGAACATTCTGTCGTTGTCGGTAATCGGGCGTATGACCTTGCACGGCACTCCGCCAGCGAGCACGCCGGACGGAATGTCACGCGTCACGACGCTTCCCGCGGCAATGACCGTGTCGTCGCCTATCGTCACTCCGCCGCATATCGTCACACAGGACGCGACCCAGACGTTGTTGCCTATTTTTACGGGTTTTGCGTATTCCCAGTCGTGTTCGCCGTCCTCGTAAACGTGAGATATTCTCTCTTCCGCAATGAGAGGATGGCAGGGTGTCGCCACGACGACGCGCGGGCCGAACATTACGTTGTCGCCGATTTCGATGGAAGCGACGTCCAGCAGCTGACAGTCGAAATTCATATAAAAATTCTTCCCGAATTTCACATTGAACCCGTATTCCGTTCTGATTGACGGCTCGAAGAACGCGCCGTCCGCTCCGTTGGGAAACAGTTTTTTGATGAGGTGCGTCCTGTAAGGCAGATTCCAGGCGCGCGAGCGGTTGAATTTGTCGGCAATATAACGTGCGCGCGTGCGCGCCAGGACAAGCTCTTTGTCAGTCGGATTATAAAACTCCCCTGCCGACATCCTTTTTTTCTATTCGCCTTTGCTCATATATTCTCCTTTCCGCCACATGTGACTGTTGCGGGATAAATCTGTGTCCGAAACGACCGTGTACGCCTCCAAACACAAAATACCTGCGCCCAAAACACCCTGTGTCCGAAAAGCGCGCAAGCGGCACACAGTCCGCAAAGCGCAAACGGTCGCTTTGCGTTCGGCTTCCAAAGCGTCTTGTCCGCACAAAGCGTTTTGCCGCATATCGTCAGAAACGGCAAACGGCGTATCGTCGCAGATATGATACTCTATTTTCAAGAAGATGTCCACGGTTAATAACACCGCCGTTAAAAACACGTCCGTATGCGGGCAAAATGCCGCCGCCAAGGATAAACGCAGTTTGTGCGCACAATATGCAGTCGACACAAGACGGCTGTAAAAGAAGTGTCGCACAAACGGC
Organism: uncultured Eubacteriales bacterium; assembly: GCA_900544575.1. Taxonomy (GTDB): domain Bacteria; phylum Bacillota; class Clostridia; order Christensenellales; family CAG-917; genus Limadaptatus; species Limadaptatus stercorigallinarum. Next base: position 20,255 of record UQVO01000007.1, on the reverse strand, counting down.
GGACGCCGTTTTGTCCGCCGTCAAAAAGCGCTGTCGAATTGATTTGCGGGTATAGCACGAAAGAAATCGGTCTTTTCTTTGCCGAAAACCGACAAAGAAGCGAGCCGATAGCAAACCGAAAATCCTGCCCGTCCGAAACAGTCTTTTTTGTCAAACACAATGCCGGGACGCCGCCACGGGCCTCGCCCGATGACGACAGCAATATAACGCTTGATGAAGAGCTTCGCGGCAAAACCCCGATTGCATAATAATCCCTCCCCCAAAAACGAACCACGGAGCAAATTCGCAACAAGCACCCCGTATAATATAAATTTAAAACAACAAAAACACATACTTATTTTTTTTATATAAATAGATTTTGTTCAATATAATCCTGCTTTGTTGTTTTTCTTTTTGTATGGATATTTACGAAACAAACGGGAAAGCTCCGTTGCTTTTCAAGCATAGAGCGTTGGGAAAAGGAAGAAAAGAATATGTTTGCGGCGAACATATGCGTTTTGCGAAGCGCCGACATAATGCGCCAAAGCGCACTTCGGGATGTCGGGCGAGCGGCCGGCACAAATCTATACCGATTCCTCGCATCACTTTTGTCGACACCTAAGAGCGCGTTCGGATACGCCGCTTTACTCTTACAATGTATGCGCAGAAAAATTCAAGGACAAACGGCGGAGAAACATTCCGTTGCAGAATGAACTTTTCGGAAAACAGGAACCTGACAGCAATGCGCGCGTTTCGCTTCCCGCTTTTCGCGCAGCGATTTCAACGCGCGTAGGAGAAGCCCCAAACAAATCTGCCCGTTTTTTGAAAAAATGCGGATACGCTTCTGAAAAACGGCAAAAACGATTTCTTTTCGCAACGCTTTCACCCTCGCTCCGCCCGTGAGAGGTAAAACCGACCTCCTTCACCCATTTTGCCGCCGTTTGGGGATATCTGAGGCGAAGTTTGGCGAAAATTCAGCGAAAAACAAGAAAAAATCACGCGTAGAGGCCGTAAAACGCGCTGAGTTGCGTTTTTCCCAAAACCCGACCGTCCATTCGGGTGGAACGCCGTTTCGGAAACAGAAAAAATGCCGACAAAATGCGGCGGCATCCGAAAATCGCGTTTGCGCCTCGTTCGTCCGTCCGTTCGCCCCGTTGTCCGCTTCTCGTCCACGCAACCCGATGCGCATTGACTTATGTCTGCTACGGCGTCGTATGTCGTCCGATACGGTTTCCGCCGACGAATTATTAATGAATTACTGAAATACTCACCGCAAGGCCGTGTCGCATATTATCCTTGCGCATATTATCTTTGCGCGACAGCGACAAAATCTTTCAAAAACAGCAGTCATATTTGTGCGGCGTCGATTCTGACTCCTGACAATTCACCCCGCTCGTACATTGCAACAAAATCATTCCGACAAAAATCTTATCAAAATTTCCGTTCGTTTGGACGGTCGGCAAAATATGCCACCATCTTACGCACATATTCTGACAACTCCGTAATTATCCCTTGGGTTATGCTGAGTCCTCCTCGTCCGGTGTGTTTCCCGTCGTTTTATTGCCTGCACAATGCCGTCGGATTCAATCGGCGTCGTTGAGCCTGATGCGCCGCCGCAAAATCCGCCGACACGCCGTTTGCCGCATTCCCTTTCAACAATGCCGCAGCCACCGAAATCGGCGAGCTGCAACTACAAACCCGTTAATAATTTGCGGCAAACACCGTCGGTCAGGGCCGCAAGCTGCCGAAACGCCGCTGAACCTACATCCGCATTCGCATCAAACAAAGCGATGCAGCCGCTTGCCCATTTTAATGCTGCGCGCGAAGACACTTACAAGCAAAACAAAACATTTCGGTGCGCGCAAACCGCAGGACAAACCCAACAACCGCCACCCGTATTCGGACAATTAAACCTAATCGTCGCTCCTAAACCTAACCGTTGCTCCACGCCGCACAAGAAGGCAAATCTTTCACCGATAAGCGCGCCGAAAATTGAAATATCGTCGCAACAAAAAGTTCGACGGTCGGTTTCGCCGAACAGAGGGTTAATCGTTCGCACAAGCTTGCGTACTCTGCGTCCGGGCACGCAAAGAGAGGTAACACAGACACAAATAGAAACATCGCAGCCGAACATATACGACAACAAACAGCTAGGTGCGCACGGTTATTTCGCCGTGCAAAAGAGGTTTCAACATCTGTTGCAAAACAAAACAGCAAAAGTCCATAGGTTTATTGCCGCCGCAAAACGACATTGATAGCCCCGCCCACATCAAACAGCCGACACCGCAAAAGAAAGAGGACTGCCTGCCGACAAAACCGGAAGCAACATTCCTGCAAAGCCGCAAAAATAACAAAAACAAACAAAGCGCTTAATCAAACACACCCGACAATTCAACAAAACAAAACAAAGCAAAGAAAACCAGCAAAATGCGCAATAATAAGAAAAGCAGTATTCCGACGGAAAAACAATAGAAAAACCTGTGTTTCACGTGAAACACGCTGTTTGACAGAGCAAATATTCTATCGAATCTGGCAGACAAAGCCGATGTATCGGCGGACTGTTTTAATGGCAATACAAACAGAGGTGGGGCTGGCGAGTGTGTTCGTCGATATTCTTGAAGGCGGAGCGAACAGCAACAAAAACAGTGTGTCGCAACAATTGTTCTGTTTGTTTTCGGTTTAATCTGCGTCATCGAGCAGAAAAGCAGCTTCCATAGGGTGTGAGCACGTCACTCTGTTGTGGTTTTCTTGTTTGCAATGCACCAAAATCGCAAAAAATATGCGAGCTGCGGTGTAAAACTGTCAATAATTCGCCGACAAATCCTGTCGAGCTCGGATAGGAGGAGGGGGTTTGCGGACGCAAAATGCAGCAATCGGGCAACAAACCAAAAAAAAGGAGCACGCTGTTTTCGGGCGAATCCAAACGGAAAAAAGAAAGTGACGACCCGATGTTTGATTGTGGCATCTTGTATGTTGTGTCGAGTATCAATGATGCGCGGAGCGAAAAGCGGATCGTCCGCAATACAAAAATTAACTAAAAAGAATAAGTTTCACGTGAAACAAAACATTCGGGGCGGTCGTTTCACGTGAAACCGCAATATGGGCAAAATTGCTTAAAATCCCACTAAATAGTGGAGTTTCGAGGTGTTGGTTTGCGACGTAGACAGCCCAAAATACTGTGTTTACGGAATTTTCGGGTCTTTCTACCAAAAAATTTTACAGAAAAAATTTCTGCCTTCCTACCAAATTTTTTGTGGTAAATTGTTACACAAAATTTCTGTAATTATCGCTGCGTTTCACACAGTTATTATGTTTTCTGCTTCGGTTGCTTCGATTTTGTTGTTTTTTTGCTGTGTGACGGCTTTTTTTGAGTGATTCCGATGGCGTTATTCTGTTTTTTTTGCGTTCTTCGACGGCTGTTTCGCCGAGGTCGATGTGTTTTTTTTCGAAATGTTCGGAGGCTTTTTGTCTTGATGACGGCTGCGCATAATCGTGCAATAGTTGTGGTAACTAGTTTTTGGGCGTTTTTTGCCGTGATTTCGGTGCGATTTCGGCGTGCCGTGACTGTGTTATGAAAATTCTGCGCTCGGTTTTGTGTTGTCGGTATGGGAATAACTGATTTTTGTGGCGTTTGTTTTGCCGTAGGACGGAGTTGATGTCCTTATCGGGCGGGCGGTGAGTCGGCGGGCTTCTTCCCGACGTGATTTCCGTGCCGTAATCGGTGCGACTTTTTGCACAGTGAAGTTTTGCCGTTGGATTTTTCGATAAATGTTGAACAACGTGCCTTTTTACGACGGTTTTGCCGCAAAATCAACGCTTTTTGCTGTCACTCGGGAAGAAGCCCGCCGAGGCTTGTCGGCATATGCGTTCGAATGTGCCTGTTTCGACGTTGTTCTCGCGCTTGATTTATCCCGCAAGTGACTTTCTGCCGTGCAAAGACGGCAAAAGACAATAAGAGATTTATCGAAGGAGGGGGACGGCCCTTTTCCGTTCCGCAGTTCGGATAATATTGACATTGCGCGGTCGGATTTTGCCGTGTGCGTTGTGGAAGCGTGGGAGAACGGGCGGCAGACAGACACCGGGATGATGGTGCAATAATTGCGACAGATTAGACCTATTGTTATGTTTTAATCAACGTCGTTTCGGTTGGAGGGAGAACAAAGTGGAGGAGTGTGTGCCGAATGCATACGTGTGTTTTTAGGTTTTGCGCTTTTGCGCGGTAGCACGCGGCACACGCGCGGGACGCGCGAAGCGCGCGAAAAGAAATTTATTGCAAGTGAAACACTTCTGTGTTAAACTAACCGAGAGGTGGCATTATGAGATTCGCAATAGTAAAGAACGCAAAGGAACTCGCAGAGAGGGCATTTCTCGAAATCAAGAAGGTGCTGGACGAAAAGCCGGATGCGGTGATAGGGTTTGCTACGGGCTCCACGCCCATTCCGCTTTACGACAAGATGGCGGACGACCACAAGCGCAACGGCACGAGTTATAAAGACGTCCGAGCGTTCAATCTCGACGAATACGTAGGCGTCGACCCAGGCGATAAAGCGAGTTTTGCGCGGTTTATGCAGGACAGACTTTTTTCCAGAATCGACATAGACCCCGCCAACACGGACATCCCGAACGGTATGGCGGAGGACCTTTCCGCGGAGTGCGAGAGATATTCCGCCGCGGTGAAGGAACATCCTGCGGACATCCAGATACTCGGAATAGGCGCGAACGGGCACATTGCTTTCAACGAACCTTACACCAAACCCGAAGAACCGACGCACATAGCGTTGCTCACCGCGCGGACGAGAGCGGACAATGCCGCCGCGTTCAAGGACCCGTCCCTTGTGCCTCAGTACGCGCTCACGATGGGGATTGACGAAATCCTGACCGCAAAGCGCATTCTTCTGCTCGCTATGGGTGAGAATAAAGCGCAGGCGATATACGATATGGTTATGGGGCGCGACGATACGTCCTGTCCCGCGGCTGCGCTGAGAAGACATCCCGACGTGACCGTAGTGCTCGACCGCGATGCGGCGGGACTGCTGACTTTCGGCGAATGGGAAAGGGCAGCGGAAGAGCGCGAAGCCAGGCAGGCGGCGGAAAGAGCGGAAGAGGAGCTCGAAGCGAACGAATCGGACGAAGCAGTCGACGGCGAAACCACCGAAGCGGCCGCCGACGAAGCCTCCGAAGCAGACGAGGATGCCGCGGAGGAGAGCGCGGAAGACGAAGATGCGGCGGATGAAGATGCCGCAGAGGAAGACGTTGACTCGGACGGTGAAGAGTCCGAAGACGGAGAGGAAGCCGATACGTCCGAAGCCGAGGACGACGAGGCTGAGAACGGCGAAGACGCGGCGGACGAACAAGCGGACGAACAAGCGGACGAACAAGATGACGACGCGGACGCGTCCGAAGAAAAATGACGTCTTTCGACCTGAAATAAAAGTCGGGCAGATGCCCGACTTTTTCTTTTCCGTTCGACTTTTACCATATTGGTTGGGGCGGGGATAATTGCAAATCAAAGAGATAATGCGTCGAAATCGCCGATATAAACCTCGTTTTTCGGCGTTGTGACGGAAACGGACAATGCGTTTCCGAACTCCGCCGCGTCGCCGTCCACGTCGAATACGGCGGGAGAGGAAAGGGAGATGTCCAGCTTTTTCACGGCGCGGAAGGTAATGTCTTTGCCGTGCTTTTCTTTGCCGAAGCCGATGAAGAAGGCGCGGAACAGCGGGAAGAAGATTCTGACTCTGTTCACGAAGTTGTCCTTGCCGGGGCTTCTTACGAGCAGAAGGTGGACTTTTCCGTCGTCGGGTTCGTAAAGTCTGTTGAAGCGGAAACCGAAACAGCGCATCGAGTCTATTGCCATAATGAGCGTGTAGTTGCCCGTGTAAACGTCGCCGTCCGCGGTGACGCGCGCGCCTATGTCCCAGACCTTGTATTCCCTTACGACGCGGAGAAGGTAGGCAAGCACGCCCATTTTTTGTTTTGCGGAGGAGTCCACCACATATCCGAGGGGAGTGAACGACCCCGTTGCGGCGACGTAGCCGAAATATCTGCCGGACACGGAGGCGTATTCGTAAAGCCGTATGAACTCCCGCCCTTCGCGGGATTTGCCTTTCGCCTTGGCACATTCGTTGAATGTCCCGAAGCCGTAATAAATCAGATTTACGTTTTCCTCGGCGCAGAGGTTGAGCGCGCGGTTGAACGTGCCGTCACCGCCGCACGCGACGACAAGGTCGTATCCTTTCGGCGACCATTCGTCCGTGTCGCAGGTTATTTCCGTCACCGTGACGTCATAAGCCGCGCCGAATTTGGCAAGGAGTTTATCCCTGTCGATTTTTGCGGAGCGGCCGCTCATTCTGTTGATGACGATAAGACATTTTTTCATTGCGCCTGCGCTCGATTATAAAGCAAAGCGGCGCGGTTTTCAACCGCTCGCCGCGGCTCGCTTATTATTATGCGCAGCATTTTCGTTTGTGTGCACGGCATTTTGCGGCGTGTCGGCGCGGAGGGAGATGGGACTTCGGAGTGCGCCGCCGTCCGTATGTGTGCGTACGGGGCAAATTCGTATTGCAAAAAGCCGCCGAAATGTATAGAATATAAGTAGTAAGCGCTCGGAGGGGCAGATGAAAAAAGTCAGAAAAGCCGTAATACCCGCGGCGGGGCACGGAACGAGGTTTCTTCCCGTGACGAAGGCGCTGCCCAAAGAGATGCTGGCGCTCATAGACACGCCCGCGCTGCAATATGTGGCGCAGGAGGCGGCGGACAGCGGGATAGAAGAAATCCTCGTCGTCATCAACAGGGAAAAGGAGCTCATCCGCCGTTATTTCTGCAAGGAGGAAGCGACTTGCGCCGCGGAAAGGGAGCTTGACGACCTGCTGGAAAGGGTGCGTTTCGAGTTCGTTTATCAGGACGAGGCGGACGGGACCGCGGGGGCGGTGCTGCTTGCGAGGGAATTTACCGCCGACGAACCTTTTGCCGTGATGTACGGCGACGACGTGATTGTCAACGACGGCGGCGAACCGTGTCTGAAACAGCTCATCCGCGCCTACGGCCGCACGGGCAAAACGGTGCTCGGAGTGCAGGAAAGGCCGCGGCAGGAAGCGGCGAAATATGCGGTGATAAGGAAGGGCAGGACGGAAGGGCGGCTTACGGAAGTGCTCGGCATCGTGGAAAAACCTTCCCCCGACGATATGCCTTCCACTCTCAGCAGCCTGGGGAGATATGTCCTCACGCCCGACATCTACGGGGCGATAGAGCGCGCGCCCGTGTTCCGCGGAGAGAAATATCTGACGCACGCGATAGACCTGCTGACGGACAAAGGCGTGTACGCTTACGACTTCGAAGGGGTGCGCTACGACATAGGCGACAAGTTCGGTTTCTTGCAGGCCAACGTGGAAATGGGGTTGAGGCGTTACGGCGCCCGAATGACGGATTATCTGCGCGGATTGCTCGACGGCGAATGAGCGGAAAAGACGTTTAACAAGTCAAAACAGCCGTGAAAACGGCTGTTTTTGTTATATATACGCTCCGTTGTCAACGCCCACGTTAAGGAAAAGCCGACTTTTCCCGACCGCGGATGCGGTGCGGCGGTGACGCGGTCAGAGCAGCTCGAACTGCGTCCGTATGAAGAGTTCGATGCTCCGTGCGGCGAAGTCCGCAAGGAAAGCGTCGCGGCTTTCCGCCATAATACGGAGCTTTTTCTCCGTGCCGCTCGGCCGCAGCATAATCCTGCCGCTGTCGCCCAGCATATCTTCTATTGCCGCCACGTAGCGCAGCAGCGTTTTGTCCCGCGCTATCTTTTCCTTGTGACGGGTGGCAACTTCCGCGTTGCGCTGCGGAAAGACCTGACAGTCGGCAAGCTCGGAGAGTTTTTTCCCGCTTTCTTTGAGGACGCGCGCGAGCCTTGCGCCCGCGAATACGCCGTCGCCCGTGGGCAGAAATTCGCTGAGAATGATGTGCCCGGACTGCTCCCCGCCGAGCGCAAGCCCCGCCTCGCACATACACCTGATGACGTTATGGTCTCCGATGTCCGTGCGGACGAGGTCAATGCCGAGCTTTGCAAGCCCCGCTTCCACGCCCATATTCGTATGCAGGGTGCCGACGGCGGCGGAGCAGGGCAGGCGTCCCTCCGCTTTCATTTTGCGGGCGAGAATGTATATCGTCATATCCCCGTCGACGGTTTTTCCGTTTTCGTCCGCTGCGATTACCCTGTCCGCGTCGCCGTCGAAGCACAGCCCGATGTCGGCGCCGCGCCGCACGACTTCTTCCGCCACGGCATCGGGGTGAAGCGCGCCGCAGCCCTCGTTTATGAGAGCGCCGTCGTGAGATGTGCAGACGGGGAAGACTTCCGCCCCCAGCCGCGAAAAGATTTCGGGCGCGGTATATGCCGCGGCGCCGTTCGCGCAGTCCAGCACGACGCGCAGCCCGTCAAGGCTTCCCGCGGCGGCGCAGACGGCGGATTTGTAACTTTCGGTCAGTCCTGCCGCGCTCCGCACCTCGCCGCGGTACTCCGCGTAACACAATTTCGCGTCCGCGATGTGCTTTTCCACGAGCGCTTCCCTTTCCCTTGCGAGCTTTCTGCCGTCGGGCCCGAAAACTTTTATGCCGTTGTAGCGCGGAGGATTGTGCGACGCGCTCACCATCACGCCCGCGGACGCCCCCGTTTCTCTTGTCACGAAGGACACGCACGGGGTGGTTACAACGCCGAGGTCAACTACGTTGCCCGCGGCGGCGAGCACGCCTTCCGCAAGCGCACGCGCGAGATTTTCGCCGCCGGTGCGGTTGTCGCGTCCTATGACGACGGTGCCGCCCGCGGCGGCAAGGCCGAGGCTGTTGCCGACAAGCATTGCGAGCCCGTCCGTCAGGTCTTCGCCGTAGACGCCGCGAATGCCGTCCGTCCCGAAATATTTTCTGGTTTCCGTAAGGTTTTGCATAGCGCAGTATATTCCGTACGGGCGCAAGGTGTGCAAAAAGAGCGGAGGAAGCGGTTTTTTCAGGCAAATCGGGGGAGAGTAAATTTTTTGAAAATTTTTTGCAAAAACTATTGACAAGGGGAAAGAGTGTGCTACAATGTTAGCAGTCGGAGCAATAGAGTGCTAACAAACAAAGACGGCGAGTGCCAAAAAAACCATAGCCGTCACCCGTTCCGAAAATAAACATAAAGGAGCTTGTGACTTATGAAGAATTATCTTACCAACTATAACAGAAACAATCACGCGTTCGATTTCTTCGACGACGCATTCGACAATTTCTTCCGTCCGCTGTTTTACGACGAAAAGCTGGACGCGATGAAGACGGACATCAGGGAAACCAAGGACTCCTACATCATGGATGTCGAAATGCCCGGCTTTGACAAAGAGGACATCTCTCTCGACCTCGACAACGGCTATCTCACCATCCGTGCAGAGAAGAAGGAAAAGGACGAAAGCGGCAAGGAAGAGCACCGCTACGTCAGGAAAGAGAGGAGCGTTTCCTGCCAGAGAAGCTACTATGTCGGCGACACCGAGGAAGAGTCCATCAAGGCGAAATACGACAAAGGCGTCCTGACGGTCACTCTGCCCAAGAAGGAAGAGAAGAAGCCCGACGCCAAGAAGAACATCGTAATCGAATAACATCATCCCGAAAGGGAAAATCCTCCTTTTATCCCCCTTGTGAAAACGGCACGCGAGAGCGTGCCGTTTTTTCGTGCCGCCGTTGCGGAAGTCGGCAAAAGACGAAGTTTGTTTCGGAAAAACCGCCGATCAACCTGCCTTTGTGCAAAAATCACATCGTTTCGCCGAAGACGATTTCTTCCGAAAACGCAATCGCCGAGCCGTCCTTTTCGGCGGCGACGCGGAGCGTTGCGCCGTCGGGGAGCGCGAAGGGCAGGTCGGCTAAGTCTGTTTCCTCGGCAGCAGTTTCGTACACTCTCAGTCCGTTGACGATTACGGCGAATGTGCACCCTTCGGGAAGGTGTTCGGTGTGCCACGAAAGTGTGCCGTCTTGCAGGGTCAGACCGTACACCCGCGGCTCTCCCGCAGCGAAGGAACATACAAAAGGTTCCGACACGCCGTCCTTCATGTTTTCCGCCGAAGCGGTCACGGTGACGGTGAAAGTCCCGCCGAAGAAGGAGACCGCGTCCGTGACGTCCATCAGGACGGAAAGCCCGTCTTCGCTTTCGAAGCCGACATAGACGGGGAGAGAGAACTCCCCGAAATCCGCTTCGCTCTCTTTGTCTTCCGTCGCCGCGCATACGGCGGAAAGGGTAGTGTCTCCGCAGGACAGCGCGAAGGAAAACGACTGCGCGGCGCCGTCGGCGGAGAAGTTAAGGACAATATTACCGTCACCGGTGTACGCCGCGAAAAATCCGTGCGGAGCGTCGAGCTTTTCCGGCTCTTCCGGCTCGGTCGGCTCATCAGGCTCGGAAGGTTCGTCGGGTTCGGTGGGTTCGTCGGGTTCGGACGGTTCGTCGGTGTCGCCGTCGTCCGGCGTTTCCTTGAATGCGAGCACGTTGAGGTCGTACGCGTTTTCCCGTACGGTGTAGCTTTCGGGCGAGAAGGTGTATCCGTCCGCAACGAATGCGATGACCGTGCCGTATTCCAGACCCGTGAGAGAATAAATGCCGTAAGAATTCGTTTTGCCGGCTTCCTGTCCGTCGGCGAGCACGCTGACGCCTTCCAAAGGTTCTCCGTCCGCGGTTATGCTGCCCGAAACGGCATAGCCGTCTTCGGCGGGAAGAGTCGGGAGGGCCTCCGAACACGCCGCAAGCAACACGGCGCATACGCAGAGCAGGAACAAAGCGGGCAGGAGTTTCTTTTTCATAAAACAATCTCTCCGCCTGTCACCGTAAACGAGCGGGAAAAGAAGGCGCCGCGGATTCCGTCGCGGACGCAGGCGACGGACAGGACGTAGACTCCGTCCTCCGCGACATATGCGGTGACGTCGGCGTGGTTTTCCTCCGTAATGCCGCAAAACAATGTTTCGCTGTCGGTTTCGACTTTATAAACATATCCTTCGGGCGATTCGTCCGTCATAGGCGGCCAGCTTGCGATATAGCTTTCCCCGCTTTTTCCGAGCACTATGTCATACGGAGGAAGGGGAGGGGCGGAGAACGCGAACGACAGCTCCGCCGCAGGGGAATCGAGGTTGAAAGCGCCGTCGCCGAGCGTCGTCACGGCGGCCGTATATTCTCCCGTCACGGCGAGTATCCCCGACAAGTCGAACTCCGTTTCGTCCGCCGCGGTGCTGCCGAGAGGTATGCCGTTTACGGTGACGGAATAGCCTGTCGCACCGGGCACGGCGGTCCAGCGGAGCGCTCCGTCCGAATACCGCAGGTCGGCGGGAGAGGACAGGGTGACGACATAACCGTAAACCGCAGTGTCGGCGGCAAGCGCCTCTCCGTCCGAAAACGCGGTGACCGTGACGGAGTATTCGCCGCCCAGAGTGAACAGGTCCTCGATTTCGGTCGGGGAAGCGTCGGCGGTTTGTCTGGACGCCGAACCGTATTCCGAAACGGCTTCGATTTCGTACAAATCCGCACCGTCGACGGCGTCCCATTGCAGGAAAATCCTGCCGTTTTGCTCAATTATCTCCGCATTCAGCGGGGCTGCGGCAAAAGCGGCGGACGACACGGGAAACAGCGCCGCCGCAATCAGCACGATAAGCACGGCAAGCGCCGCCGCGGGATAAAGTTTCGTTTTTCCGAGCGTTTTCACGACAAGAAGATAAAACAATTTACATCAAATGTCAATTTCGCGTTCGACAAACGTCGATTTTCACCGTTTCCGCCGCGAATGAGCGGGGTTCGGGGGCTTGTTTTCATATGCGCGCGCACGGCGCGCAAAACGCTTGCTTTGCGCGCGTGCGTGTGATATAATACAATAAATATTCGTTATTATTAGCTATCACAGTTAACCTATACGAACACAAGGAGGAAGCATGGAAGAAGTCAAACACAGCTATAATGCGACCGACATACAGGTGCTGGAAGGGCTGGACCCCGTCCGCAAACGCCCCGGTATGTATATCGGTTCGACGGACGCGAGAGGGCTTCATCATCTCGTGACGGAAGTCGTCGACAATTCCATCGACGAGGCTCTTGCCGGCTACTGCACGCACATCACGGTCGAGATTCTTTCCGACGGCGCGGTGCGCGTGGCGGACAACGGGAGAGGCATTCCCGTCGGCATCATCGAAAAAGAAGGCAAATCCGCGGTGGAAGTCGTGCTCACCAAGCTGCACGCGGGCGGCAAGTTCGGCAGCGGCGGATATAAGATTTCGGGCGGTCTGCACGGCGTGGGCGTGTCCTGCGTCAACGCGCTTTCGGAATGGCTGGTGGCGGAAGTCAGGCAGGGCGGCAAGCTCTACCGCATCCGTTTCAACCGCGGTATAGCGGAAAGACCTCTTGCGGAAATCGGGCCTGCGGAAGGCACGGGGACAACCATTACGTTCTATCCCGACGGCGACATTTTCGAAACGCTGGATTTCAATTACGACACGATGAAATCCCGTCTGCGCGAGCTTGCCTACCTCAACAAGGGGCTGACAATCGAGATTGCGGACGAGCGCGTCGAACCCGCGCGCAGGGAAGTGTTCTGCTACGAGGGCGGCATAGTGTCCTTTGTCGAGAGCCTCAACCGCAACAAGGAAACCATATTCGAAAACGTGGTCTACTTCGACGCGCAGTATGTGGACAGCGAGATTGAGGTGGCGATGCAGTACAACGACTCTTACACCGACACCATTCTCGCTTTTGCCAACAACATCAACACGGAAGAGGGCGGCACGCATCTCGAAGGCTTCAAGGCGGCCATCACCAAGGTCATCAACGACTACGGCAAGAAGGCGGGCATTCTGAAAGAAGCGGACAAACTTTCCGGCGAGGACGTGCGCGAAGGTCTGACGGCGGTCATTTCCGTCAAGCTCGCGGAGCCCCAGTTCGAAGGGCAGACCAAGACCAAGCTCGGCAACAGCAGTATGAGAGCCGCCGTAGCAAAGAGCGTGACGGAAGGGCTGGGGACTTATCTCGAAGAACATCCCCGCGAAGCCAAGGAACTTATCCTCAAAACCATCACCGCACAGAGGGCGCGCGAAGCGGCGAGAGCGGCGCGCGAAACCGCAAGGCGCAAATCCGCCCTCGAAAGCACGACGCTGCCCGGCAAACTCGCCGACTGCACGGACAAGGACCCCAAGGCGTGCGAGATTTATCTCGTCGAGGGCGACTCCGCAGGCGGCAGCGCGAAACAGGGCAGGGACCGTCGTTTCCAGGCGATACTTCCCCTCAGGGGCAAGATACTGAACGTCGAAAAGGCAAGGCTGCACAAGGTGCTCGAAAACGAGGAAATCAAGGCGATGATTACCGCGTTCGGCTGCGGCATCAACGCGGATTACGACGAGAGCAAGCTGCGCTACGACCGCATCATCTGTATGACGGACGCGGACGTGGACGGCTCGCACATCCGCATACTGATGCTCACCTTCTTCTTCCGCTTTATGCGTCCGCTCATCGAGAACGGTCACGTTTACATCGCGCAGCCCCCGCTTTACAAGCTCGCGCGCGGCAAGCAGGAATGGTATTTTTACGACGACGACGCGCTGAACGCTTTCTATGAGGAAAACGGCAGGAAGGGCTTCGATTTGCAGCGCTACAAAGGCCTCGGCGAAATGAACCCCGAACAGCTTTGGGAAACCACGATGGACCCCAAGAGCCGCACTCTTCTCCGCGTAAGTATGGAAGACGCCATCTCTGCGGACGAAATGTTCTCGGTGCTTATGGGCGAACAGCCCGAACTCAGGCGCGCGTTCATCGAAGAGAACGCAAAACTTGTCGAAGACCTTGACATCTGACGGAGGGACGCATGAGCAAAGATACGCAGAAAGACAAAGAATATCTCGAACATCTTGCCGACAGCAAGATAGTCAACGTCGAGGTGGAGAACGAGCTGAAAAAGTCCTTCATCTCCTATGCGATGGCGGTCAACGTGTCCAGAGCGATACCCGACGTCCGCGACGGTCTGAAACCCGTGCACAGGCGCATTCTTTACGCCATGAGCGAGCTCAACCTCACGCCCGACAAGCCTTACCGCAAGAGCGCGATGGTGGTCGGCGAAGTGCTGGGCAAATACCATCCCCACGGCGACAGTTCCGTTTACGACGCGATGGTGCGTCTGGCGCAGGACTTTTCCATCCGCTGCCCGCTGGTGGACGGTCACGGCAACTTCGGTTCCGTTGACGGCGACCCTCCCGCGGCATACCGTTACACCGAAGCGCGTCTTTCCAAGATAGCGCTTGAAATGATACGCGACATCGACAAGCGCACCGTCGACTTCTATCCCAACTTCGACGACACGCGCGAGCAGCCCGTCGTGCTGCCTTCGCGTTTTCCGAACCTGCTCGTCAACGGTTCCGACGGTATAGCGGTCGGTATGGCGACGTCCATTCCTCCCCACAACCTCGGCGAGGTCATCGATGCCGTCGTCGCGCTCATCCGCAATCCCGAGCTCGAAGTGGACGACCTTATGGAATACATCCCCGCGCCCGACTATCCCACCGCGGGTCTGGTGCTGGGCAGAGCGGCGATACGTCAGGCGTACCGCACGGGCCGCGGCGGCGCGGTCATCCGCTCCCGCACGGAGATAGAGGAGCTCCCCAACGGCAAGAGCCGCATTATCATCACGGAGATACCCTATCAGGTCAACAAGGCGCGTCTCATCGAAAATATTGCGGACCAGGTCAAGGACAAGAGGCTGGAAGGCATTTCCGACATCAGCGAGGAGACCGACCGCACGGGTATGCGCATCGTCATCGACGTCAAAAAGGACCACAACCCGCAGGTGGTGCTCAACACGCTGTTCAAGCAGACGAGTTTGCAGGTCAACAACTCCATCATCCTGCTCGCGCTCGTGGACGGCGTGCCCCGCATCCTCAACCTCAAACAAATCCTCGAATATTACATCGCGCATCAGGAGGACGTCATCATCCGCCGTACGAAGTTCGACCTCGAAAAGGCGGAGGAGAGAGAGCACATCCTGAACGGTCTCGCCATCGCGCTCGCCAACATCGACGAAGTGGTGGAACTGCTCAAAAAGAGCGCGGACAGACAAGCCGCCATCGACAATCTGACGGAGCGTTTCCTGCTCAGCGAGAAACAGGCCGTGGCGATACTCGAAATGCGCTTGCAGCGCCTTACGGGGCTCGAAGTGGAGAAAATCAACGAGGAGCTGGAACAGAAGCGCGCCGAAATCGTGGAATACAAGCGCATCCTCGGTTCGGAAGAGGCGGTCAAGGAAATCATCGTCACCGAGCTCACCGAAATCAAGGAACGCTACGGCACGCCCAGACGCTCCGAGCTCAGCTACGATTATTCCGAAATCAACATTGCCGACCTCATCGACAAAGAGGACATCGTGGTGTCTATGACGCACGGCGGATACGTCAAGCGTCTGCCCGTGGCGGAATACCGCTCTCAGAGAAGAGGAGGGATGGGCGTCACCGCGCACAAGGCGAAGGATGACGACTTCATCGAGCACATTTTCGTGAGCAACACGCACCAGGATATGCTCTTCTTCACCAATCTCGGCAAAGTGTTCACGATGAAGGGTTACGAGATACCCGAAGCGAGCAAAACTTCCCGCGGCCGCGCGATAATCAATCTGTTGCAGCTTTCGCCCGGCGAAAAGGTGCAGACGGTGCTCCCGCTGCCCGAGGAGAGGGAAGGCAAATTCCTTATGCTCGCCACCAAACGCGGGCTCATCAAGAAGACTCCGCTCGAAGAGTTTGCGTCCATCAAGCGCAACGGCAAGATAGCCATCAAGTTTATGGAAGAGGACGAGCTCATCGAAGCGGTGCTGACAAGCGGCGACGACCAGCTCATTATGGCGTCCAGCGAGGGCTACTGCATCCGCTTCCACGAAAAGGACGTGCGTCCCACGGGCAGGACGGCAATGGGCGTCAAGAGTATGCGCATACCCGAAGGCGCACATATGGTGGACCTCGCCGTGGTGCACGACGGATGCGAGATTCTTACCATCACCACCCAGGGCTACGGCAAGCGCAGCAACGTGGCGGATTATCCGTTGCAGGGCAGAGCGGGCAAAGGCGTCAAAGCCGGCGTGTTCAACGACAAGACGGGCGACCTTGCTGGGCTGAAAGTCATCCCCGCCGATATGGACGTGATGATGATTACGGACGGCGGCATCATCATCCGCGTGCAGGCGGACGAGATATCCAAGATAGGCAGGGCGACGCAGGGCGTGCGGATTATGAAGCTCAAAGGCGAAGAGGCGAAAGTCGTCAGCATCGCGCTCACTCCCCACGAGGAGGAAGAGGAACTTCCCACGGAAGAAAACGCCGCGGCGGAAGAGAATGCGGAAGGCGCGTCCGCGGGTTCGGAACAGCCGTCCGCGGAAGCGGAAACCGAAACGCCCGCCGAAGAATGACGGAGCATAAATCGCATAAAACGGCACTTAAAAACACAAAACGCGGAGTTTAACTCCGCGTTTTGTTATGTTGTGCCGCCGTTTGTTTTGCGCAAAACGCTTGCTTTGCGCCTGGCGTCGCACCCCTCCGCCCCGCCGCGGCTTTCGTAAATATGCCGTCGGCTTGCGGGGCGGAAGCGTGAAGAAAATCTCCCCAAGGGGGCGCGGTGATACCTTTTACGAAGTAAACTTTTTCCATTCTCTTGAAAGTGGGCGATGATGTTGGTATTATAATATCGTCAAACCTAGGAAAGGGAGAATTATGGCGTTATGAAAAAGACCTGGTACAAAGAATTGTCCGTCTATCAGATTTGGCCGCGCAGTTTCTGCGACGGCAACGGCGACGGAGTGGGCGACCTCAAAGGCGTGCTCGGCAAGCTGGATTACATCAAAAGCCTGGGCGTGGACGCAATTTGGTTTTCTCCGCTTTATGTATCTCCGCAGAAGGACTACGGCTACGACATAGCGGACTACTACAACATCAACCCCGAATACGGCACGATGGAAGATTTCAGGGCAGTGCTCGACGGCGCGCACGAAAGGGGTATGAAAATCATTATGGACCTCGTCGTCAACCATACGTCCGACCAGCACGAATGGTTCAAAAAGAGCGCGGCGAAGGACCCGAAATACAAGGATTATTACATCTGGCGTCCCGGCAGGGGCAAGGACGGCAAAAAGTTCCCCAACAACTGGATGTCCACATTCCCGGGCAACGCGTGGGAGTGGAACGAGGAGAGGGGGGAGTATTACCTCCATCTGTTCGCGGTGGAACAGCCCGACCTCAACCACGACAACCCCGCCGTGCGCGAGGAAGTGAAAAAGGTGATGAAATTCTGGCTGGATATGGGCGTCGACGGCTTCCGCGAAGACGTCATCACCTACATCAGCAAGCGCGAAGGGCTGCCCAACGGCTTCCCTCTGCCGATAATGCGCGGTATGGAACACTATTCCCCCGGCCCCAACATCCACAAATACCTTATGGAATACAGGCAGGTCGTCAAGAATTACGACGCGTTCCAGCTCGGTGAAGCGCCTATGATGACGCCGAAAAACGCGCTGAAATACATCACCGAAGGCAAGGACCAGCAGCTGGATATGATGTTCCAGTTCCAGCATATGGAAGCGGACTGCTTTATGACGAGCTATCTCAGGACGAAGTTCAACCTGCGCAAGCTCAAAAAGGTGTACCGCAACTGGCAGCACAAGATGTACGGCATCGCGTGGAACACCAACTATCTCGAAAACCACGACCAGCCCCGTGTCATCTCCCGTTACGGCAGCGAAAAACTGCGCACGGAGAGCGGCAAGGCGCTCGCGACGCTCTATACGTTTATGTCGGGCACGCACTTTGTGTATCAGGGGCAGGAGATAGGTATGCTGGACTATCCTTTCAAAGGCTGGGAGGATTTTGTCGACGTCGCGACTTTCTGCGCCAAAGGCATAATGGAAAAGACGCACCTGTTCTCTGAAAAGAAGATTTTCGAAAACTGCGCCTATGCCGCCCGCGACAACGCGCGCACCTGTATGCAGTGGAGCGCCGCCGACAACGCGGGGTTCACGACGGGCAAGCCGTGGTTCCACGTCAACCCGAATTACACGCAAATCAACGTCGAAGCGGAAGAGAGCGACCCCGACTCTTTGCTCAACTATTACCGCAAGGTCATAGCGCTGCGCAAGGAGTATAAGGAGACGGCAATATACGGCAGATATGAGGAAAAGCTGCGCACAAGCGGCAAAATCTTCGCCTACGACAAGGTGGCGGAAGACGGCGGCGTGCTGACCGTGGTCATCAATATGACGGACAAACCCGTGTCCGCGGCGGGAGCGAAGAAGTGCGTGCGTGCAGGCGCGAAGCACCTCATCGGCAACTACAAAGGCTCGATGGCGGACGTGCTCCAACCCTACGAGGCGCACGTCTGGTACACCGCTCCGACCGCGAAATAAGAAATCAACGCACCGCGTCGCAAGGCGCGGTTTTGCAGAAAAAGAGGTTTTATTATGCTGAAACGCAACAAGATGTGCCCGATATGCTATTTCAGGCGCGCGCTTATCGGCGCGCCTTCGGTGGACCGTCCGTCCGCCGCTCCCTATGAAAACGGGTCGGGCGATACGCCGCTTATGGGGTGGTCCAGCTGGAACACCTTCCGCAACAACATTGACGCGAAACTCATAGAGGACACGGCGGCGGCGATGAAAGAAAACGGACTGCTGGACGCGGGCTATCGGTATGTCAATCTCGACGACAACTGGCATTCCAATATGCGCGACGCGCACGGCGATATGCAGGGAGAGCTCGTGCGCTTCCCCGACGGCATACCCGCGCTGGTGCGCCGTCTCAACGAAATGGGGTTCAAGGCGGGGATATATTCCTCGAACGGCACCCTGACCTGCGAGGACCTGCCCGCAAGCCTGGGCAGGGAGCGCGACGACGCCCGCACTTTCGCAAGGTGGGGGATGGAGTATCTCAAATACGACTTCTGCCACAACATTCCCGTCCCGCGCTATGCGCCGCTGGTGTACGGCATAGAGATTTCACCTCTGGGCAGCGGAAAGGCGGTCGAATATCAGGTGTCCAACTGCATACTGAAAGGGCTTGCCCGCCGCAGAAAGTGCGACGCCTTGCCGGGCGGACAGTATGTGTCCGGGCTTGACGAGGGCAAGGGGAGTATAGTTTTCGACAACGTCGTGGTGGACGCGGACGGGGAATATGTGCTCACGGTCGAGATAAAAAAATACGGCAGGTATGAAAAATATCTCGCCGTCACCGTGAACGGAAGAGAGTGCGGAGGGATAGAGTTTCCGCCGCAGAAACATTTCAACCTTACCGCGCGTTTCCAGACCGTCGTGCGGCTGAAAGCTGGCAGGAACGCCATAGAACTCGGCAATCCCGTGGCAAATTCCCGCGACAGCGCGGCGATACAGTATCGCAAGATGGCATATGCGCTGAAAGACGCCGCGGCGGAAGTTGCGGCGGAGCGCGGCGAGGCGGTAAAACCCATCCGTTTCTCCATATGCGAATGGGGCTTCCGCAAGCCGTGGCTGTGGGGTGCGTCCGCGGGAAATATGTGGCGCACGACCCCGGACATCCGTCCGTGGTGGTATTGGATAAGAACCATTTATTCCCGCAACGTAAAGCTCTGGAAATATGCCTCTCCCGGTCACTTCAACGACCCCGATATGCTGGAAGTGGGCAACGGCAAACTGACTTACAACCAGAATCTCTCCCACTTTGCGCTGTGGTGTATGATGAGCGCGCCGCTCGTCCTCGGCAACGACATCCGCAAAATAACCAAGCCCGTGCTGGATATTGTCACCAACCGCGAGCTCATAGCGATAGACCAGGACCCCCTCGGAAAGCAGGCGAAACGCATTCGCCGCGGCGCGGTGGACGTGCTTGCCAGACCTCTTGCCGACGGCGGAATCGCGGTGTGCTTTTTCAACAAGACGAAGATTGCCCAAAAGAGGCGGTTAGATATCGCAAAACTGTACAGGGACGACTATGTTTCCCCTGCGACGGCGGGCAACACGGCGACGTCGGTGGGCGTCATCGGAGAAGTTATGAGCATAATAGCGGGGGACGCGGCGATTGAGGGCAACAAGATAGTCGCGCGCATTCCCGCAGACGGCGTCGTCGTGGTCAAACTGAAATAGCAGGGGGCCGCCCCTTGACCCCGCGAGGGGCATTATGCCCCTCGACCCCATACTTTTATATAATATCGCGCCGAGTGTTGCAGGCTGCGCCCGCAACACTCGGCGCACTTTTATAATAAAAAGTATGGGGGCTGTCTCTTATACACATCTGACGCTGCCGACGAATTAGACGGT
>UQVO01000006.1 GCA_900544575.1 uncultured Eubacteriales bacterium | reverse complement strand
GCAATGTTATGCCACTTGCAATGCGCCCGCTTCGCGAACAGACGGCGCATTGCCGACGTACGCCCGTTTTGCCCTCGGCACTCACACGGTCGCCGCCTGTTGCGGCTCCCACTCCAAATAGGCGTCCGTCGGGTATAAGGTGATTTCTTTTCGTCACGCTCACGGGATTGCGGGGTTTCTCGCGCATAACCTATCCCTCTGAACGGCGATATTTTGATGAAGAACAAGAAAGAGCCGCGACTCTCGGACGCGCCGTGTACTTGTCCGTACATAAGCGGTCGGGAGCGCGGCTCTGACGCAGTTATTCGCAAAATAGCGCCGTTCAGCGGAGGGTTTCCTGCTTAACCTTCTTGTCCACAACGTGCCGTTTTTCGAGTTCCGCGGTGACGTCGCGGACGGAAATGCCCATTTCCACCATAAGGACGGTGAGATGATAGATGAGGTCGGCGATTTCGAAGACGGTCTCCTCGCGGCTGCCGCCTTTGCCCGCAACGATGACTTCGGTGCTCTCTTCGCCCACTTTTTTGAGGATTTTGTCTATGCCCTTTTCAAACAGATAGGTTGTGTAGGACCCTTCTTTCGGCGAAGTCTTTCTGCCCTTGATGAGCTCGTACAGTCCCTCGTACGAAAACTGTTTGAGGGTGTCGGACTGCCAGAGCGGATTGTGAAAACAGCTTTCCTCACCCGTGTGACAGGCGGGGCCGTCCTTGACCACTTCCACAACAAGCGCGTCGCAGTCGCAGTCCGCCGTGATGTCCACGACGTGCTGGAAATTGCCGCTGCTTTCGCCTTTGAGCCAGAGCTTCTGTCTGGACCGACTGTAAAAACAGGTCAGCCCTTTTTTCATCGTGACGTCGAGGCTCTCGCGGTTCATATAAGCGAGGGTGAGGACTTCTTTGGTGTAGTGGTCCACCACGACGGCGGGGATGAGCCCGTCGGGACCGAATTTGAGATTGTCGACACTAATCATACTTTATCTCCGTTTTTGTATTGCTAAACTTCGTTTTCCGCCATTTATTCCGCATAAACCGCGGCGCGTTTCACAGCCTCACGGGAATGCCTTCGGCGGCAAGCATACGCTTCAAAGCCCGTATGTCCACCTCTCCGAAATGGAATATGCTGGCGGCAAGTCCCGCGTCCGCGCCTGGCACTTTGCGGAAAAGTTCGACGAAATCCTCCGCCTTTCCCGCTCCTCCCGAAGCTATGACGGGGATGCGGACTTTCGCACAAACGGCGGACAGCATTTCGAGGTCGAACCCCCCTTTCACGCCGTCGGTGTCTATGCTGTTGAGCACGATTTCGCCCGCGCCCTCTTCCTGCCCGCGGTAAGCCCACTCCACGGCGTCTATGCCCGTGGGCACTCTGCCGCCCTTTGCGTACACTTCGTATCTTCCGCCCGCGCGCTTTGCGTCTATGGACAGCACCACGCACTGGTCGCCGTATTTTTTTGCGGCTCTCCCGACGACGGACGGGTCGGCTATCGCGCCCGAATTCACGCTGACTTTGTCCGCGCCGCATTTCAGGACGCGGTCGAAATCGGAAATGTCGTTTATTCCGCCGCCGACCGTCAAAGGTATGAACACCTGCGACGCCACCGCCGTGAGCGTTTCGGCAAAGAGTTTCCTGCCCTCGTGCGACGCGGTGATGTCGTAAAAGACCAGTTCGTCCGCGCCCGCCGAGTTGTAAAAGCGTGCAAGCGCCACGGGGTCGGACACGTCCTGCAATCCCGCGAAGTTGGTGCCCTTCACCACCCTTCCGTCTTTCACGTCAAGACAGGGTATTATGCGTTTTGCGAGCATACGCCCTCCTTTGCCGCAGCGAGAGCGGTTCCGAGCGGCAGCGCGCCCGTATACAACGCCTTGCCGACTATCGCGCCGTAAATTCCGAGCGAAGCGAGCTTTGCGATTTCTTCCGCCCGCGTCACGCCGCCCGACGCCACGATTTTCAATCCGTCCAGCGCGGAGAGTTTTTCATAGGCGGAAATGTTCGCTCCCGCGAGCGTCCCGTCGCGGGAAATGTCCGTATAAATCACGCAGTCCGTCCCCGCGTCGCGCAGATATTCGCAGAACTCGAACGCGTCCGTATCCGTCAGCGTCTTCCAGCCGTGGACTGCGACCCTGCCGTCACGCGCGTCCACTCCGACCGCAATCGCGTCGCCGTACTTTTTTATCATTCTCAGCACAAAATCGGGTTTTTCCACCGCAATAGTGCCGATTATCACGCGTTTTGCGCCGATGTCGAGATATCCGGCTATCTTCTCCTCGTCACGGATGCCGCCGCCGACTTCGACAAAAAGTCCGCTGTTTTTCACTATGTCCTTTATCACGCCGAAGTTGACCGCGTCCCCCGCGAGCGCGCCGTCGAGGTCCACGACGTGCAGACACTCCGCCCCCGCCGCGGCGAAACTCTTCGCCGTCGCAACGGGGTCGTCGCCGTACACGGTCATTCTGTCGTAATCCCCTTCCGTCAGCCTTACGACCCTGCCGCCGCGAAGGTCTATCGCGGGAAATATCTTCATAGCACACCTCTCGTCATCTCGTTGAACGCGCGCAGAATGTTCAGCCCCGTGTCCCCGCTCTTTTCGGGATGGAACTGCGTGCCGTACACGTTGCCGCGGGCAACGACGCCCGTCACGGGCACGCCGTATTCACTCACCGCCGCGGTGTACTCCCCGCAGCCCGTCGCGTAGTAAGAATGGACATAATAGACATATTCGCCGTTGGACACATATTTCAACAGCGGACATTCGCGCAATATCTGCAAACTGTTCCACCCCATATGCGGCACTTTCATACCGCGCGGAAGCGAAAACGGCACGACTTCGCCTGGGATAAACCCAAGCCCTTCGTGTTCGCCGTACTCGTAACTGCGGTCGAAGAGCATCTGCATTCCGAGGCAGATGCCGAGGAATGGCTTGCCCTTCGCCACCTCTTCGCGAAGCACCGGCTCCGTGCCCGAAGCGCGGAGTTTTTCGCGCGCGTCGGCAAACGCGCCCACTCCCGGCAGAATTATCCCGTCAGCCGCGCGCAGTCTGGCCGCGTCGGCGGTCACTTCCGCGTCCGCCCCTATAAAACGCAGCGAACACACCAGCGAAAATAGGTTTCCCACTCCGTAATCGACTACGGCTATCATAACGTCCCCTTTGTGCTCGGAAGCCTGTCCGCATTTGCGGCGTCGACGGAACACGCCTCGTGCAATGCTCTGCCGAAGGCTTTGAACGCCGCTTCCGCGATATGGTGCACGTTGTCGCCGTACAACATTTTGAAATGCACGGTGGCGCACGCGGAGCGCGCAAACGCTGCAAAGAATTCCTTGATGAGTTCCGTGTCGAGGTCGCCCACTTTGTATTCGGGCGGGAAAGTCACGTCGAAATTGAGATAAGTCCTGCCGCTGAAATCCAGCGCGCAAAGCACCAGCGCCTCGTCCATAGGCAGAATACAGCTTCCGTAACGGCGTATGCCGCGCTTGTCGCCCAGCGCCTTGCCGAACGCTTCTCCGAGACAAATGCCGATGTCCTCCGCCGAATGGTGGAAATCGACGCCGACGTCGCCCTTGCAGCGCAGCACGATGTCAAACGAACCGTGTTTGGTCAGCTGTTCGAGCATATGGTCGAAAAACCCGCTGCCCGACTTGACGTCGTAGCTTCCGCTGCCGTCGAGAGAGAGGGAAAGCGTGATGTCCGTTTCCGTAGTTTTTCTCGAAATTTGCGATTTTCTCATAAATCTTTCTCCTTTAACACCGCCCGTACGGCGTCCGTCAGAAAATCGTTCTGTTCCCGCGAGCCCACCGTGATGCGCACATAATCCGCAAGGTCTCCGCCCAGATACCTCACCAGCACTCCCCGCGCTTTGAGGCGGGTGTAAAGCTCCTCTCCGCTTATGCCGCCGTGCTTAGCCAGCACGAAATTCGCAAGCGACGGAGTGAGCGCAAAGCCCATCCCCGCAAGCGCGGCGGAAAGTCTTTCCCGCTCCGCCGCGACGGCGGAAGTCGTGCGCTCGAAATACTCCTCGTCCGCAACCGCCGCGGCACCCGCCAGAATGCTCAGCCTGTTGAGGTTGTAGGGGTTGAAACTGAACTTCATTTTGTTGAGGTCGTCGATGAGCTCTGCCGCTCCTAGCGCGAACCCGACCCTGCCGCCCGCAAGCTGCCGCGACTTCGACATAGTCTGCACAACGAGCAGATTGTCGAACTCTCCGATTAATCCGACCGCGCTCTCAGCGCCAAAGTCGCAATACGCTTCGTCCACTATCACCAATCTGTCCTTGTTTTCGGAAAGAAGGGTTTTTATCTCAGAAATCGGAAGATAAATACCAGTTTGCGCATTCGGATTGGCGATGACGACGGTTTCTTTCAATCCTCTGAACCCCGCCGCGTTCACGCTAAGGTCGGCGTTCATCGGCACGGTCACGAAAGGCAGAGAAAAGAATTCCGCAAACACGGGATAGAACCCGTAGCCTATCTCCGGAAAGGCGACCCCCCGCTCTTTGCCGCAAAACGCGCCGAATGCAAACGCCAGGACTTCGTCCGAGCCGTTCCCGACGAAGACGTTCCGCTCGGTCAGTCCTTTCTTTCCTTCCGCGCGGAGTTTTTTGTCAAAGCGCGCGGCTATGGCGCGCACGAGCACGGCAGCCGTCGGGTCCGAGTAGAGGTTGAGCTTTTCCGTTTCTTCGCGGTTCAGCGCCGCAAGCACGGCGGGCGAAGGCGGAAATGGCGACTCGTTGGTGTTGAGTTTTACATAGCGCCTGTCCTGCGGCTGTTCGCCGGGAACATAGGGGGCAAGCCCCGCATAGCGCGCATCCAGAAATCTGCTCATTTGCGTCTTGCCTCCGCAGAGCGCGCGTGCGCCGAAAGCCCTTCGCTTTCCGCGAACATAACTATATCGTCTATTGCGTTTTCGAACGCGTCTTTCGAGTAGCATACGAACGACGATTTCTTGACGAAATCGTCCACGGACAGCGGCGACGAAAACCTCGCGCTTCCGCCCGTCGGCAGGGTGTGGTTGGGCCCCGCGAAGTAGTCCCCCGCCGCTTCGGGAGTGTTGTGCCCGAGGAATATCGACCCCGCCGCCGTGATTTTGTCAAGCAGAGCGAACGGGTCTTTCACACACAGTTCGAGATGTTCGGGCGCAATCGCGTTGGAGATGCGCACCGCCTCGTCTATGCTGTCGGCGACAATGATTTTTCCGCAGTTTTCCACGGACGCGCGCGCGATTTCCTCGCGCGGCAGCAACGCAAGCTGTCTTTCCGCTTCTGCCGCCACGTTTTCGGCGAGAGTGCGGTCGGTTGTGACGAGGACGGCGCTTGCCAGCCTGTCGTGCTCCGCCTGCGAAAGCAGGTCCGCCGCGACCGTCGGCGCGTCCGCGCTGTCGTCGGCTATGACGAGTATTTCGCTCGGTCCCGCCACCATATCTATCCCCACGGTGCCGAACACCTCTTTTTTGGCGAGGGCGACGTAAATGTTGCCGGGCCCCGTGATTTTGTCCACGCGCGGCACGCTTTCCGTGCCGAAAGCCAGCGCGGCTATCGCTCCCGCGCCGCCTATGAGGAATATCCTGTCCACGCCGGCGATTTCCGCCGCCGCCACTATCTCGTCGCGCACTTTTCCTCCGCGCGCGGGCGGCGTCGCCATAATTATCTCTCCTACGCCCGCAACTTTTGCGGGGATTGCGTTCATCAGCACGGTGCTGGGATAGCTCGCCGTGCCGCCGGGAACGTATATGCCCGCTCTTTGGACGGGGGTGAATTTCTGCCCCAGCACGGTGCCGTCGGGGCGGGTGTAGGAAAAACCTTTCCGCACCTGTTTTTCGTGAAATTCCCTGATGTTTGCCGCCGCTCTTTCGAGCATTGCCTTGTATTCGTCCGAAACGCGCGCGAGCGCGGCTCTTCTTTCCTCTGCGGAAAGTTCGAGCGACGCGGGGGCGCCGCCGTCGAATTTCTCCGCGAAATCTCTGAGCGCGGCGTCGCCTTCCTCCCTCACGCGCGATATTATGCCGCGCACGACGGGTTCGTATTCCGTATAATCCTCTATCCTGCGGTTCAGGACTTCCGCGTCCGCAAGACGCGCGGCGTCGAGTATTTTCATCATTTCGTCACCTCTTTTATCCTGTTCACAATCTCGCCTATTTCCTTTTCCTTGAACTTGTATGCCGCCTTGTTGGCAATCAGGCGCGCGCTGACGGGGAAAATCTCCTCCGTAACTTTCAGCTTGTTTTCCTTCAACGTCGTGCCCGTTTCGACGAGGTCGACTATGACGTCCGACATCCCGAGCAAGGGCGCGAGTTCAATCGACCCGTAAAGTTTGATGACCTCGATTTCACGGTTGGTGTCCATAAAATAGGCGCGCGCGACGCGCGGGAATTTGGTGGCGACCACCGTCGCCCTGCCCGTATCTTCCACATAATCCTCTCTCGCCGCGACGCACATACGGCACTTGCCGATGCCGAGGTCGAGCAGCTCGTAGACGTCCGCGCCGCTTTCCAACAGCACGTCCTTGCCGACGACGCCTATGTCCGCCGCGCCGTATTCGACATATATCGCCACGTCCGAGGGCTTGACGAGAAAATATCTCACGCCGCTTTCCTCGTTTTCGAAGACGAGTTTGCGGCTGTCGTCCGCAAGCTCACCGACCGTGTAACCGCACTTTTGCAGTATGCCGTACGCCTTGTTGCCGAGTCTGCCTTTCGGAAGCGCTATGCTGACCATTATGCCTCCTCCTTTTCGCGCGGATAATAGACGTTGAGCTCTCCGAGATTGAGCGCAAAGCCCATTGCGTTATGCGTCCTGCCTATGCGCGAGAGCAACCCGTCGTATCTCCCGCCGGAGAGTATCATCTTCGGCACGCGCGCGACGTATCCCTGAAAGATTATGCCCGTGTAATAATCCACGTCGTTGACTATGCTGAGATCGAGGCGGATGCGGTCGCGGTAGGGCGCGTCCGCAAAACTTTCGTAGAGCGCCGCAAGTTCGTCCGCGGCGGCGCGGGTGCCCTCTCCCGCCGACGCCGCGCGCAGGATTTCCAGCGCGGACGAAAACTCCGTCCCCGCGCGCAGTATGCGTGCGATTTTTTCCGTATCCGCGCCCTCTCCCGCCGCCGACGCAAGGTCGTGCGCGTTGCGCGAACGTATGCAGTCCGTCACCTTCTTTCTCGCCGCCGCATCACGGACGCCGCATTCGTCCAGCAGCGCGGAAATGTAACCCATATGCGACACGGAAAATATAAAGTCGGGGTCTATGACGGAGAGCGACTCCGCCGCAAGCGCGCATATGCCGCGCACGTCCTCGCCGTCCAGCGCGCCTATGCATTCCAGCCCCATCTGGTTTATCTCCTTGAAGTCCGTCCCGCCGCGCTCCGTGCGGTAGACGCTCTCGCGGTAATACAGCCGCAGAGGTCTGTCCTCGGGCACGCGCGCGTTTTTCACTATGCTGAGCGTGACGTCGGGTTTGAGCGCCATAAGTTTTCCGCCGAAGCCCTGGAACGTGAGCACGGACTCGCTGCCGAGAAAGTTCCTGTTGTCGACGTAAAGGGAATATTCCTCGAACTTTTTCATCTTGTACAGCGCATAACCGTTACGCTCGTAGAGCGCGCCGAGTTCGAGATAAGTCCTTTCGTCCTTGGGAAGAGTGCGTGTGTCAATCAGCATTGCCGTTCTCCCGCGCGTTTTCTTCCGCTATTTTTTTGAGCACGCGGCTGTATCCGCCGCTGCCGTACTGCAAGCACCTCGACACGCGTGACAGCGTGGCGGAGGAAATGTCCGTCTTTTCGATTATGCGGTTGTAAGTGTCGCCGCCGAGCAGCAGCTGCGCGCATTCCACGCGCTGCTCCATCTTTTCGATTTCCGCATAAGTGCACAAATCCTCGAAAAACGCCTTGAAATCCTCCTCGGACTCTATGCGTGACAGCACCTCGAACAGTTTCAAAGTCATAACAGCTCCTTGCGGCATCGCCGCGTCAAGTATACCGCAATTATACATTCACGCTTTAAAGTTGTAAAGCGTTTCCGCGCACTTTTCTTTAACGATTTAATTCGTTGAAGCGCAATGCCTCCGCAATGTAATATGCTCCGCTTCCGCGGCATACGATAGTATGCGAGGTGACAAATGGCATTCCGGAAAATTATCGTTGTCCTGAGCGGCGGGGGAAGCACGGGACTTGTCAAACTGTCAGGCAGTTTCGACGGACTGAACAAGGTGAAGTGCGAGTGCCGCTGCGACGCGGCGGGCGCGGACGCGCGGCTGTTTATAATTGCGGACGATGTGACTGAAATCCACGTTGAAAATGCAAAAACGACATTTGAAGTGCCGATAAGTGCAAAGTCCGACGTGTATTGTCTGTTGTATACGGGCGGCAAAACGCTGGTCGGAAGCTCGGGCGGACGCGCCGACAGACGGCAGCTCGAAAGCAGGATAGACCTTTACCGCCGCGAACGCGCGCGGGCGGCGAAGGAAAAGCGGGAGTCCGAAGCGCGCCTGCGCGAAGCCGCGGAACAGGCGACAAAAGCGGAAGCGGAAAGACGCGTCGCCGCGGAAGCCGAAGAAACCGCACACGGACGGCCGTCTTCCGGGGCGGACGGAAACGTACGCGGGGAAAGCGCGCAAGGCGGGCGCACTTTTCGCGGCGCACCTGCGGACGAGAGCGTTGCGCAAGCGATGAGAGGCCCTTCGGAAGCTCCGTTTTCGCCGCGCGGCGAAAACGGCGCATATTCGCAGTCCGTACTGCGCGAAGGCGTCGCATACGACGGCACGAATTTTTATCAGGCGGTGAAGCCGCAGATTGACGAAATGTTTGTGCGCTATCCCGCCGAAGAGAGGCTGAACGCGCTTGTGCCGAATTCCAAATGGGTGCGCGTGGATACCGACGCGGAAGACTATTACGTGCTCGGAGTGCTCTTCGACCTCTCTCTGCCGATATTCGTCTGTTACGGCATACCGGGCGTGCGCAGCGTTCCGCCGCCCCGTGACATAGCGGACGTGAGCGTGTGGCTGCCTCTCGACAACCGCCGCCCCGACGGCGACGGCTTCTGGGTGATTTATCAGTCCGCGACGGACGGAAAGTGCATCAGATAAGCCGCCCGCCCCCTCCCGCACGGCAAAACAAAACCCCGAAGAACGCCTTCGGGGTTTTCGCTTTAAAATTTGCGGCTGAGTTCACTCTTTCGCACCCTCCGAAAGAGCGTGGGTGAGCGCGACAAAGTCTTTGAGAGCCAGACGTTCGCCGCGTATATCGGCGGGGAAACCGCAGGCGAGGATTGCCTCCGCCGCTTGATTTTTCGGAATGCCGAAAGCGGAAGAAAGATTGTTGGCAAGCGTCTTGCGGCGCATAGCGAACGCGGCGCGCACCGTCTTTTTGACCGCCTGCACATCCTCCCCTTTCATCCTGTCTGAGACGCGGTCTATGCGCACCACCGCGCTGTCCACGTTGGGTGCGGGGCGGAACATATGCCTGTCCACCACCCGCGTGAGTTCGACGTCGCCGAACATATTCACGGCGACGGTGACCGCGGCGTAATCCGCCGTGCCGCATTTTGCGCGCAGCCTGTCCGCGACTTCTTTCTGCACCATCACGGTCAGTGACTCCACGGGAAGAGTGCTCTCCGCAAAACGCATAATGAGCGGCGTGGTGACGTAATAAGGCAGGTTGGCGACGACTTTGAACGCGCCGTCGCCTATAATGCCGCGGACGTCGTCGTCGGACATTTTCAGCACGTCGCGGAAAATCACTTCCGCATTGTCCGTGCCTTGCAGCGTGACGTCGAGCACGCTTTTCAGATTGCCGTCCACTTCGAAGGAAAACACCTTTTTCGCCCGTGCCGCAAGCCGCGCGGTCAGAGTGCCCGCGCCCGTTCCGATTTCCACGACGGTATCCTTTTCCGTCACACCGCTGTCGGCGACTATCGCGTCGAGCAGATTGCGGTCGAAGATGAAATTCTGCCCTAGCGCTTTGTTGAAGCGGAAGCCGCAGGACCTGAGCAATTCGGCAATTGTGGCGTTTTCCATATTTTTCCTTTGGGCGGGACGTATAACCCGCCGTTTTCTTCGCAAATTAAGAGCGTACCGAAGACAAAACGCAGTCGAAGTACAAAAGATGAGCGGATTTCATCCGCACGATAAAAGCAGGAGTCATTCGATATTCCGTCATACAACCGAAATTCCGATTGTTCTTCTGCTTTCATCGAAGGTCACGGCACGCAAACGCCGAAAGGCAAGCGGCCTGCCTATAACGAAAAGGAGTGGCACACTCCTTTTCTTTTTTGCTTTCAGTATTCCTCGTCCGCCTCAATCGCGGGACGCACGCGGTAACGCGCGCCGAGGGAAAGCGCCACTTTGCGGCACGCTTCCACCTCTTCCTCCCCTATGAGGTCCACTACGCTCACGACGGTGTCTATGCCCACCCTCACGCAGTCGCGCACGAAGTCGAGCATTGCGTAATACCCCGCCTCACCGAACGCGCTGTGACAGGAAGCCTGATACTTTTCCGCGGTGCTCGCGTTGAGCGATACGGACACGCTGTCCATAACGGGCGCAAGCCTTTCCGCCGCGTCGGTGATGCCGTTGATTAAGTTCGCCTGACCGTTGGTGTTGACGCGGGTGGACACTCCCCTGCCTTTCAGCCACGCCGCGACTTCGAGCAGTCTGTCGAAAGCGCAGGTCGGCTCGCCGAAACCGCAGAACACCGCCCCGCGGTAACGGGAGAGGTCGCGCTTGCCGAGTTCCGCAATGACTTCCGCCGCGGACGGCTCGTGTTCCAGCCACAGACCGCTGCCGCCCACGCCTTCCTTGAAATTGCGGATGCAGAAGTCGCAGGAGTTGGAACACTCGTTGGTAAGGTTGATGTATATGCTGTCACCGAATTCGTATACGCAGTTTTGCATAGCACTCCGATGTCCGAAACGACGTTTCAGACACTCATTTTATCTTGTTAAACAGTCTTTTCGTGTTTTCCGTTGCAATCCGCTCCGTTTCCTCGCGGGATATGCCGAGCACTTCCGCCGCCTTGTCGCGGACAAGCGCGACAAACTTCGGGAAGTTGGTCTTTCCCCTGTAAGGCACGGGCGTCATATAGGGACAGTCCGTTTCGAGCAGCAGTCTGTCCCGCGGTACGGCGGCGAGCGCTTCCAGATTTCTGCGCGCGTTCGCAAACGTGATTGCGCCGCCGAAAGCGAAGTAGGCGTCAAAGCGCGCGAATTCCCTCACCATCTCCGCCGAGCCCGAATAACAGTGCAGCAGCACGCCGTGGGAAAGATGCTCCTTGCATTCCGTCAGCAAGTCGAAACAGTCGCCGTACGCGTCCCTGACGTGCAGACATACGGGAAGAGCGCATTCGTCCGCAAGCAGTATCTGTTCGCGGAACACGCGCTTCTGCACGTCGCGCGGGCTGAGGTCATAATAATAATCCAGCCCTATCTCGCCTATGCCGACCACCTTTCCGTCGGCGGCAAGGGAACGGAATTCGCGGTAGGTTTCTTCGTCCGCCTTGTCAGCGTCGTGCGGGTGCACGCCCAATGTGCAGTAGACGCCGTCGTGCGCCCTCGCCACCGCAAGCCCGCCCAGCGACGACTCCCTGTCGTAGCCGACGGTTATCATCCCTTCGAGTCCGTCCTCCGCCATAGAGGAAACGATTTCCTCCGCAAAAGGCGCAAGCCTCTCGTCCGTCAGGTGGCAATGGCTGTCTATCAGCATCAGCAGACCTCGCTGCCCGCGGGGACGGGTTTTTCGGGCGAAACCAGCACGACGTCGCCGTCGACGCTCACCGCGCAAAGCAGCATACCCTGGCTCTCTATTCCGCGCAGTTTGGCGGGACGGAGATTCGCCACGACGACGACCTGTTTGCCCACCATCTCTTCGGGGGTGTAATATTTTGCTATGCCGCTGACGATGGTGCGCTTTTCCGTGCCGAGGTCGACGCAGAATTTGAGCAGTTTGTCCGCCTTTTCCACCTTTTCCGCAGTCAGGATGTGCCCGACGCGCAGGGATACGGTCTTGAACTGTCCGATGTCGATTAAGTTCACCGTGCCTTCGGGGGTCTCCGCAGGCGCGGTTTTCTGCTCCTTGGGCTGCTGCGCTTCATCCGCCTTTTTCTCTGCGGGAGCGGCAGTCTTTCTTTCTTCGTACATTTTTTCCGCCTTTTCGAGGATTTCTTTCACGTCCAGCCTCGCAAAAAGTATTTCCGGTTTTTCCGCCACCTTCACGCCGTCGGGCAGCAATCCGAATTCGCCGAGTCTGTCAAACGGACGGAGCTCCGCTCCGCACTGTCTGACCGCGCTCGCCGCCGCTTCGGGCATACAGCACGCCAGCATACTCGAACCTATGACTATGCTCTCCGTGAGGTTGTAGAGCACGGTGGCAAGCCTGTCGCGCTTGGCTTCGTCGCGGGCGAGCACCCAGGGCGCGGTTTCGTCGATGTATTTGTTCGCGCGGCGGAAGACCGTCATTATCTCGGCGACCGCATCCGCCACGCGGAATTCGTCCACTCTCTTCGCCACCTTTCCGTACGCTCCCGTGACGACGGCTTTCAGCTCCTCGTCCACGGGCTCGTCGGCGTGCTTGTTTTCCACCCTGCCGCCGAAATACTTGTTGGACATCGCGATTGTCCTGTTGACGAGGTTGCCGTAGACGTTGGCGAGGTCGCTGTTGACGGTGTCGGTGACGAGCTCCCAGCTTATCAGTCCGTCATTGTCGTAAGGCAGCGAGGACAGCAGATAATACCGCAGGGCATCCACTCCGAAAAACTCCGCCAGGTCGTCCGCGTACATCACGTTGCCCTTGGACTTGGACATTTTGCCGCCGTCCTGCAACAGCCACGGATGACCGTAAACGTGTTCGGGGAGCGGTTCGCCCAGCGCCATCAGGAAAATGGGCCAGTATATGGTGTGGAAACGCACTATGTCCTTGCCGATGACGTGCACGTCGGCGGGCCAGTATTTCCCGTAATCCGCCGCGCTTTTTCCTCCGCAATTATACCCGAGACCGGTGATATAGTTCGTCAACGCGTCCAGCCAGACGTAAACGACGTGCTTCGGGTCGGACTTGACGGGAATTCCCCAGCTGAAAGAGGAACGCGACACGCATAGGTCCTGCAAACCGGGTTTGAGGAAGTTGTTGACCATCTCGTTGCGTCGGGACACGGGCAGAATGAAATCGGGATGAGCGTTGTAGTGCTCTATAAGACGGTCGGCGTATTTGCTCATACGGAAGAAATACGCTTCCTCTTCCGCCTCCGTGACTTCCCTGCCGCAGTCGGGACACTTGCCGTCCACCAGCTGGCTTTCCGTCCAGAACGACTCGCACGGCGTGCAGTACAGCCCCTTGTAAGAGCCCTTGTAAATGTCGCCCTGCGCGAGCAGCTTCTCGAATATCTTCTGCACCTGCTCCTCGTGGGACGGGTCGGTGGTGCGGATGAACTTGTCGTAGGTGGTGTTCATCAAATCCCATATGCGCTTTATCTCTCCCGCGACGCCGTCCACGAACTGTTTGGGAGTGACGCCCGCCGCCGCGGCTTTCAGCTCCACCTTTTCGCCGTGTTCGTCGGTGCCCGTCTGGAAGCGCACGTCGTATCCCTGCGCCCTGCGGAAGCGCGCAAGAAAATCGGACAGCACTATTTCGTACGTATTGCCGATGTGAGGCTTGCCCGACGTATAAGTGATTGCGGTCGTGATGTAATACTTCTTGCCCATAAGACCTCCGGATGCAGAACATCCGCTTATTCTTTATATTTGAACCATTATACAACTTCCCCGCGCGTTTGTAAACTCAAAGCGGACACACGGCGGCGCTCCCGACCGTTTCATACGGTGCGGAAAACATCTCCGCTCCGCGCGTACGCGCGCATATACGGAAAGTCGGCGAATAGAATATTGTATGAACATTGCGTTCACCGCGCTCACCCTCATCTCGCTGGTGCTTATGACGTTCACAATGCCCACGGACGCTCTCCCGACAATGATATCGGGAGTGACGAACGCCATAGTGCTGATTCTCAAACTCACGGCAATCTATGCCGTGTGGATGTCCGTGCTCAAAATGATGGAATCCACGGGGCTGGACAGAAAACTCTCCCGCGCCCTGCGCCCGATAATAAAACGGCTGTTCAAGGGCGAGAGCGAAAAAAGCTACGACTACATCTCGGTCAATCTCGCGTCCAATATGCTGGGGATGGGCGGGGCGACCACCCCCGCCGCGATAAACGCAATGGCAAGTATGTGCCGCGAAGAGGGAAAGGCGACGGACAATATGCTGATGCTGCTCGTCATCAACGCCACGTCCATACAGATTATCCCCGCGACGGTCATCGCGCTGCGCGCCGCGGCAGGCAGCTCCGACGCGGCGTCGATATTTCTCCCCACGCTGATTTCCACCGCCTGCGCCACCGCGATAGGAATGATACTCGCAAAACTCTTTGCGTCCGCGAAATCCGCCGTTCGGGGCAGACGCAAAAAGGACGGCGCGGAATGACAGCCTATCTCCTCCCCGTCATCCTCATCGGCAATCTCGTCTATGCGATAATCAAAAAAGTAAACGTCTACGACTGTTTTCTGGACGGCGCGAAAGAGAGCCTTTCGCTGGTCAAAAGCATATTCCCCTACGTCGCCGTCATTTTCATCTGCATCGAACTTTTCCGCGCAAGCGGACTTTCGGCGATAGTGTCGGGCTGGCTGTCCTACCCTTTGCGTTTTCTGGGGATACCGCCCGAAATCACCGAACTCGTCCTGCTCGTTCCCCTTTCGGGCAACGGCACGATTGCGCTGCTCGAAAGCATAATCACGGAATACGGCGTGGACTCGTACATCGCGCGATGTGCCGCCGCGATTGCAGGTGCGTCGGAAACGATTTTCTACGTTTCGGCGGTTTATTTCTCAAAATGCAAGGTTAAACGCCTGCGTTATGCAATTCCCGTGTCGCTCTTCGGTTCTTTCTGCGGTATGGTGATTGCCTGCGCGCTCTGCCGCGTGATGTAAGCGGCGAAGGCGGCGGCAAAGCTGAATCAAGCCGTCGGGGTCAGACATCTCCCTCCCCGTCAAACAGGGAAAGCTGTGCGGTGTCCGTCCGTGCACCCGTGTTGATTATCATTTTCCCTCCGCGTGGAAGCCCGGCGCACCCGCGCCGGTGCCCGCTCGGCGGACACCTCTCTGTCCGCGTCGCCGCGCGGGCGCAGACGCCCGAAAAATGCGACGAAGCCTTTCCGCGGCACACCCGCAGCGATGCGGCGCCGACACGGAAAGGCTTTGCGGTTTCGTCCGCCCGAAGGCGGCGTTATTCGTTGATGACCGTGAGGAATTTCGCGGGTTTTCCGCCCATCGCGAGCTGCGCGTGGGGGAAAGAGGGGTCGAAGTAAATGCTGTCGCCCGCGCGGAGAAAATACTCCTTGTTGTCCACTATCACGCGAAGCTCCCCTTCCAGCACATAGTTGAACTCCTGCCCGCCGTGCACCACGAGTTCGGGCGCGTCGGTGGGGGCTATGGTCACGAGCATCGGGTTCATCGTCTTTTTGCGGAAATCCCCGCCCAAAGACGTGAAGGCATACCCTTCGTAGCGCTTGACCGAAATGCCCTTGCCGTCATAGACGACGTACACCTTCTCTTTGGAAGGCATAGTGCCGTTCACGACGTAAGAGGGTTCGGTGTCCATAATGGACGCAAACTTATAGATGAGATTGATGGGGATTTCGTTCGCGCCCGTTTCGTAAGAAACGTACTCTTCCTCGTCTATACCGAGTTTTTCCGCGACTTCCGCGGTGGAATAGTCGGAGAAAGTGCGCAGTTCTTTCAGTCGCGCCGAAATCGCCGCTATGTCCTTGTTCTGCATTTTCACCTCACAGCGCGGCGTTGAGCTTCTCGACAAGCGCGTCCACGTCGATTCCGTGCACCGCCGCCGCTTCTTCTATGGTCTCACCGTGAGCAAGCATACAATGCAGGCAATGCATTCCGCTTTCTTGCAGCACGGCGGCAAGTTTGTCGGGGTCGCCTTGTTTGAGCACGTCGATGATGAGCATATCCTTGGTTATCATATATTACCTCCGATGTTTTTATTATTATGTCCGCAAAACGCACAACAAAGCGTTTTTGCGGTTATTTCGTCCGATAAAGTCCGCCTTACGGTTTCAAGCGCACCGCGTCACAACAACCCGCTGAAAAATATCAGCCACACCAGCACGCCGATGACCGCCGCCGCAAAGATCGCGGCACAAACAGCCTTGGGCACGGATACGGGCACCTTGCCCGTCGCCTTTCCCGTCCTTCCGTTGACGAGGAAGGACCAGATTTTGTCGCGGAACTTGTAGCCGCACACCCATACGGGCAGGAGTATGTAGTTGAACTTGATGTCGTTGTAGTGCGTGTTCACGTTGAGGTATGCCACTCTGTCGTAATGGTACTGCGAAAGGATGGCTGCCCTGATGTCTTCCTCCATAATCCCTTTCGCATCCGTGAACGAGTCGTCGAGTGACTCGTTGTACCGTTCGGCGGCAAACCCCGCAAGGTATTCGCGCTTATACTGCTCCGCCGTATTCAGGTCGAACGGCAGAAGTTTTTCCATCTGCTTCTGGTCGAGGTTGGAACTCGCCTCGACGACGATGTCCTTGTATCCTCTCTGCAAGTTGCCCGCGACGTGGAACCAGCGCGTACGCCTTTCCGTGACCGTATTCTTGCCGCGGCGCACCGTGACGTAATAGTCCTCGCCGAGCTTGCCGTCGTAATCGGACAGCGTGTTCGCCGCAAAGATAAAGGACGGCTCGTATATGCCCTTGAACTTGTCCACTTTGAAGTTGCGCTTCAATTTCGTGGGGGCGAATATCTTCTTTTTCAGCCACTTTTTCCCGCTTGCAAACGCCGCGTCGCGCGTCACGCAGAACGGAAGAATGCTGTCGGGTTTGAGCCCTTTCAGCCTTTCTTTTTTGATGATATTCGTCGCGCCGCAGTACGGACACTCCTCCGTGGTGGCATAGTTTTCCAAAGTCACCTTGCCGCCGCAGTTGGGACACTCGTACTCCGTCGAGCCTTCCTCCACCTCGCCTTCGGTGCGTTCCAGCATAAAGTCACGCAGGGACGTCACGCGCTTCTCTACGCTTTTAGTCCCTCCGCAATAGGGACAGGACAACGCGCCTGCGCCCGGGTCGAAGACCATATCCGCGCCGCAGGACGGACACTTTATGACCGACAGTTCGCTGTTTTCAGCCATTTTATTTTATCTTTTCTCCGCACTCGGGGCAGAATTTCACGCCCGCCTTGACACTCGCGCCGCATTTGGGGCACTTTGCCGCAAGAGATGCGCCGCATTCGGGACAGAATTTTGCGCTTGCCGACACCGCTTTGCCGCATTTGGGGCAGACGGCGCTCCCCGCGGGAACCGCTTTCGCGCCGCATTCGGGACAGAACTTGGCATTCGGAGCCATCGACGCGCCGCACTTGGCGCACTTCACGGAAGCCGCGCTCTTTGCCGCGCCGTCCAGTCCTTCGCCGAACTGGTTCGCCATACGCGCACCGAGCCCCAGCCCCATACCTGCCGCGGCGAACATTCCGCCCGCGCCGGGATTGCGCGCGGAATCGCGCATCGCCTGCACGGATTCGTACTGCGCGTATTCCGACATCTTGCCGTCGAAAACGCCGAGCGTGGTGCGCTTGTCCATAGCCTTCTCGACCGCTTCGGGAAGTTTCAGATTGCGGATGATAATCTGGTCCACCGCAAGTCCGAGCTTGCCGAAACGCGCCGTGGCGTGGTCACGCGCCGTGTCGCCGAGTTCGAGATAATTGGCGGCAAGGTCGAGCGCGGGTATCTGGCACTCGCCGAGCAAATCCGTCAGCTCCGCAAGCACTATGCTGCGCAGATAGTCCGCGATATCGTCAGTCTTATAAGAATGTATCGTTCCGAAGCACTCGCGCATAAACAGCGACGGGTCCGCAACGTGGAAGCTGTACTCGCCGTGTCCCATGATGCGAATCATTCCGAAATCCTTGTCGCGCATCATAATGGGATTTGCGGTGCCCCATTTCATCCCGATGAACTGTTTGAGGCTGACGTAATACACGTCTGACTTTTTAGGCATATCCCAGCCGTATTTCCACGCACCGAGCTTGGAAAGAATGGGCACGTTGTCGGGTTTGAGCTCCCACGTGCCGGCGGTGAATACGTCGGCAATCTGCCCTTCCGTGACGAAGATGGCGGCCTGGGACTCCCTGACGACGAGCTGCGAGCCTTTCATAATCTCATAGCGGTCGGGGACGGGGAATTTGTAGACCATCGTACTTCCGTCATTCTCCTTCCATTCGATGACTTTGAGCAAGTTTTTCTTGATGAAA
Source organism: uncultured Eubacteriales bacterium (assembly GCA_900544575.1). Lineage (GTDB taxonomy): Bacteria > Bacillota > Clostridia > Christensenellales > CAG-917 > Limadaptatus > Limadaptatus stercorigallinarum. Next base: position 72,719 of record UQVO01000006.1, on the reverse strand, counting down.
CCCATAATAACCTCCGATACGTTTACATTATATCAATACTGCGCGCAAATTTCAACAATAATCAGAACAACAGCATAAGCAGCGGTATGGTCACGATGCTGAGCACGGTCGACATCAGAATGGAATTTGCCGCCGTTTTCTGGTCCGCTCCGTACAATTCCGCAAGGTTGAGATTTATGGTCGCCGCGGGCATACCGGAAAGCAGCACCAGGGATACCCTCAGCATTTCCTCCATCTGAAACGGCATCAGCACGACGTATATAAGCAGCGGAAACACAAGAGTCTTGATGAAAGACGCGACATAAACGCGGAAATCCGTGAACAGCTGCACCACGGGTGCCAGCGCAAAGCGCATCCCCAGGATTATCATACAAAGCGGTGCCGTCATATCCGCAAGATAGCCTATGACGGTGTTTATCGTGTCGGGGAGGTCACCTGCGCTGACTCCCGCAAAAAACAGCGGCAGGGATATGACCAATGTGACCGTCTGCGGGTTTATGAGCGCGCGTTTCAGGCTGACGTGCTTTTTGTCGCCCGTGAGCAGATAAGACCCGACCGTCCAGCTCATAAGATTGAGTGTGACTATAAACACGGCGGAATACGCTATCGCGTCGTGCGCGTCCGGGAAAAGGAATTGCAGCACGGGGACGCCGAAAAAACCGACATTACCGAATGCGGACGCCAGCACCATCGCGCGGTTTGCCCTGCCTGACACGCTGCGCGCGACAGCCGCTTTCAAGGCGGGTTCGGCAGTGTACGAATCGCCGCCGATAAACCCGTCGCGGATGAGCTCCGCCGTCTGCTGCGGGTCGTCGAATCTGCGGCGCAGAACAAGCCACATCACGCCGAATACCACCGCCTGCCCCGCCAGCGACACACCGAACACTATCGCAAGGTTGACGGCGAGTTGCGGAGTGTAGCTGACTTCCAGAAAGGAGCGTATGGAAAGAAACGGCTGACTGACGTAAAGCAGCAGCACCGAAAGATACGTTATGGCTTTCTGCGGCAGCATTTTGGTCTTGATGAGCAGATAGCCGGGGACGGCCATCGCGACAAGCAGCAAAACGCTGACTGCGGTAGTGGAGAATCCCATAAACCCCTCCGCCCTCCCGCGGGGACGAATTTCGTATCCTATTATACTTTCCCCGAGCGCCGACGGCAAGAATTTTGTCCCAATAAATCATCTGCCGTGATTTCACGCAGAACCATACAGGTGCAGACTCCCGGGGACGGAGCAAAACAGTCCGAAACTCCGGACCGTTTTGCTCCGTCCCCAAGAGTCTGTTTATTCGGAGTGCACGCGCCGCTCAGCCAAGCGTTCACAGGCGGTGCAACCGCCGCTTGAACGCCGCGGCGCACTTTCGGGGTCCCCGCCGAGAAATCTCCGATTTCTCGGCGGGGAATAATCACAACGTCCTCCGAAATCGGAGGACGTTGTGTGGGGGGATTTCAACCGCTGCGACGACGGGAGGGGTCCGCCCCGCAACGATGATTAAGTTTCACGTCAGCTGTTAAACACTGAAAGACACCGTGGTTCCGATGCGGTTTGCCGCGGGAACGTCACCGTTCCAATCCAGCACTTTACCCGCTGCGTTAATGACGGCTCCGATGTAGGGAGTAAGCGTATAAGATGCGGTTCTGCCCTCTATTGCTTCCACAGTTATATCAGCGCCTGTGGGGTCGGAGAACGTCACGTCGTATGTGGCTGTATTCTTACCGTTATTATAGCTGATGCTGACGGTGCCGTGCCAGACAACAGTCACTCCGTCCACTTTGCTTTGGAGCACATTGCCGCTTGAAGTGGGATTTGCACTTGTAGTCTTGCCCGTGATACTGACAGGAATACGAATACGCTGACCGCCGTCTATCTGCATTGTCACATCACCCGCATCGGGTTTTCCGTTTGCTGCATTCTCAGCGGTCATTGCCGCGGTAGAAGGCATTATCGTAGTGATATAGCTGTAAGACTGCTCTTCCGTGCCCGCATCCGTCCAGTCTGTCACCACACCGCCTTCAAGCACGGGATTGGACAAAGCGAACGTCACCTTCCAGCCCGTGGGCAGCGACTGCGTATCGGGCGTGAAGGGGTCTATTGCGTATGTCGTCGACGCTCTGCCGAGGTCGGAACCGACTGTTGTGTTGACATCGCTGCTCCAATCTCCGCCCTTAGTGCCCGTTATGTTGTTGACAAGTTTGCGGGTGACGAGATAGTCAATCTCGTAATTCTGGGTGGAACCGTCGGGACCGGTGAGCTGCGCGATGAGCGCGACTCTGCCGCCGAGATAGTTGACCGCCATACCCGCAAAGCTCCACACGAGGGTGTAGCCGCCCTGTCCGTCCGTGGTAAATGTCTTCTCGACGCTGCCGCTTTCCTCGTCGTTTATACTGACGGTGACAGAGGTAATCTGTTCCACTTCTGCGCGGAATGCGGAGAGGTCGAACTCATACGGGTCGATATAGGACGTTGCCGTGCCCTGGTCCGCATACCCGACAGTCGGAAGCGCTCCGTTATTGGGGGTCAAAGTCCCGTCCACAGCCGCTCTGCTCTCCACATGGACGAAACTGTCGACCGTGAAGCCCTGTGCCGCAACGTAAGAGGTGGCGCCGTCTTCGGAAGTGACGGCAGGCACGGTAAGACGTGCGCTGTACACGCCGCCGCGATAGGTGTTGCGGATGGAGCCGAGATTGCTCCAGGTGACGCCGAGTCCGCTTATCTTGCACCCGTCCGTAGTCGTGACGTCAACGGAAGACGGGAAGTATTTGTAATGTTCGCTGCCTTCTGCCGCAAGTGCGGTGAGGTCGATGCCCGCAAACGGGTCGACGCTGAGCGTGCTGCCTACGGCAAGCAAGCCGTCCTGTCCGTCTTCGTTGAAGTACAGCGCGTCCACACTCTGTATTCTGCCGCTGACGATCCAGATGGGAACGGTCACCGTACCCGTGATTCCGTTTGCATTGACGGAAGCGGAAGTGCGCCTGAGTCCGCCGTTGTAGTTGTAGCTGATGCCGGAATGGTCCCAGGTGAGTTCACTCGTCTTCAACTTATCCTTCGCACCGTAAATGAAGTAGTACGTTGCCGCGGTGGTGGTGGTATTATCCGTCACAAGCGTGTACGAGGTGCCGCTGCCGCGCACATATTCGCGCTTCACACCGTCGTCGGCAAGCACGGTATATCCGGGATAATCCGCGGCATCGAAGCCTGCGGAAGCGACGTATCTGCCGTCAATGTAGAAGGTGATGTCGGAAGAGAGATTGCTTCCCTGTGTGCCGTAAGGCGTGGACAGGATTTCTCCGCCGCTTGCGAGCGTCATATTCTTATAGGGAGCGAAAGGCTCGTAGGTGCCGTCGGCAGTGCCGCCGAGGTCACCGTACGCAACCGCGGAATCCATATTGTTCTGCGTGATGCGCACGGCATTAAACGTCACCGTGACCGAACCTGTCTGTATGCCGCCCGCGACGGTGTAATTGTAGATACGCGCGTCGGAAGAAGACGTGTTCTTGCGCACGATTTCGATGCCGTCGACATCAACATATTCGTCGGTATACGCATCGCCGCCGTCCTTCTGTGCCGACACATAGTCGAAGGCGTAATCCACCTGTTCGCCGCCGTTCTCGAACGTGATGCGGATTTGACCCGTGAAGGGATTATTATCCGCAAACGCATAGAGGTTGTAGACCGTTATCGCGGTGGGCAGATAGGTTTCGCGGGAATAAGTGACTTCCACGACCTGACCTTCGCCCACATAACGTCTGATTGTGCTGTTGAGGCGGTTGTACTCGTTGACGAGTTCGAAGCCCTCGTTCAGCAGCAGTTCGGACGCCGCTATGTTGCGTTCCAACACGATGACGGGCACGTTGACGGAATACTGCACACCGCCGATTTCGACGATAATGCAGTGGTCGTCATACCTTCCGCCCGCAAGAGGCATTGCCGAAGAGTTCTCGAAAGTGTCACTCCAAGCGACGACGGTCGCACGCACAGGCACACTCGGACTATCGGTCGTATACACTGTAATTTCGTCGCCGTTTTCATATCCTTTGGCTTCGAGATACGCCGCGAATGTGGGATACTCGAACGGGTCGATGACCATCGCGCGCATACTCGCGTCAGCAATGCCCGTGACATACCCTGCCGTAGCTTCGAGCGCGCCGACGCCCGCGTTCACGTCGTCATTGTCCGCCAACGTGACGATGACGTCGGTTTCAATACGCGTGCCGCCGCTCGTTGCGGTGAGCAGCGCGACGTTCACGGAAGCGGAAGTGTCATAGGCAAATCCGTTCCAATCGAACGCCGCTTTGCGCGTCCTGCCCGTGTCGCCGTCAACGATGACGCCGCTTTCGGGCATCATACCGTAGAGCTGCGCGGACGAAGTAATTTCGTATGTCTGCACGCCGTCAGCCGTGACGGAAGTGGACGAGCCGTCGGAGAACGCGAAGGTGTCAACGCTCTCGGTCGTGATTTCGCCGCCCTGTTCGCCGCCTTCATCCGTGCCGCCGCCCGTGCTGCCGGAAGGCACGAAGCCTTCCTGCGCACCCACGGTTATGGTCACCGTCACGGGTTGTGCGACAACCGCATACCCCTGTGATTCAAGCTGCTGCCTGATGATATTGTGGTCAGTATTGCTGGTTGCGATTCTCCACGCTTCCGCCTCGTCGTCATAGACCGCGACATCTCCCATCATACCGTAAGAGAGCGCATTGCCGTTATACTGGCGCCAGATGTTATAGCCGTCGCCGCCGGTGCCGACAAACATCGTCACCTGGACGGTAAACGCGGAGCCGGGCGTCACATTCAGGCTGTCAATCGCGGAGAGGTCCCAGGCTATTGCTTTCTGGAAGCTGTTGCCGTAGCCGCTTGCCACGATATAAGTGCCGGACAGTGTATTGAAACCTGTGATATAGGCTTTCAGTTGAGCCGCCCAGTCGTCGCCGAGCGCACCTGCCGCATCCTGCAACGCATCCCAATCGGAGAACGTAAAGCCGCCTTCCGCGCCGTATATCGTAGCCGTATCTCCGCGGAAAGTCAGGCTGTCGTCATCTTCTATCAGCACACCTGTCACAGGCACGCTTACGGATGCAGTCTGTTCAGCGGAGTAACCCCACTGATATGTGAAGCCGAGCGTCACGTTGCCGCCGTCCCAGCCGTAGTAGAATTCGGACAAATCCCAGGCTATCGTACCCACGGGCATATTGTTCACGCTTGCGGAATCGATGACGTAATACGTCGTTTCTCCGCTCGTGACCGTATTTCCTTCCTGAGTATAAGCCACATATGCGGGATAGAGGGCAAGCTCGTATGTCGTGGTTTCGGTGCTGCTTATGCCGAGCTCGTGATAAGAATAAGTCACGTTGCCGTTGGCGTCAGTCACTTTGAACTGATAATTGCCGCTGGCGTTGCGGAGCACCGCATACTGCGCGTTGCCCGCCTCGTCGAACCTCTGCGTGCCGAACACATAGCTGCCCTGCGTGAAGTTAATCATCGCAAGGTCGGGCAGCGTCACGTTGCCGCCGTCCATTTCGACGGAGAGCTGAGATGCACTGCCTGACGTGTCATATGCATAGATACCGGTGAAGGCATAATCGTTCGTCACATAAACGGGTATCTTCGCCACGACCAGGTTCAGCGCATATCCGTACACAAAGCCCGCAAGCCTGCTCTCTCCGTCCTGAGGCGCGGAGAGGTCAATCGCCGACGCGTCCCAAACCACGGTCACATCGTGTGCACCCGCGGGATTCACAAGTTGTACGTTGGCGCTTGTGGGCAGGTTGCTCGTCAGGAAGCCCGCGTTGAGGTTGCCCGTCGCGATCTGAGAAGTGTTGTTCCAACCGTTCTCGGTATACGTGCCTGAGTACATCGTCGCGGACTTGGTGCCGATGTCGTCGACTTCGATAAAGACGTTCTCTACATCCACCCCGCCCGTAGTCGTAAGATTACCGTTGAGGTGATCCGCTTCGATGAAGGACGCAAGCCCTTCGCCTTCACTGCCCGGTTGAATGAGATTCAGCGGATTGATTGACAGCACATATCCGCCTTGAATCGAGCTATGCCAGCTACTCCCTTCAGGGTCGCTTTCATTCGCATCAAACCAAATCTGTCCGACATTGCTCCCTTGCATTAACCACTTGCCGCCACGACTCGGTGTATCGACTCCATTAATATTGGTAGTTTCAACGGTTGATGTTTCGGCATTGACCATAAGCTCGATTGCCTGAATACCGGGCGCGATTTCTCTGTCTATGCCATATAAGTCATGGCTTTCGGGCGCAAGGTCGATATACACGTTGAGCGACGGATTGGGCACGCTCTCATCATACGATGCAAACGGGGGCAGAATACCGGCAAGCAGCAATGTTACGTCACCGATTGCGTTTGCCCCGATAGAGGCACGCATAAGGATATCGATAATGGTCTGGTCAAGAGACTGCGGAAGCATATCCTCAATCAACCATACTGCCATAGCGTATGGCAACGATTCCGCATATGGTTCGAGCAGCTCAACTTTTTTGACAGTCTTTTCATGTGCACTGCCACTCAACGAATCGATATAGTCAAGTTCGCGAAGCAGATTGGAAATTGTGTACTTACGATTATCGCTCCAATGACGTTCGATATTTGCGTCACTGTTCAACGCAAAGTAAGCTGAGCTGCTTGCATTTGTATCTACGGCAGTTTGCAACAACCCGAACAGCATCTTATACACGAAAATCATCAATTCGTTGTATCCGTCTTTGCTGAGTTCGACTTTCACGGACAAGAGGGATGCGTCGGTTGCCTCAGTCAAAGTCTGATCCACCCAAGGCATATCACTGAGATATGGCTGATAGCCGTTTCTGTTAAACAGGTTGACTTCAACCTTTTCAACCAAACTCTCCAATGCCAAGGAGCTTGCTGTCGATGTGTAAGTGGAATTTGCATTGCCACTATATTTATTTGACCAATTGATTGTGTAATCGGTCACCTCGGATGCCGTCGTTGCATAAGACGTTTTGTTTAAAGTTTCATCGGATGCCGTCGTTGCAACAGGGTTAGACGGACTCCAACTCGAATTATCGGCATCGGAATATCCGAAATTGAGCAAGCCATTAAGCATACTACCAAGTGACATACCATTGATAGCATTCATAATTAGGTCAATGTTTTCTAAGCCGCCAAGGTTCAATCCTAAGTTGTCAATCCACAAATTGGCATTGCCGAAGTAAATATCGACAGATATTCCGCTATTGTCGGTAATTTCAGGATGACGTGCAGTAGCAGTAAGATACAGCATATAGTCATATGGGATATCATCTGCCGCGCCATCAGAAGGCGTATGATAACCACCCGAACCTGTTACGCTTACCGTTGAATTTCTGTTGACCTGAACGGCATCAAAACCGCCTCCTACCAAGCCACCCCAAGCACCCGTAGACTGCACGATAGACTCAGCTTTCTTGTCAATATTCAAGGACAAGTTGGCGTTCAGCCCGTCAAGTATATTCTGCAACAATGTCATTGTGCCGGCGGTCTGCGAGTAGGTCAAGCCTGCAAACTGGGTCGCGACCTGGTTGACAAGGCTGTCCACATCAACGAAGGGGTCGAGGGACACTTCGAGGTCGGAGAGCGCTATATGCGCGCCGGTGCCCGCAGCGTCGAGTTCGGCATCTATTGCAATGGAGCTGAGACCGACTTCGCCGAAGGTGAGGCCGAGGTTGAGCGATTGCACGTCGGGCAGGCTGATGCCGCCGAGGCTGTCGCCGAGCAGCCCGAACACCGTCTGGATGAGGTTGCGGTCAATGCCGATGCCGACATAGTTCTCGGCGATGTTGATGCCGAGCGACACGCTTGCGGAAGGCAAAGACTCGCCTTCCGACGCGGTGCCCTCTTCCGCACCGGTATCCGTCTCATCCGCAGCGCTGCCCGCATCGGCGGAGAGCGCGTCGTTGTCGTAAATCTGCCCTATGTTCGCGCCTAAGACACCCGCAAGACCCTGGAACTTAATCTTTCCGAGACCGAGGCCGCTCGCGTCGATGTAGATTGCGTCGTTGAACGCGCCGAGGTTGCCCGTTTCGACGTCTTCGACGAGGGTGTAGATGTTGTTATTTGCCGCATCGGACAGTCTCGAAGAGCCGAGATAGTACACTTCGAGGATAGTGCTGTTGAACGGCGAGCCGAGGCCGACCGACACACGGAGGTCGCTGAACAGGATGCCTCCTATGCCGTAGGTGACGATGGCGCCGATGTTGAGGTCCGCTTCGAGGTCGATAGTAAGGTTGACCTCATTCGCCGCGAAGGTCGCCTCGACTATGGTCGTGCGGTAATACTGGCTGTAACCGCCGTTCTCCCAAGTCGTCACGGTGTCCATATCGTAAGTGCCGTCATCTTTCAGCGCATGGTATCCGCTGCCGCCCGCGGCGACTTTGCCGACTTCGACGTACGCGCCGTCCTCGCCGAGGACATAGATGGGCCCGCCGTATTTGTTGTAGTCCGCTTCCGCACCGATGTCGTAAGGCGTCACGAATATGGACGTGGAGCCGAGCAAGCCCGTCACGAGGTCGATGACCCAGCCCGCGAGGGAGTCTTCATAGCCTTCGTCGCCGGGGTTAAGTCCTTCGCTCGTCATCGAAATTTCCGCGCTCGCGCTTGCGGAGATGTTGAGGTCGGAATTGAGCTCACCGCTTGCCACATCATACAGGAAGGTGTAATCGGTGAATATCTCATTCGCTCTTCCGCCTTCCGTGCCCGTGATTTCATCTCCCGCCTTGTTGGTCGTGGTGTAGATGGGATTCGACGCAAGGTAGAGGTGGTCGATGTCGATGGACGCACCGAAGTCTTCGGACAGTTTGGCATTCAGCGACAGCCACGCCCCGTCTTCCGCGCTTCCGTTGGACTCAATCATTATGTCGCCGAGGTCGGGCAGGTCGATATCGCCGAGGTTGAGGTCGGGATTGTCCGCTCCGACCTTGGCAATGATGGCTTCGATTGCCGCCAGCGTCAGTTGCAGCGAGAAATATCCGGGGTTAATCATAACCGCAAGATACGCATACTCGTGCAAAGTCATATCGGAAGTGTCGGAAATGGTCGCCGTGGTGGCTTCCGCATTCTGCGTGCCCGTGCCGGTCAGACCGCCGAGCGCATCAGCAATGAGCGTTTCCACACCGAGATTGGTGATATAACCCTTCACTCCCGTGCCGAGCAGACCGCTGAGGTCCGCATACAGCGTGTCGTCTGCAAGACTTACCGCCAGCATAGTATCGAGGCCGCCGGATTCGTCATAGCGTCCGACTTCGAGCAGGACCTGCAACTTGCCGGTGCCGAGGTCAATCCAGCCGTCAAGCTGAATGTTGAAGTAAGGCGCGTCTTCGTTTCCGAGCTCGCCCGTGATGTTTACGTCAAGGCTGTTGTTTGTAAGTTCGACACCCAGTGCGCTCTTGATGGCGTCGATGCCGAAGATGAGGTCCGCCAGCGACCCGAGGTCAATGTCGGCACCGGTATGACCGTAGAAGCCCACATCGACGGAAGTGCTGATACGCACACTGCTTGAAAGCACGTTGCCGTATGCCGCCTTCTCGTCGTCGCTGAGAGCAGCGGAGAACTCCTCGTTGACAAGCACGCCGATGTCGCCGAGTTCCAGCGCGATGGTCACGTCGCCGAGCTTGATGTATTCGCCCGTCACCGCATCTTCGTCGAAGCTGTAACGTGCTCCCGAATAAGTTTCTCTCGTGAGTTTCTCAATGCGGCTCACGAGCATATAGGTGCCCTCTTCATAGGTCACATAAGTGCCTTCCGTCACCTGTCCGCCCGTCACGCCCTGATAGCTTGTGAGGTCTTCCGTAAGTATTCCGTACAATCCGTCATCGGACTGCGTGAATGCGCCCGCATAAGCGTCCTGAACGAGCGTGAATTCCGGATGTCCTTCCGCGTTGAAGCCGCTGAGGGTATATCTGTCACCCAGCCACGCTTCTTCGGGAGAAGCATACACTGCCAGCGCATAATCTTCGGTGGAAATGACCACTTCGCTTTCGCTGTTGAGCGTGATGCCGCCGAGATAGGCGCTTATATCGTCGATGCCGTACACAGATGCGGAGCCGAGTTGCTCGATGACTTCGACAACCTCGTCGAGAGGCGCGTAATCGTCAAATCCGCCCCTGACGCCGAGCTGGACCTGCAATGCGAGCGAACCGTCGCCGAAGAGCAGGTTGACGCCGCTGGTGTCCGCTCCGCTCGTCACCGTGAAGGTGGGCAGGAGTTCGAGGTCTTCCTCGGGGAATTCGGGCACAAGCGCCTCGATAAGACCCGCAAGCAGGTTTTCGGTGATGCCGACGCTTATCATATCGCCCGCAAACAGAACCTGCCCGACGAGCAGATTGAGCACGCCCCAGATGTCTTCGGGGATAAGCCCCGTCGTTGCGTCGCCGATGTCGATGACGAACGAGCTGTCAGCCGCAGTCACCGCCTCGCTTGCGCCGCTGCCGCCCGCAATGCCGGAAAGCAGCTCGCCGAGATTGAGCATTCCTTCGAGTTTCAGTTTGCCGAAGAAGTCGGTCATACCGTCGCCGACGGAGCCGATAACTTTGCCAAGACCTGTCGTATCGAGATAGATGTCCGCGCCGAGGTTTTCGTCCACGAGCAGCCATATCTTGATGGGCTGCGCGTCCTCTATCTTGTCGCCGAAGAAGTTGGTGTCAACTGCGATTTCGAGATAGATGCTCGCTCCGCCGAGGATTGCGCCGAGAAGCGCCGCGGTGTCGATTTCGCCGCCGCCGAGCAGGTCGGGCAGCATAGCAATGAGCCCGTCGAGTCTGATTTGCAGCGCGAGCTTGATGTCAAGACCTATTGCGGACACGAATTCCGCACTGTTCATCGCAAGGGACGCCAGCAGCATCTCGAAATAAGTGTCTGCGCTGCTGTCCGTCGCCATAAGCCTGGACATCTGACGCGTCCAGTTGATTGCATCGCTGAACGTCAGGTCGAGCGACAGCGTGCCGCCTATTTCCACCGTTTCAAGGCCCGCATCCTGCAAGCCGCCCACCAGCATATCGAGAATTGCACTCGTGGTGTCCGTGCTTTCGTCCGAGCCGCCTATGCCGGCAATGAGGTCTTCGAGGTCGAGCGAAAGCAGCGTCTTGTAATCGGTGAAGACGGTCGTCTGCTTGTGCGCGCCCTGTGAATCGAGCGTGTAGCGCACGCTGTTCACTTCGCTTTCCGTCAGACCGAACTGAACAAGCGCCTGGCTTCTCTGTTCCGAACTGAGCAGATTGTAGTTGATGTACAGTTTTGCGTATCCGACATTCTGACCGTCGATGCCGTAATCGACAAAGCGGATGCCGTTGGACATATTCCCCACCTGCGAGCTGTTGACGGTGTACATCGTCGCCCTTCCGCTGGTGAACGAATAAGAGTAATAGTAGAGCTGCGTACCTATGTTGGTTGCCCAGGTATAATCTGCCGCGTCATCCAGCACGATAAATCCTTCGGGAATCGCCGCATAACGCTCGGATTTCTCATAAGAGTTTCTCGCCGCACTGCTGACAAACACGTCGTATGCGGGGTCGTCATTGAAGACGAACTTGGCGTCGCCCGCCGCAGCTATCTGCTCTTCCGTTGCTTCGCTGATGTGGACGTAACCTTTTTCGGTGCCGTCTTTGATGTAATAGTCGTCGCCTGCGACATCGTCATCGCGGGTGAACAGACCGTAGTAATAGATGTAATCTTTGCTCTTCGCCGCAAGTTGCGCCGCGCTGAGTTCCGCATAATCTTCCAGCGACCCGAACGACAGCTGCAACCCTTCGGACGCGTCGTCCGTGTTGAAGAGGTTGAGCGTAAGACCGAGGTCGAGGAGCCCTGTGCCTTCTTCGTCATACAGCGTTGCGCCTATGGTGAGGTCATACGGCGCGGCGTCTATCTGCGCGAATATGGACATATTGGGCAGCATTTCTTCCAGCGTCGCCGACATATCGGGAGCGATAAGACCCACAAGCAGTTTGATAAGGCCCGCGCTCGCTTTCAGCGCTATGGAACGCGAGAAGACGTTGAGCAGCACCGTTGCTTTGCTCGTGTCGCCGAGGTCGGTTTTGTCCGCCGCGGTGATTGCTTCGCTTGCGCCGTCGCCGAAAATGGAACCGATGTCGATGTTGTCGTTGAGCAGGTCTTCGAGCGGATAAGCGCTGAGGTCCACTTTGAACTTCGCCCCGTCGCCGAGCAGCCAGGTGAGGTCGAGATAGAGTGCGGAGCTGTTGATGACGTCGTTGGTTATATCGTTATCGCCGATGTTCCACACGTCGCTCATATAGTAGAGTCCGAGCACGTGAGAGAGCGTGTCGTCGGATGCCTCGGTGCGCCATACGTCGACCGCGAGTTCAAGCCCCGCGACATACAGGGAGTTGTAGTCCGTTTCGTTGGCGTAATCGAGTTTTACGGTCGCGCGGATTTCGAACGGCAGTCTTGCCTGATAGCCGTCCGCAACCGTGAAGAGCGCGTCCATATCACCGAGGATGGCGCCCAGCACTTCGCTGACCGCGGAAGAACTGTTCGCATAAGCGTAATACTTGGTCAGCCCCGCGTGCGTGGTATTGTGCTCGTCGTACGGGACATACTTCCCTCTCACCAGCACATACGCGTCTGCGGGAAGTTCGCCGAGATTTGCGGATGTCCACTCGTCTTTGGTCAGATATTCGACGTGCTGTCCGAGGAAGATTTCACCGCGGATGACCACGTTGAGGTAGTACAGGTCGCCCGTGTCGAGATAGTTGATATATTCGCTGTCATAGACGCGCGTACCATCAGGCAGAGAATCAAGGCTGTTTGCCGCGAGATAATCCGCAACGGACATAAATGTTCCCGCCGCTTCGTCGTACACAAAGTGCACGTCTTCCTTGTCGTAGACTTTCTCCGTGCCTGCGGGAGCTTTGCCTGCCACAAGGTTGCCCGTGTCGTCCACATAATACTCGTTTTCCGTCAATCCGTCGTAATCGACATCGGAGTCGAAGTTGACGTGGAATTCGGGCACGCTGACAAGCGACGTGGTGGCAAGACGCTCATACGAGCCGTTGCCTTCACCGACGTAACGGTAGACCGTCTTGTACACTTCTCTCTCGTAAACGTAATCCTCTTCTATGACGATGTACTGGTCGAAACCTTCACCTTCGACCAACACGTGCAGGTAATAGTTGCCTGCATAGGGATTCCGGACAAATGCGCTCCAATCACTCACAGGCTGACGGGCACCGTCAACATAGGTATAAAGAGCGTCAAGAGTGATTTGATAGTATTCTCCGCGGTAGTAGAGATAATCGTTACCCTCCGCACCGCCGTCGCCGTCGATGACGCTGTCGGGAGTGTAAAGAGCAAGCTCGACCGCCTCGTAAGCGCCATTCCCTTCGCCGACATTATTGTAGCTGTACTCCGCACCGGACGTCGTCGGCATATTGATGCCGAGACTGATGTTGTGGTTCCAGAGATAGATGTTGGCTTCGATGAAGGGTTTCTGTTCGTCGGACGGATACACGACGTAAATGTCGTCCGCCACCGCAAATTCGGCATAACCGTTTCCGTCGGTGTCTTCGCCCGCATATTCGCTGTCCGCCGCGACATAGAACTTGTAAGTCCCTTCGAGCTCCGCATTGCCAGCAGCAACCGCGCCTTCTGCGTCATATCTTTCCGCACGCAGCCAATCGGTGTTGCTCGCTTCGGAGGCAAGGACGTATTCGCCGTTCACGTTGAGGTAGGTTTCTATCGGCGTGATGTTGTAATAACTGCCGTCATAATTCTCCTCTTCCTGTGCGGTCATATCGGAGCGCAGTTCGTAGTAACCCGCATCCGTCTTGTAATACATTCCGTCTCCGTCCGCGCCCGTATCCTCTATTGCGAAGCGGGTGTCCGCGAATTCTATCTGTTCCGCGGTTGCTCCGTCAAGCCCTGCGTACAGGTAGTTGTTGACGTCGACGTTGATGCCGATGTAAGACTGTTCGAAGTCGCCGAAGTCAAGCGACGGGTCGGTGTCGAGCAGGTCTATGAGTCTGTCGATGAAGTCCGCTTGCAGGAAGACTCTGATGTAAGTAGAGGTGATGCGGATGCCGTACAGGAACGCCTGGACGTATGCCGCAATCTCCTGCGAAAGCAGAGGCAGCGAATCGGACAGATTGATGCCGCCGCCGAGAATGTCGCCGAGGTCGACGGGGAAGACGGAACTGTCGTCACCCGCCGCGGTGATTGCCTCGCTCGCGCCTATGCCGTCGAGCGACACTTCCTGCCCCATCATTCCGCCTATGAAGTCCATCAGCTCGGTCAGATTGACGTACACGCCGGGCTGACCGAAGTAGCTGAGGTCGACGTAAAGACCCGCGCTTTCGCGCACGAATTTGCCGTTCTCGTCGGGATAGAGGAAGGACGCGTCGTAAGAATATCTGCCGTGCACCGCTTCGTCATAACCCTCTATTTCGGATATGAGGACGTACTTGCCGTCGACATAACCGTAATCGCCGAGTGCGGACGCGAAGTAGTGCGAATATCTCTGCTGTCCTTCGTGCTTGTCCGCGTCGTATTCCACTCCATCCGCATCGCCGAGGGAGAGATAGACGCCGAGCATCGTATGGTCGGGTGTTCCGTCGTTGGACGACGTGCTGAGCACCACGGACGCATTGACGAAGTTGAGGAAATCTTCGAGGCCGAAGAGGTCGTCGACATTGTCGTCCGTGTAATAGATGCTGCCGTCCGCATTGGGCACCGCCTTCGCGCCGACAAGGCTCATCACAAGCTGTATAAACGTGACGAGGTCAAGCTCTTCGGGCAGTTCCGCCAAAGCGGTGAATACGCCGTTTTCGTCAAGAGAACCGAGTTCGTAAAGCGCGTCGAGACTGCGCAGATAGTTGATGAACGCACCGAGCTTGAATTCCAGCGAAACGGTGAGTTCCAGTCCGCGCAGGATTTCGTCCTTCTGGTCGCCTTCGCCTATGGCTGCGATGATGGTATCGAAGTCGTAAGTGCTGTCCGGGAAGAGATACTCGAACAGGCTTGCGAGGTCTATCTCGCTGCCCACGTCGAAGAGCAGGTCAAGAGAGATGGTCTCGCTGAGCGACACCGTATCGACGCTGTTGAAGTTGTAGTATTCTTTCAGTTCGTCCGCCGTCAGAGAATACTCTCTCTGTTCGGTGAAGTACATATCGACGTTGTTTATGCCGACGTAGAGGTCGAGTTCCGTGTCGTAGTCGTTGGGATTCGCACTCGTTCCGGCGACATAAGCATACACGGGCAGATTGGACGCTGCGGTGCCGTTGTCACGGGTATAAAGCGTCACACCCGTCGTGTCTTCGTCCGCGCCGACGGCCACATAAGCGTCCTGAGCCTCGTCATAACGGTAATAGGTGGTGCCGTCCGCAGGCGTTCCGTCAAATTCCGTATAGGTGTAGTACACCCATGCACCGTCGACATTCGCCGCTTCGTAACGCACATAGGTGGTCGTTCCTGCGGAGATATCCTGCGTGTTTGCCGCGCGGTAAACCTCTTCTTCCGTATCGTACACGAACAGTCCCGCCGCGTCGCCGTCCGCGCCCGCCTTAAACACATAGTAGAGGACGTCGTCGGTTGCTTCGCTCGCGTTGTTGTCGACAAGGATATAACGGTCGCCCGTAAGCGCAAGCGCAAGGTCAAGCGAAACATCGAGCCCGTCGCTGACGTCTATCACAACGTCGAGTCCTCCGAGCAGGTCTTCGTAAACGAGGCTTCCGAGCGGGTCGTCGCCGATTGTGATGTTTTCAAGCAGATAACGCATAAACGCGTTGCCGACAGAGAGCGCGAGTCTGCGTTCGCTGATAAGCAGCGACGCAACCTTCTCTTCCGTGGTGAGGTCTGCTCTCTCGTCGTCCGAGGCCGATGTATCGTCAGCGGTTATCGCTTCGGACGAAGAGCCGCCGGAGATTTCGACATCGTCGTAAATGGAAGTGTTGAGCAGGTCGCCGAGCATATCTTCGATGAAGTCGGAAATTTCCGTCATCGGCACGGCGAGCTTGGGCATATTGAAGAAGGAAAGGTCGATATACAGCATACCGTCGAGATAGTATGCCGCAAGCCATTTCACTTCCGCCCCCGTTTCGGAGGACAGGTTGTACAGTTCGACCGCTATTTCGGAACCGGGCAGGTCCTGCATATCCAGCATAAGGGAGAGGTCCAGACGCAGATGTGCGGAGGAATAACCCTTGTTGGTTTCGGGGATTTCGATGACGATGCCGTCGAGGTCGCCGAGTATGCCCGCGAAAATCTGGCCCACGTCAATCTGCCCTTCCGTGATGGAAAGTTCGAACTCAACGGACATCCCGACCGTAATGACGGAATTGTAGAACGGAGCAAGGGATACGTCGTAATAATATTCCTCTCCCGTTTGCGGCGATTCTACCTCTGTATAGACGCCCGTATTTTCGTCATAGGTATAAGCCTTGTCCTGCGTGCCGTCATATTTCGCGGGGGTCTTGGTCTTGCCCGCGGTGACGTAATCGGGCACGAGAGAATCGGTGCCGCCGAATTCTATCTCAATGCCGCCGAGTTCAAGCCCGACGTTCATCGTGCCGACGTGCGCGCCGAGCGTAAGATAGAAGTCGGATATCGCCGTGTGCGGCGTGTAGACGCGGTAGAATTTTCCCTCCGCATCGCGCACATAGCCCAACTGCCTGACATAAGTATTCACTTCGGCGGTTTCGCCTTCACCTGTATATTCGAGCTGGCGGTACATACCGTCGTAAATGACATATACGCTGTCGCCGCTTACTTCGTCGTCAAGCGACGAAACGACTTTGTATGTTCCGTTCTCCGCGGGGGTGTAGAACACATATTTGTCGCTTTCGAGATAAATTTCTCTGTCATCGGTGTCCAAAGCAACAAGTTTGACAAACGAACCGGTCACCCCTTCTGCTGCGAGCGAGTAAGTTTCCGTTTCGTAATAGCTGTACCTGTGTCCCGCGACCGCGGCGGTAAACGTACCGTCCGCTTCCTTCACGTAATAAGTGCCGTCAAGCACGCTCTCGGCTTCGACGAGGGTCAGGGAGTATCTCTGCACACCGACGTCGTCTGCCGTGGCGGGACGGAAACCTGTTATGCTGTCTTTTTCCGTGACAGCCACATATTCGCCGTCTTCTGCCGCCGTCGCCTCATAGAACACGTCGTAAACGCTTTCGTAATCGATTCTGCCTATCTCCGCGCCCAGCGTCACGTCGAAGTTGTCGAAGATGTCGGCAATGCCGCCGAGGTCGGGTACGAGCGTGGCAAGCACCGCGCTGATAATGCTCTTGGTGAGCACAATCTGCATTGCGGTGTCGGAATAGATGAGTTCGAGAAGCGCGTCACGCGCCGAAGTGCTGCCCTCGGATGCCGTGACCGCCGCGGTAAGCGCCTGAGAAGACGCGCCGCCGCTCTCGCCCGTCGTAACGTCCGCAGACGCGCCGAGCTGTGCGGCTTCGATGACGAACTGCAGGAAGTTGGGCACATAGGAATAATTCTCGACCACGTCGAAGATGTCGGTGCCGTCAAGATACAATCTGCCGCGCGAAATGTAGATGCCGCCCAGCACGTTATCCTGTTCGATGTTGCCCGCATCGTCGATGTTCAGAAGTTCCAGCGCGACTTCGATGGTGTCGAGGTCGGTATTTTCGAGGAATGCGTCCCAATCGGGGGTGTCGCCGGTCAACGACGCGAAATCAATCGCTCCGAGGTCCGCCGCCACGGACAGACGGAACGCGATGCCGTCCGAGAACGCTTCCTGCGTGTTGAGTTCGAGGATTATGTCGCCGAGATAATCCGCTAGCAGCGAGCCGAGGTCGTAGCTGCCCTCGCCGTCCGACTCGAACTGTGCCATGCCGGACAGGCTGAACGTAACGCGCTGCGAACCGAACCCGCCTCCGTCGGTGGTTTCGCCGTTTACGAGGTCGATTATGTTGAGCACCAAATCGGTCATATCGACATAGGTGCTTCTCTCGCGGGAGGACAGCAGGGTGTCGTCCTGAGTCGCAACGTCTATGGTAATGCCCGCTTCCGTGGATACCGCTATGCTGAACCCGGTGTCGGACTGCGCCGCGACTTCGATGGCGATGTTGCCGCCGCCGAGAACGAGGCTTACGCGGCTCTGTTCCTCGTTGAGGATAAAGTCGTCGAAGCTGTACTCTTCGCCGTTTCCGACGATGAGGCTCACTATGTTGCCGACGAGGTTGGACGGCAGCATAAGGTCAAGGCCGACTCCGCTCTGCAGAATGTTGTAATAGCCGTCAGTGCCTGCCTGCGCGAAACCGCCCTCACGCAGCACTATGGTGCGCACCAGCGCGTTGAGGATGGCGTTGATGTCCACACCTTCCGAAGTGTTGCCGGAACCGTCGCCGGAATTCTCGTCCGCAGTCACCGCTTCCGAACCGCCTTCGCCGAACGGGCTGACGCCCATTTCCGCAAGGATATCGAACAGCCTTGCGCTGATTTTGGGACCGCCGAGCCCTTCGAGGTCAACGTAGATGTCGCCGTTCATCAGATAGATGGCGACATCCGCGGTGCTGCCGGTCTCGGGGTTGAAGATTATTTCGATGCCGACTTGCAGCGCGTTGAGAATCGCAAGCGTATCGAACTCGGGAATCGTGAAGTCGCCGAGTATACCGCTGAGCCCCAGCGCTTCGAGGTCGAGCAGACCTTCGATGTTGATTTGGAGATTGTCGCTGATGGGGTCGTCGAGATAAAGCTCGATGCCGAGGCGTGCGACGAGCACGTCCACTATCGCCTGCAAGGTTTCGTTGCCGACGTTGCCGAAAGCGTCCGCAATTGCGGGCATATCCAGCAACGCATCGATAATTTCGGAAAGCGTCACGGCACGGCGCACATAATCGCCGTCGTTATCCTGCACGAACGACCCGTCGGAGAGTTGAGTGTATCTGTCCGAATTCGCGTACGCGTCGGGATTGTCGACTTTCTGATAAGTCGCGTCGGCACTGTAACGCACGGAGAGGTTCAGACCGAAACGCGCCACGCTGCTCGCCGTGTAGCTCTGGAAATTGCCCTCCGCTATGGCTTTGTCGATAATGCCGCTTACGTTATCGCTCTTGGAGTTGGTGATGTAAGGCTTATCTATCGAAACACCCACGCTTGCATAGTTGGTGTCGATGTCAATGCTCACGGAAGGCGCCTCGAAATCGACGTCGACGGACACTTCCGCGCCGAGATTGAGCGCTTCGAAGATGGAATCGATGTCCACATCAGTGCCCGCGAACGCTCCGATTATGCCGAGAATGACGCGCTCGGTGACGTTGAGGGCAAGATGCCCTTCCGCAATTTCGAACACGATGTCGAGCATATCTTCTTCGTCCGCCTGCGCCGTGGCATCCGACGCGGTCACCGCTTCGGACGCACCTTCCGCACCGTTATCTTCGACGCCGGCAAGCAGTCCGCTCACCATTTCGATGACGGTGGAGATGATGCCCGTATTTTCGATGACAAAGTCTTTGTCGGACAGTTTGCCCATATCGACGTACATCGCGGAGCCTTTGAGATAGACCGCAAGGATGACGTCGGAGGAAATCGCGTCTTTGATTTGGAGGGCAATCTCTGTGTTTTCGGCGTCGCCGAACATTATGTTGGCGCCGAGATAGACGTCCACGGCAAGGCGCAGGTCGTCGGAAATTTCGATGCCGAGTTCAAGGGCAAGATTGGCTATTATCGCGGAGAGCATATCTCCGAGAGGCAGTTTCCCGTCTTCGAGCGCCGCGGTGTCGCCGAAGGAAAGTTCGAGACCGACGGTGGCTTCGAGCGAAATGACGCCGTCCTCCGCGAAGATGTTCTTGTAATAGTCGTCGACTCCGCCGTATCCTTCGGGAACGGAAGGTTCGATGGCGTTGCTGTCGTCGTTGATTGCCACTTTAAGCCCGCCGAGTCCGAGCGCAACGGTGAAGGGGTCCACGCCGAGGGAGAGGTCTATGCCTATCTCTCTGCGGCCGCCTTCGCCGAGCCCGTAGAACAGGGACAGGAAGCTGTTTTCGGGATTGAGCTGCACGAAATTGTCAGCGTTCAGCTCATATCCGGGCAGCAGCATATTGAGCAGCGACACGAGGAAGTTCGCGCCGAGGCCGACTTCCAGTTCGCTGTCCGTCATATAAATGCGGTTGATGATGCCGAGAATGGTGTCGAGGATATTGTCAGTGCCGTCCGTCGTATCCGTTTCGCCGTCCGCGGCGGAGAGAGCCTGGTTCTGCGTTCCTTCGCCTTCCGCGGGAGTGTCGGTGTTCGCCGTAAAGAGCGAGCCGAGGTCGATGTCGGGCACGGCAATGCCGCCGCCGATGAGACCGCCCGCATCGGAAGCGATGTAAAGCGTGCTCTTGCCCGTGGCCTCATCCGCGATGATGTAAACCGCGAGCAGATTTTCCGTCTTGCCGCTCTCCCTGATTTCGAGCGCAATATCGGAGTGGGAAAGGATATAGCCCACATCCGTCATATCGTCGCCGAAGCGCAGCAGCGCTTTCAGACCGAATTCGAGCGACGTAGAAACGCTTCTGTCTATCGCAAACGAAAGCACCAGTTTCTGGATGAGCGACTTCACGTTGTCGGCGACTGTGGCGTCACCTTCGAGGAAGTTGTTTATCCAATCGCCGACATTCCAGTCGCCGGCGGTGTTGGCGTCCGCCGAAAGGTCGAGCGTTCCGCTGAGCTCGACATATACGCTGTCGAGTTCAAGCCCCTCTGCACTGAACTGATTGTTTTCGTCAAGCAGACTGCCGATGTTCTTATAGTCTTCGGAGTCGAATTCCGCAGGCAGGACGGAGTTATCGAAAATGCCCTCGCCTATTCCGAGACCGAGCCCGGAGAGGGAAATGTTCACCGTCGCCATATCGCCCACTTTGACTTCGCCCGCAAGGAGATAGCCGCCGTCCTCGTCCTTGACGATGTTCGTCCAGTCGAGAGAAAGCACTGCGCTGATTTCCCCGAGGTCCATACCGATGAGGTCGTTGATGACGGAGGTAAGTCCCTTCGCGACTTCGACGGAGAAGCCCGTGGAGGTGACTTTCATAAGGAATTCGAACACGCCGACGGAATAATCTTCCGCGTTGATATCCGCCGTGGTGACTGCTTCGCCGCCTTCGCCGCCGCTGCCCGAACCCGCGATTACGGACGCCAGCAGCGCCATTATGTCGAGGTCGGTGCTCACACGCGCGCCTATAAGCGCGCCCGCGTCAACATATAAAGTGCCCGCCGAATAGTAAGCGGCAAGGAGCACTTCGTCGCCGTTTTTGAGCTGCAAGGCAAGTTGCGTACGGTTCTCGCCCTCGGGCACGACGCCGGTAAATTCGGCAAGCAGAGTGCCGAGGTCGAGGTTCGCATTCAGCGAGAGCGTAAGGTCGACGTCAAGCCCTTCGGGGAAGTCTATGCTGCCGACATCGTCGCCGAGAGAAATGCTGCCGCCCGCAATCAGCGCGCCGAGTCCGAATTCGAGAGAAAGATTGACGTAAGGTTCGTTGAAGAAGTCGACGAATTCGACGTCGTCGGGAACGGACTCGATATAGCTGTCGCCGTTGACCACGGCGTTCACTCCGCCGAGGTCCACGGTGAAGTCGAAGTTTTCGCCCACGCCGAGCACTATGCCGATGGAAAGTCCTTCGGACGTGTCGCCGCCCGCAATCTGCAAACCGTCGTTGAGTTCAATGGAAATGCCTGCGTCGAGACCGAGCGTTTCGTCGGAACCGCTTTCGTTGATTTTTATGCCCTCCACACCGATGAGGTTGAGCAGCGTGGCAAGCAGCCCGGAGCCGAGAGCCACGTCAATGTAGAGGTCGCCCACGGTGATGTCGGCCGCGGTGATGATGGCAAGAAGTTCCGCGGGAATGGTGACCGCGCTTCCCGTGCCCGTGTCGCCGCTGCCCGTTCCGTCGGCGGAAAGCGCTTCGTTTGCGCCGCCGGCGGAGGTGAGGAAGGGTTTGATGTCCACCTGCAAGGCAAGGCCGTTAAGCAGTTTCTCGGAAGTTGCGAGATAGATGACTCCGTCCACGAGCCACACGCGCAAAGGCGCGGAACCGTCCGCGATTTCGAGTGCGAGATAAATGTTGAGAGCGGGAAGCACCGCGCCGATATCGACTTGCTGGCCCTCCGGCACGGAGAGCGCCGCTATCAGGGCGGAAACGTCCGCTACTTCCGCTTGCAGCACGAGAGTGGCGCTGCCGCCGAAAGACTGCTCGAACTCGGCAAGCACCGCGATGAGGAACTCGTTCGCCTGTTCGTAATAGATGTCGGCGAGCCCGCCTTCGAGCGCACTGATGTTGATGTCCGCCCGCAAACCGATGCCGACGGACTGTATGCCCGCAAGCAGAGTTTCGGGGTCGAGTGCGAAGTTGCCCTGTTCGTCGAACAGGTCGCCGAAAGAGGCAAGCGTTATGTAATCGCCGTTCTGCCTGCCCGCGGAGAATGCCGCAAGCCTTTCGTTGAAATAGCTTTCGTTTATGACGGAACCGAACTGCGCTTCTATGCCGACGGTAAGCCCCGCGATAACGTCGCCCGTAAGCACGTTTCCGAGGTCCACATTAAGTTCGATGTCCTTGGTGGTGGCGAAACCGTTGTTGCGGTATTCGAGCACGACGTCGCCGACAATGGGAATGGTCGCGCCTTCGAGGTTGCCCGTGAAGGCAAGGCTCCAGATGTAGTCGAGGATTTCCTGCGTCAGGGTGGCGGTGATTGCCTGGATGTTGAAGATGTTATTCGCCATATCGACGTCGATATTGGCGAAAATGGCTCTGACCAGTCCGATTACGTCGGTGATGGGTTCGCCGCTGGCGGAACCGCCGTAGACTTGCAGAACGGTGCCGTTTGCGATGAGCTCACCCACCGTTTCGACGGCTTCCTTCTGTTCGTCCGTCACGGAGGATTCGTCGTCTCCTTCCTCCGTGTCCGCGGCGTCGGGCAGCAGTCCCACGCTTGCAAGGCCGTCTTTCACGAGAGGAATAAGCTGGTTCTGAATGAGGTCGGAAAGCACCCCGTTGAGGTCGATTTCGTCGACGACGAATTTGCCCGTGCCGAGAATGCCCGAGAGGTCGACGTACAGCGCGTCGTCCGCTCCCACGTAACCGATGCTCGCGCGCACGTCATTGTAGACGTCCTCGCCGGTTATCTCGATGAGCAGATTCGTGCCCGCGTTGTCGAACATATCTATGCCGCCCGAGATGTGAATGTTGAGCTCGTGCAGCGCGTCTTCGATGTTGATTTCCTTGTCGAGGATTTTCTGAATGTCCTCGGTGATTGAACCTCCGGGAATGAGCCCCGTTATGAGGCTGCCGAAGGCTCCCATTATGTCGCTTGCGCTGATGCTGCAAGCATTGAGCGCAACGCCGAGGGAAAGAGTAACGTCAAGGGTCAGAATGGAATAGTCGTCCAAAGACTCTATGCTCTCTATTCCTCTGCCGCCCGCGGATTCGAGTTCGCCTTCCGCCGCTTTGGGAGCGGTCAGATAGCCCACGACGTCCAGCGTGGGGGCGGTGAGCTTGTCGATGGTGGTCGCGCCTATGGAAAGGTCTACGGAGCTTTCGATGATGCCGTAATCCTCTTCGAGACTGGTGTCGTAAGTGTTGAAGTCCACACCCACGTCAACGCTCATTCCGGAGAGAACCTTGCCGCCGTCCGCGCCGTCTTTGAGGTCTGCAATGAGATAGACCGACACGTTCTCGGGCACAAGCGCTTCGAACATATAAAGGTCTATGCCGAGAATGTCGTAAATGAGTTCCGCGATGTCGTCGGAAATGAGTCCGTCGGGGCCGGGAACGAGAACGCCGGAAAGCAGAGAGCCGATAATGCTGGTGAGGGAAAGCGGCATTTCGAGACGCTGGGTGCCGTCCGAGTTGGTTATGAGGCGGGAATCGCCGAGAAGCGCGGTGACAAGACCTTCGACCGTGCCGACAACGCCGGTGTCGAAAGTGAGAAGATTGTTGAGGAGGAAGTTGGCAAGGCTGCTGCCGTTGAACATTTCGCGCAGCGTAGCCTCAATCGCGGTGATGTTGATGTTGTCCGTTTTGACTACTTTGGCGCCCTCTTTGAGCCCCGTGCAGTCATAGACGAGAGTGGAGTCGTAATAGTACAGACCGACGAGCATCTTCGCAAGGTCGCCCTCGTCGTTGGCCTGCCAGAGTTCGAGCAGAAGCTCGGAATTGACGTCGTTTGCGAGGTCGATGTCCGCCTGCACCTTGACGGCATAAAGATAGCCCGTGGCGTCCTTTATGTAGTCGAGATAAATGACGGAATCGGCGTAGACGTAATTGCCCGTCGGCGCATTGGCCGCCGACGCCGCTTCCCTGAACAAAGCCCAGGCGTCAGACCCCGACATCGTAGTGTAAGAGTCTTCCGTCTGCGAACCGTCCGGATTTGTGGGAATGGTAGGGGTGCCCGAATTGCCGCCGGTTTGGTCGCAAGCAACCAGCATACCCACCGTGAGGCACAGCACGAGCACAAACAAAATCGCAAACTTCCACTTTCTCATAACTTCCCTCCTACGCTCTCGCGCGCATAAAATCGCGCCCGCATAGACTATAATACGTGGAAATTATACGCACGCCCGTAGGGCGATTATAAGCGCGTTAAATATAATTAACAAAATCTTAAAAAACCTTAAAACGACGTTTTTTCGCCGTCCGAAACGGAAATAAGCCCAAAGGACTTAACTTTCAGCGTTATGCACCGCGACAGGCGCGGCCGGAAACATTTTCCTGCCCCGCCGCACCCCGTCAAACGTCCGCGGACCGCGAAGCGGACCGCAAAAATATTTTTCTTCTCAATCCGCAAAATTCCCGTGCAGGTCGCGGCGGAAATTTTCAATTTTTTCTTTCACGAATTTTCCGACCGGAACGCCGTATGCAAGACAGGTCATATCCACGCCGTATACTATCGCGGTTGCTTCGTCGCCCTCGTGGCTCTGATAGAAGGTGGCATTTGCCTTGCGGCGCGCCGCCGACGCGACGTCGTAACGCTTCACCGCATTCTGCGACACGAAACAATCCATCAGCTCCGCCGCAAGAGCGTCGCTTCCGCTCACGTCCATTGCGACTTTGTCGCAATCCGCAAGCCAGTCGAGGTCGCGCCACACCTCGCAGCCGTATATTTTGCGCGGTTTTTCGTCGTCTTTGAGCAAATTCACCGCCTTTATCGCCGTTTCGAAAGCGGCGACGTGGGTGGGATGCCTGTCGAAAGGATTGTGGAGATAAAGCGCTTCGAGGCGCGGATGGGCACGGAAAATTTCCGCCAGCCCCAGCACGGCGTCCCCGCCTTCCTTCGCCTGCCGCTTGACCTCTGCAGAGGATTTTTCGAAGAGATACAGCTCTTCGTATCTTCCCGCTTCCGCCGCGCGTTTCTGTTCCGCCGCACGCAGAAGCGCCATATCCTCGTCGCTCACCGCCGCATATTCGGCGGAACGGGGGCATTGTCCGCCGTCCGTCAGAATCGCGGCGGCGAATCCTCCCGTATCCCTGCATTTGAAGATGCCGTCAAGCGCCAGCATCTCGACGTCGTCCTTGTGAGCGGATACGGCGAAATATTTCACCTCCGCTCCGCGTGCGCTCTTAGGCACAAACTTTTCCATAGTCCGTCCTCCCGGATTTTAGTCACCTACAACACGTTTCGTGCTTCGGCAGCCTGGCGCCTTTTGCGCGCTCACCCGCCATATAACACGTTTCGTGCGTTATCGCCGCTCTTTTGCCCGAATTCTTGCTCTTAACACATCAATCGGAACACGAAACGTGTTTCAGCACTTCGCGGCGGCTTTGACACGTTCCGCCACTTCGGGCAGAGAGTCAAGCTCCGCAACGCTCCACTTTTCGGGCATAGTGAAACTTTCTCCCTTGCCCAGCGTCACTCTCCGCGAAAGCCATTCCACTTCGAGGATGTGCGCGTTGGTGTAGCTTTCGAAGTTGCACCAGAAGTCGCCGTAGACGCCGTCCTCCGGCACGCACTCCCATTTCATCACTTTGTCCCCTATGGCGTAGTACGCCTCTCCTTTTTTTGCGAACGTGCCAATCTTTATCGCCTCGGGACGGTCCGTCTGGCGCAGGGTGAGGAATTTCTCTCCCACGCACAGCCTTTCGTCTTCGGGGTCGTTGTAAGGCCAGCGCACGACGTTGTAAACGGGGTTGAGGTCGTCGACGGGGTCGTTCAGCGGAAGCACAAGCGTGCCGCCCTTTGCCGCGACCGTAAGCCCCCACACCGAAAGCTCGCGCGCCTCTCCCTTGTTGGTCAGGGTGTTGAGCACGGTGAGCGACCCGTCCTCCGCAAGCTCTATATCCAGCGTGTGGTCGATGCGCAGCCCCGCACGGCAGGTGAAGCTGCCGCCCCACTCCCTTTCCTTGCATTCGACGGGAAAATTGTCGGGAGTGTAGGTTTCGAGGTCCTCCGGCGACTTCCACACACGGTGTCCGCCGTAGAGATACCACGTCGTTCCCTTGCCGTAATTCTCGTCGAAATAGTCGCCGCCTTTGTTTACGTTGCGGTCGAGATCCTCGTTGAGAAAGTTGAAGTCCTCCGTGCCGAACCAGATTATGCGCGGACCGACGTCCAGCGTGACCATCACTTTTGTGCCGCCGCGCACGAACACGGCGCATTTTCCGTAATTTTTGTATTCAACGGTATTCATATCAAAACCTCTTATTTCCGCTTTGCGGCGGCGCTCCCGCCGCCGCAAAGCAAATCGTCAATTTTTTCCGTCCGACGGTTTGTATGCAAGCGGCACAAGTCACGCCGTCAAACGCCTGCCGCGCCGCCGCACACGTCATTCCGCGCGGACGTCATTTCGTTTTCTGCGGATAACGCAGGCGCGTGCTGCGCCAGTTGCGCGCGGACGTCACGTCGCACCTGCGCTGCGCTTTCATCCCGAATGCGGACGCCTGCAATGCGCCTTTCAGTTTGCCGGGGTTGCATTTTTCGACGGGCATATGCGCCACGCCCTTTTCGTCCAGCGGGAAAAGCACTTCTTTCAGCCTCGCCTCGAAGTCGGCATAGTCCTTCCCGGGCGCGCTCCATCCCGTTTCCGCGACGGCTATCGCGCGGGGATAAAAGTGCTCGAACAAGTCCTTTTCCTCCGAAATGTGCTCCGTCCAGAGGGGACATTCCACGCCCATAATTCCATCCCTGCCCGCGCTGCCGAGCTCCTCTTCGGGTTCGAGCATATACATCGCTTTGAGGGAGTGCATTCCGCAGGGATAGTCGAGATAGTACGGATTGCAGCGGCTCATCACCACCTTGCGCCCTTCCTCGCACACCGCCTTTGCGACGCGCTCCGCGGACGCCTTGTCCGTCGTCCAGTACTGTATCGCAGCGGACGGGTCGAGCATTTCGGAATTGAGAGCCTCATTCCACAGAATCGGCGTTTTACCGTACTTTTCCAGCAGTTTAATCGCGCGGTTTGTGAAATAGCCCTGCAACTGCTCCAAATCTTTCAGCCCTTCTCTGCGTACGGTTTCGGCACAGTCGGGACACTTCGCCCATTCGAGTTTCGCGACCTCGTCGCCGCCCAGATGGAAGTATTTACAGGGGAACATTTCCGCCATTTCCGCAAAAATCACGTCCAGCGCTTCGTACACCTTTTCCTTGCCGGCGCACAACACTTTGGAGTGTATGCCGAACCACGTCGCCACATCCGTGGGTTTGCCCGAACACGAAAGTTCGGGATAAGCCGCTATGACGGCGCGGGTGTGCCCGGGGATGTCTATTTCCGGCAGTATCTGTATGTACCTCTCCGCAGCATAGTCCACGATTTCCTTTATCTGCGCCTTGGTGTAATATCCGCCGTGGGGCTTGCCGTCCCCGCAGGTGCTCTTGCGCACGCTCCCCACCCTGTGCAGCTTGGGGAGGGCGTCGATGCGCAGTCTGAACCCCTGGTCGTCGCTGACGTGGAAATGCAGGAAATTGAACTTGTACATCGCCATCGTGTCTATGAGTTTTTTCACGACGTCCACGCCGTAAAAATGGCGGCACACGTCCAGCATTCCCGCGCGGTAAGCGTAACGCGGCTT
The DNA here is from genome assembly GCA_900544575.1 of uncultured Eubacteriales bacterium. Taxonomy (GTDB): domain Bacteria; phylum Bacillota; class Clostridia; order Christensenellales; family CAG-917; genus Limadaptatus; species Limadaptatus stercorigallinarum. The sequence goes on along the minus strand of UQVO01000006.1, from coordinate 44,756 downwards.
GTCGAAGACCGTGCAGGCGGGGATGTCCGCCTCTTTCTTCCCGCCCGTCAGCTGACGGAGCGTCACGGCGGCGTGGAACAGTCCCTCGTCGTCAGACGCAGTCGCCTCGACGCCGGAAGGAGTGATTTTCAGGACGTAATCCCATTCCGTATCCGCTTTGCGGAAGATAATCGGCGACGTTTCCGCCGCGCCTCCGAACATATCGGCGATGACGGGAAGCGACGTGCGGACTTTCATATCCGCACGGAACGCGAAACTTCCTTCCGACGGTTCGATGAGATAAGGTTTCGGGACAATGTTCATATTTCCTCCCTCGTGCCGCGGACTGCCGCGCGCAGACCGCCCGCTTCCGCCGCCGCACGGATTTTTTCATATCATATCATTTTGGCACGCCGCAGTCAATACGCGCGCGCCCGTGCTCCGCGCGCTTTTTAAGCTATTTTCCCGCCTTTTAAGCCGTCTTCCGCCATTATTCTTCTTTGACACGCGCCGCTCTGTGTGATATTCTCAATGAGTGAAAACGGCGGGCTGTCTGCTCGGCGGCGTCGCTGCGGCGGCGTTCGGGCTAATTCGCAGGATAGCGGTATACGCGGCGGTCGGAGCGGCGAGGGCCGTCCGCTGTTTCGGGCTGTATATCCCTCTCGCCTATCTTGCCTACGGCGGAGTGCTCTACCTCGTGTTCGGGTTCGAGTTGTTCGTGGGCGGGACGGACGGCGGGCTGTACGTCTTCGGCTTTGTGCTTTCGCTGATATGCTCCGTGATAATCACCGTCCGCAACCTTGTCGTAAAACCTTTGGGCGAATATTTCCGCGGCGGCGTAATCGAGTATGACGGCAAAGCGGCGGGGAAACACACCCCCGAAGCCCCGAAGATATACCGCAGCCGTATGAGCCCGGGCATAATAGTCTACGAATACGCAAACAGATACGACCTCTACGAGAAGCGCGGCGGCGCGCTCACCCTCGTGGGAAGAGAATGGAAGAAAGACAAAAGATGACTTCCGAAACGTTTACACCGTCCTTGCAAGACGTCAAGGTCACCCTTGCTCCGAAAGCTCCCCGCAACAGAATATGGGAGATAGATTTCCTGCGCGGCGCGTGCGTGGTGCTGATGATACTCGACCACCTCGTGATGATGATAGCGCAGTTCTTCGGCCCTGCCTGGTTCGGCGTCGATATGGCGGGCGACGGCGGCGCGGCGTTCTGCCGCTGGTGCGCCTGGTTCCACGAAAGCGAAGTCCGCACGGCGGTGCGCACGGCGGTGCTCTTCGTCTTCTTTTCGATTTCGGGCATTTCCTGCACATTTTCACGCTCCAACGTCAAGCGCGGCATAGTGCTCGCGGCGGTCGCGATGCTCTATACGGGGCTGAGCTACGGCGCGGAAAACGTGCTGGGCATATCGGGTATGCACGTCAATTTCGGGGTGCTCCACTTCTATGCCGCCTGCATTCTGTTCTACGCGCTCATAGAGATAATATGCCGCAGATTTTTCCGTGACAGCACGCTCGCCAAATGCATCGCAAGCGTCGCCGTGATAGTGCTCGTCGTCTGTCTGTATTACCTCTACACTCCGCCCGCCGACACGCCCGAATGGCTCGCGCCCCTCTTCCCCTACGAGGACGCGTACGGCAATCCGTCCCTCTTCTACGACCGCGGCGAGTTCTCGCCCGGCGACATCTGCAACCTCATCCCTTGGTCGGCTTTCTTCTTCACGGGCACGGCAATCGCACCGCTGCTCTATCCCAGACGTTACAGCCTGCTGCCCTTTATGGACGGCAAATGGAACAAACCCGTGAACTTCATCGGAAAGTACGCGATTTTCTTCTATATGCTCCACGTCATAGTCGTGGCGGCACTGCTTATGCTGATAAGCTATCTCTTCGTCACGCCGGGCGACTGGGTGCTGATGTAGCGTGCCGCGCGGACGCCGAAGCTCCATATCACAAAACAGATTAACTGCGCAAACCGCACTTTATCTCTGCAAATCCTCACTCTTAAACGCGCGTATTGCGCCTGCGCGGCAAACCGCGCAACGATACGCCGCGCCACGGCAATTCGGCGCGCACACCGCAAAACAAAAACCGAACGATATCAAAAGCGGCGGGAATTCCCGCCGCTTTTTATCTCTGCGCCTGTGGTGCGCCACGGCATTCCGCCACGGCGGGCAGCCGCTTTGCTCGCGGCAGCGCCCTCAATCGACTTCCGCCGCGCACTCCCTGATGTCAACGAAACCCGCGGGTGCTTCGTCCGCGTCGTCTTTCACGACAGGCGTATCGCTCTCCTCCCGAACGGCATCGTCCTTTTTCTTCCTCTCCGAAAGCAGGCACTTGCCGAGAATTCCGCCGCAAAGAGCGCTGAGGAAAGGCGCTATGGCACACGCCCCCACTCCCACCGTTGCTTTGATTTCGTCACCGTCCGTTATTGTGGAAGGATAGCCGCTTTTGACCTGTTCGTAAAGCGGCGACAGATGGTCTGTCGTGCCGTTGCAAATGCCGGCGACCGCGGCACAGCAGCCGAGGAATACCAGCAGACTCACCAGTCCCGTCACGAGAAGCGCCGTCCGCGACTTTGTCAGCGTAGCGTTCCCCGACACTCCGCCCGCGAGCGCCGCGGCACCCGCCGCACCCAACGCCGCCGCGGCAAACAGGAAGAAATAGTAGCCCGCCGCAAGTCCGCCCGACATATGGTCGTAGTCGTAAATTATAAGCAGCTGTGCAATCGTATCGGCCGTTTCTTCGGGCGAATACAAGCTGCTCTCTCTCAGCAGATTTTCCGCATAAGCCTGCTTTTCCTCGTAGGTCAACGACAGTACGCTTTCTTCGATGACCGCCCAGTCCTCGTCGGAGAAATCGAGATTGCGGAGCAACGTGGAAGAAGCCGTCCCGCGATAGTCGTTTATCCTCATCGTCAATGCGGGCGTGAACATCACCCCCACCGCCGTAAGCGACAGCGCAAAGACCGTTATGCCCGACCAGATGCGTTTTTTTGCCGCGCGGTCGGAGCTCGCAAACGCGTCGGCGAGGAATATCAGCGTGCCGAGAGAGGCAAACGCCAGCGCCGCCGCCATAGACCCCGCGACGAAATAAGTGGTAATCGTGCCGAATTGAAGCACGGCAAGCAGAAACAGCACCATATAGAACAGATACGCGGGGAAAAGCGCTCCGTGACATCCTCCGCACGCCGCAAACAACTTTCGCGAAGCCAAGAATGCCGGGATACGTTCCTTGCCGAGCAGCGTCCGCACAAACGCGGTGACATACACCGCGGCGAGCAGAAAGGCGAACACAATGAAGAAAAGCCCTATCAGCCCCGCAACCACGAACGTGCCTATGGGAATATCCGTTCTTTCCAGGCGCAAGAGCAATCTCGTTTCCTCTATACGCCAGCGGTCGGCAAGCCGCCTCATTTCGGCGTAATTGCCCGCTTTGCGCGCTTCGTCGTATTTTTCGGAAAATTCCTCTCTGGCATCCCTGTATTCCTCATAATATTTTTCGTCGTCCCAGTCCGCGGTCAAATCGAACATCATCCCCACTATGTCGACGGTGGTATATTCGGGCGAATAAGCACTCGACCTTATACCGTAAACGGGAGCGAAAGACAGGGCAAAGAGCACCAGCGCCAGAAGGGCGAAAATGCCGTCGCGCACAAGCCCGAAGAATTTCTTCTGCGAATTGTCGAACGAAACTCTGAACGCGTCCGAAACTTTTTTCCTGCTATTTTCATCCGCGGCGGCCGCAGGCGCGGCGTCCGCGTCGCCGAATTCGGCATAAAACAAACGGTTCTTCATAACAATCCTCCCTTACAATTACAATGTAATATATAAATCGCAAATTGTCAACATCGGCTTTTTTCGACTTTTTGCGACAAAAACGCGATATGTAAAAGCGGCGGTTGCCCGCCGCTTTTCGTTGCGATTCAGTTCCAGCCGCGCCTATACGTTCAGCGTCCCAAAGAGAAAAACTCGCGCGTGAGTTCCCACGGCTTATCGTAATACACGCCGCTCTCCGCCGCGGATTTTTCGTTGTACGGTCTGCCGTCGCCGAGGGTTGCGGACGATGAATACATAAGGAAAGGCACGGGTTCGCGCGTATGCGTAAGCACGGACACGGGGGTGTAATGGTCGGGCATGACCATAATCGCGAAGTCTTCCCCGCGCGCTTTCAGGTGCTCGTAAACGGGACGCAGTATGCGCCCGTCCACCGCTTCTATCGCCTTTATTTTTCCTTCTAAATCTCCCTGGTGCCCGCATTCGTCGGGGGCTTCGAGATGCACGAACACGAAGTCGCATCCGCCGTCGAGCAAATCGCACGCCGCCTTCGCTTTGCCCTCGAAATTGGTGGACAGAGTGCCTGTCGCGCCTTCCACGTCCACGCTCTTCATTCCCGCGCCGATTGCTATGCCTTTGAGCAGGTCCACGGCGCTGACCATACCGCCCGAAAGCCCATATCTGTCGCGGAACTTTTCAAGCGCGGGACGGGTGCCTTGTCCCCAGAACCATATGCTGTTGGCGGGATTTTGACCCGATAAAACCCGTTTTTTGTTGACAGGGTGCTCGGAAAGCAGTTTGTTGGCGCGGACGATGAGGTCCGTGAGCTCTTCCGCGAACGCACCCTTCGGCAAGTGCTCACCTATGCGTTTCCCGCTGATGTCGTGGGGCGGCGTGAGCTGCATATCCGTGCTGCCGTGCGCTATGATGAGGCAATGGCGGTAACTCACTCCCGCGTGGAAAGAAAAGCGGTCGCTGCCGAGTTTTTTCTGCAAGAATTCCACGAGCTCGCGCGCTTCGGGAGTGGTGATTTCACCCGCCGAATAGTCCTTCATCGTCTTGTCGGCAAAGTTCTCCTCGTCGCCGAGCGTGACGAGGTTGGTGCGCAGCGCGACGTCGTCGTCTTTCATATCTATGCCTATCGAAAGCGCTTCCAGCGGACTTCTGCCCGTGTAGCACTCCGACGCGTCGTAACCCAGCGCGCCGAGATTTGCCACGTCGCTGCCCGGTTTGTAGCCGTCGGGCACGGTCTTGACGAGCCCGACTTTGCCCGTGCGGGCAAGCATATCCATATACGGAGTGTCCGCCGCTTCGAGCGGAGTGCGTCCGCCGAGCGCGGGGACGGGATAATCTCCCATTCCGTCGCCGAGAATAATTGCGTATTTCATATTTCACCTCCGGGATATGTTAATTCTTTTGCCTTTCTTTGTCAAACCGTTACGCCCGTCAAACAACCGCAAAGGCTTGCAAAAACCGCTCTTTCGTGTAGAATAATATATATGAAGCTTCGGCGCGCAAGCGCGCCGGGGTCATAAGGAGCTTATGGAAAAAGCACCACGTTCCGCACTGAAACCGCTGCCGCTCGGAAGCGTCACCCCGGAAGGCTGGCTGAAACGTCAGATGCTGCTCGCCGACGACCTGCAAAAAAGGTTGGGCGCGTCCCCCGCTATGCTGCAAAACGGCAGATGGACCAACGGCGAGACCCTTCCCCGATACGTCCGCGGGCTCATTCTGCTCTCCGCTTCGCTCGGCGACGAAAGGCTGCGCGAAAAGGCGGACAGTTTCCTTTCCGCCATATTCGACAGCGCGGAAACGGGGGGAGATTTCGGCGCGGCGTCGGGGGGCGGACTTGCGGCGAAGATAGAGGCCGTGAAAGCGGTGCTCTCTTATTACGAGCTGACGGGCGAGGAGCGCGCCCTGTCATTTTTGCGCAGATTTTTCAAGAACCAGTTCAACACCCTCGACGTGACTCCGCTGTGGGCGGACGCAAGGGCGCGGCTCCCGGAAGAGGTCCCCGCCATTGCCGCCGTGTACCGCGAGTCGGAAGCGGGCTGGCTGAAAGACCTTGCGGTAAAGCTGTGCTCTCTCTCCTGCAACTGGGTCGGGATAGCGAACAAATTCCCCTACAAAAAGCCCGCGGAGCGGTCCGTAAGCGCGCGTGCCCTCAAAAAAGCGGTGCGCACGGTGCGCGCCGCCGAGGGAGAAAAGGCGGGCAGACGGGCGAAACTGTTCACGAAAGCGTACGCCGAAACAGAATGGAAACGTCCCGCCCACCGCATTATGGTGGAAACAAACGGGATAAATCTCGCAAAAGCGGTCAAATACCCGTGCGTATGCGGAGAGTTTGCGGGCGACCCCGAAATGTCCTCGCTCTCCCTGCGGATGGTGGCGTCCCTGATGCGCTATCACGGCAACGCGACGGGGATGTTTGCCGCCGACGGAAGGCTCGCGGGCACCTCGCCCGTGCGCGGCATAGACGTGGAAAGCGCGGCGGAAATGATGGAATCGCTCGTCGACACCCTCGCCGCTACGGGGGAATCCGCCTGCGCAGACCTGTTGGAAGAAATCGCTTTCAACGTGATGGGAGCGGCGGGCAGCGACGACCTCTCGTCCGTCCGCGACGTGATGATGCCCAATCAGACCGACGCGGAGGCGAAAGTGAGGGACGCGACGGGGTTTTACCCTCGCGGCGGCGCGTTTTCGCGCGGAATTCCTTCCCGCGGAGCGGTGGCGCTGCTGTCCGCATTCCCCACCTTCCTGCGTTCGGTGTGTATGACCCGCGAAGGAGAACTCGACTTCTTCTCTTACGCCCCCTGCACCATACGCGCAGAGGTGAACGGCGCGAAACTCACGATACGCGAAGACACGGGCTATCCTTTCCGCAACACCGTGGTTTTCAAAGTGGAAGAAGCGGACGGCGACGTTTCGCTCAGGATAAATTTCCGCGTGCCCTCCCGCACGACGATGCAGCTGATTTCGGGCGGACAGGTCGTGGCTACGGGTGAGCGCAGCATTTCGGTCAAATGCATTCTCCGCACGGGAAGCACGTTTATGCTCCGTCTGAACATTCCTCTGACGGCGGCGTCCAACCGCGACGGCAGCGTAAGCCTGTACAAGGGCAGTTTGCTTATGGCGGCGGCGATAGGAGAGGAACGCGGCGCGGAGCGTGCGCTGCCCGACGCGGAGTGCGTGCACGCGACGGGCAAATGGGCCTTCGCCCCCGTGCTGGCGAAAAAGACATCGGGCGGGCGCACCCCCCTGCTCGAAAACGAACGCACGGTGGTGGGGGCATTCACGGAGCGGCCCTTCGACCACAAAACGCCGCCCTTCGAGCTGAAAATCAAATGCCGCAACGTCGTCAACTGGGAGTACGACGAGGACGGACTGCCCTCTCTCCCTCGCAAACCGAAGTTTTCGGAGGAGGCGACGGAGCGCACTTTCCTGCCCTTCGGCTGCACCTCGGTGAGGATATCCCAATTCCCCGTATGCCACAGGGGCTGAACCGCGGCTCGCTTGACAGGGTATGTAAAAAGAGTTAAAATTTTACGGGAGCGTCGGTAAAGCCGTGCCGGTAAAACCGTGCCCGTACAGGAAGGATATGAGAAAACTCGAACGGACTTATTCAGGAACAGAGCGCATTGTCGCACGCGCGAGATTTTCGGCGTGGGCGTTTCTGCGCGAAGTTTTCATAGCCGCGCTGCTCGGCGGCATAATAGCCGTGCTGTGGCTGTTCGCAGACGACATCGAGGGTGCTCTCGACCCGAATTTTTCGGGTTCGGCGCGCTATCTCACCCCCGAAAACCTCAAATGGGCGATGCTCGGAGCGGGAGCGTTCGTCATTCTGCTCTCTCTTCTGCACGCGCTCTCCCTCTACAAACAGGAAATCATCGTCACGGAAGACAAATTCCTTTACAAATCCGGCGTCGGAAGCACCGTGAGCGTTATGCTCCCTCTCAACGAAATCCGCTACATCGACGTCAGACAGAACGCGTTGCAGCTGTTGCTCGGTTACGGAAAAATCAAAGTCGTCACGGACGGCGAAGAGCCTTTCGTGATACGCAATCTCGTCCGTCCCGAACGCTTTGCGCGCAGGATTATGCGTCAGTGCAGTCTGGTGCGCGAACAGTACGGACGTCCGCGCTTGCAGCTCTCGTCCGACCGCAGGAAATGACTTCCGCCCGACCCGAAAAAGAAAAAGGCGCGTGACCGCGCCTTTTTTGTTGCACCGAGCGGCAGACGCCGCACGGAATTCTGTCGTCGGGGATTATTCGTCTTTGCTCCCCTTCTCTCCGTCCGCGTCCTTTCCGCGCCCCGCCGACAGCTTTTCGGCTGCCTTTGCGGCGAGCTCTCTCATCTGCTCCTTTTCCAGCTTTATCCTTCCGGCTTTCGGCTTCTCGGAAGGCGCCTGCTTCTTCCCGTCGGAAGCGGCGGGCATTTCGCCTGCGGAAGAGGCGGGAGGAAGTTCCGAATCACGGGTCACTTCCGTGCCGTACAATTTGCTCATCATCTTGCTGCGCGTCTTGTTGTCCTTGCCCACGCCGTTGACATAGGTCTGCACACGCACGGTATATTTCCTGCCCAGGCGTTTTGCGGTCACGCCTATAATGAAAAGCGAGAGTTTCAGCGAAAGCTGCACGGCCGCGACCGCGATGTTTGCGCCCAGCACAATCCACTGTATCAGCCCCGTGCCCTTCGCGTCCACGACGCCCGCCATAGACACCGCGGTGGCGACCAGAAACACCAGCGTGGTGAAAATGCGGAACATTCCGAGCATCTTCTTGAAGACTTTAATCTTCTTCCTGCCCTTTTTGACGTCGTCGGCATAAAAGGCGATGAGCACGACGAAAAACACGACGTATACGCCGAGCAGTCCCGCCATTATGTAGGAATACGGCGCAAGTATCCAGTTGTTGCCGACAAGCAGCACGCCCGAAACTATGGCGTACAGCACGCTGATGACCGTCCAGGCAAAACTCGCCTTTGCCAGCCGCGACTGTTTGCGTTCTTCCTTTACTTCCTGCGGATTGCGCTCGTCCTGCCGAGAAGCCTCCGCCGAAGCGTCCGACATCAGCGCCGTATATCTCTTTTCTTTCATATCTGCCCCTTTATCCCCCTTATTTTGCCGTATGAACCCTCATTCGGCGCATTTCGCGACTTCCCCGATGTTTTTCTCCACGATGTCGAAGAAACGGTTCACCACCTTCTCGTCGTCCTCGTTGCCCGTTATCGCCACGGTGAACGTGACTTCGCCGCCGAAGGTCGTGAGCGCGAGCTGCATATAAGGTTTTCCCTTGACTGCCCCCGTATAAAATCCGTCGTAAGGCTGCACGTCGCCCAGCGCGTAGTCGGACGGTTTTATGGAGCCTATGTTGCTCATTCCGATGAGCGGATTGTTGTAGCCGAGCTTTATCGCGAACTCGCTCACGCAATGCGGCAGGATGGTGTAGGCAAGGTGCAGCAAAGGCAGACTGTAAAGGCCGAGAAAACGGTCGTTCTTGTTCTTTTCCATTGCCGCGGCGACGATGTCCAGCGTTTCGCGCATATTCCGTCCCACGCCGTCAACCGTCACGTTCATAAAACCGGTGTGGTTGGTGAGCCCCGTTTCCGCACCGCCCTGTTTCATATGACGACGCAGGTCCACCATACAAGGCACGGTGAGAGTCTCCCCGTCCCTGAACACGCCGAGCTCGTAGAGCGAACGCAGATAGACCGCCAGCATCACGTCGTTGACCGTGAAACCGAGCTTCTTGCCCGCCGCGCGCGCGGCATTGAATTTTTCCGCGGCAACCTTGCGTTTGATGATGCGGTTGACGTCCCCTTCCCTTCTCTCGGTGAGCGGGAAAACGTGCTTCGTCTTGACGTCGCTGATGTTCCTGTAAAGGGACTTAGCCTTCTTTTTATCCTCTTCGGACAGCCCGGAATAGACGGCGTCGTACGCGCGCGTGCCGCTTTTTACCGTCATATTTCCGTCGCCCGCAAGCAGTCCGGTATAGTTCCGCGCAAGCTGCGTCACGAAATACTTCAAATCGCCGCCGTCGAAACACATATGGTTGACGACGAACGCCACCGCGCGCTTCGTCCCGCAGCGGAAAAGCCCGACGCGTATCTGCGCGTTGCTGTCTATGGGAATGCGCTGTTCGACAAACCGCATTACGGAACCTTCGAGGTCGTCCGTGTCGGCGGCGGAGAACACGTCGTCAATCTTATACGGCTGCACGACCCAGTACGGCTTGATGAAATTGTTGTGGTAGCGCGAATGCAGCACGGGCGCCGAATCCACCTGAAACGCCAGCGCGCGTTTGAATTTCTCCTCGTCGATGTGCCCGTCGTAATAGAGCACGCAGTGCATCATTCTGTCGTAATAGTTGCGGAAAAGATACTGCATCTTGTCCCACATTTCCGCTCTCAGAATCCGCTTCATCCTGACCTCTCTCGATGATTTATTTCACAAATTCCGCCCTTTATGCCGCATATTATACAACGCCTCGGCGGCGAGCGCAATTTTTTCGCGGCAATAATTTGCGACATAAAAAAGGGAGAGCGTTTCCGCTCTCCCGCAATACACGGATAATGTTCAGATTCTGCCCTCGGCAAACCTCTTCATAAAGTCCGCGACAAGGTCGTTGTTTTTGCGCGCCGCCTTGCTCTTCCAGTTGAGGGAGAAGCAATGGTTGTCGAGAAGCCCCGTGGAATGGAATTCCTCATTGTGCACGCCCTTTTCGTTCAGTATCTTCATCAGCGCGTCCGCCTGACCGCCGCAGAAGATGTCCTTCTGCGCGTGAGTGAGGAATGAGACGGGGAAGTCCTCGTTGACAAATCCCAGTGCGCTGCACAGGTCTTTCCACTCGTAATTCTCCACCTCATCCTTGCGTATGCCCGCGAAGTCTTTGAGCAGTTTGCCGCCGAGGTCGAAAGGATACTTGTTTTTGAGCGCGGTCGCGACGTCGTAGATGCCGCAGTTGAGCACCGCCCCGCCGAAGCGCAGGTCCGTGGAAACGCCCATCTTATCCTGCAACCCCTTGTTCAGGCATATGCACGCCAGCATAGCCGCGTAATATCCGCCCGCGCTGTCGCCCGACACTATCATACGGTTGAGGTCGAGGTTGTATTTCTCCGCATTCGCGCCCACCCAGTTGAGCGCCGCCACAAGCTGACGGTGGGGTGTGGGACACTTATAATCGGGGCAAAGCCCGTAGTTGACGTTCACCACGAAATAGCCCATATTCGCCGCCCATCTGGAAAGAGCGCGGCGATAGTGCTTGTCGCCGGCGACAAATCCGCCGCCGTGGATATAGAACAGCACGGGATACTTCCCTTCCCTCTTCACGGAATATATGTCCAAGGTGCACGCGGACGGCGCGGACTCGTCGTAAACGATGTCCGTCTTTATGTCGAAGTCGACGTCTTTGAATTTGGTCATTTTCCTTTCGTTCTGAAAAGGATTGTAAAGTTTGTCTATCGCGACGAACAGAAATTTTTGCAGACTCATAGGTCCCTCCCGCCTTTCGTTATCAACGGCATTTTAACACATGTCGAAAACAATGTAAACCCCTGCAAAAGGATATTTCGCGCGCCGCGACCCTTTCTCCCGCGCCTTTCGGACAAACGGGGACGGGGTAAAAATGTCCGAAATCCGGACAAAACAATCCCCGTCCCGTTTGTCCGGGACACGCCCGCGTTTGTCCGAAAACCGTCCGTTCCAAAAAAAAGCGGCATACATCCGTATGCCGCAGAATTTGTCCCGCCGCCGCTTAAAGTTTGGAACGGTTGAGTTCGACGAAGTCGTTCATATTTTTGATAATAATATCGAAGAAACGGTTCACCGTCTTTTCGTCCTCGTCGTTGCCGCGGATGGCAATGGTCATCGTGATGTCGCCGAGCAGGCTGGTGAGCGCAAGTTGCATATACGGCTTGTACTTCACCGCCCCCGTCATAAAGCCGTCGACGATGTTCGCGTCGCCCATTTTCAGCGCACGGTCGTCCATAACGCCTATGTTGCTCATTCCGATGAGCGGATTGAGATAGCCTATCTTGATTGCCTGTTCGCTGATGATGTACGGGAAAATCGTGTACGCGAGTTTGAGAAGAGGCAGGCTGTAAAGCCCCATATAGGGGTCGTCCTTGCTCTTTCTGACGGAGCGCAGCACCTCGATGAGGGTGTCGTTGACGGTTTCGCCCTTTCTCTCGGTGGAGCACTGCATAAATCCCGTATGATTGGTCAGCCCTGTATGAATGCCGCCGTCCACGATGTGGCGGCGCAGGTCGACCATACAGGGAATGGTGAGCCTCTCGTCGTCGCGGAACATCCCTATCTCGTAAAGAGAGCGCACATAGAAGGCGAGCATAAGGTCGTTGACGGTGACGCCGAGCGCCTTGCCTATCTTTCTGAAATCCGCAAACAGTTCCTTCCCGACTTTGCGGCGGCAGATGCGCGTCACGTCGGCGGGAGAAGGAGGCGTCAGCGGGAAATAATGCTCGTCCTTGACCTGACTGATGTTCTTGTAAAGCCCTCTCGCCACTTCCTCCTCTTCGGGAGTGAGTTTGGAGTAGACCGCGTCGTAGCTGCGGCTGCCCGTCTTGATGTCGAGGTCGCGCTCGCCGTCGAGGAGCTTGTTGTAGTTTTCGGCGAGTTTCTTCATAAAATATTTGAAGTCGCCGCCGTCCATACACATATGGTTGACAATCATACACAAGGTCGACTTCCCGTCCTTGTTGAAGACCGCCATTTTATACTGCACGTTGCTTTCCACGGGAATGCTCTGGCAGATGAAGGCGTTGACGTCCGCCTCCAAATCGACGCTGTCGCGCACGGTGAGGATGTCGTTCACCGTGTAGTCCTCCACCTCCCAGTACGGGTCGATGACGTTGCCGTGGAAGGAGCTGTGCAGCACGGGGACCTTTTCCGTCGTGAACACGAGCACGCGCTTCAACACGTTCGTGTCGATGGGGCCGTCGTAATACTGCACGCAGTGCACCATTCTGTCATAGAAATTGCGGAAAAGATATTGCATCTTGTCCCACATTTCCGCTTTCAGTGTTTTGCCCATATAGCACCTTTATCGACCGTTTTCGGCACGGTCAGAGCCGCAATCGGAGATTTCAGTCCTTCCACATCGTGTAGTAGGACTCGTCCTCCTTGTTGTATTTGTCGTTGAGTTTCACCTTTTCCTTCTTGTCCTTCCTGCTGTTGCGTGCGGCGACGAGGGCTATCGCTTCCGCGACCGCCGCGACCACACCGCCGAGGCACAGCAGCCAGGTGGGATGCCACAGAGAAGTCGTCACGCCGACGATGACATACGCCATCACGCACACCACTTCTATGACGATGGGAAGCTCCACCCAGCGGAATTTGAAGTCCGTCGCATACGCCATCACAGCGTCGAACACGAAGATGAGCATCACCATCACGAGGAAGATTATCCAGCTCATGGGGACGTTGAACACGAGTTGCAGCAAGAGGAAGAGATACACGCACGCCAGCACTATGACCACGGGCGGCATCAGGCGCATAAGTATGAATTTTTTCGCCTTGCCGAACTTGACAAGCATAATTATCGCCGCCGCGATGACGCCGATGAACGCGCCGCCCACGAGGATGAGCCAAGTAAGCGCCCACGCGCTCGTCACGAAACTCACGACGAGGTAGACGATGACGAATGCAAGCACCGCGCCGACCGCGCACACCGCGCCGAGCACCGCATTGCGCTTCGCGTTTGCGACCTTGTGCTCCTGCTCGTCGAACTGTTCCAGCGTGGCACGGAAATCGCCGAGCTCGTCTATGCACATATCATAGATGAGGTCTTCGTCGTCGATGCCCTTGATGCGCAGCTCCTGCGCACGGTCCATAAGCTGTTTGAGCACCTTCTCGCGGTATTCCGCCGCCGCAAGAGTGGGACGGATTGCGCGGAATTCTCTTTCGAGATACCTTTTGAAACGTTCTTTCATATTATCCTCCGCAGAGATATTGTCTTGATCTATATCCGCCGGCGGGCAGTTTCCCTGCCGTTTACACAAGATAAACGAATGCCGCGGCGAAAGGTTACACTGCCGCAAGAATAATTCAAAAAATTTTTTCATTCGGAAAGCAGCGCGGCGAATTCGTCGTTCAACCTGCGCCTCAATTTTTTCCATTCGGGACAAAGCAAAGAAAGTTCACGGTAGAACCCCTCGTCGTGCCTCGGATGGCCGAGATGGGCGAGCTCGTGCATACAAACGTACCGCACGCACTCTTCCGGCGCATATATCAGCCTCGTGTTGAGAGTTATTCTGCGCGCGCCCACGTTGCAGCTTCCCCACCGCGCGCGCATCCTGCGCAGACGCAGTTGCACGGGCGCGCCGAACTTCCCTCCCGTTTCCGCTTCCGCCGCACGGAAAATGCGCGGCAAGATTTCTTTCGCCCTGCGCTCCGCCCATTTGCGGACGAGCGCGTCCGCCTCCGCGCCGTCCTTCTCCGACACCGTGACGGCAAGCACTCCCGTTTCCGCGTCGAACGCGGCGCGGCTCTTTTCCCCTCCGCGCACTTCCACGGCTATCTCACCTCCAAGCAGCGGCAGACTGCCGCCCTCGGCAAACGACCTCTTTGCCGCGCGCGCTCTGTCCTCGGCGCGCTGCACCCTCGCGGTTATCCACCCGCCGTGCTCCCGCACGAACTTTTCCACGAAAGCGAAAGACGTCCTGTGCGGCGCGCTGACGTGCACGCTTCCGTCCGCGCGTATGCGGAGATTGACGTTTTTCACCGCCTTTTTCTCGAAAGTGAACGTTATGTCGCCGTCAGGCGTTTTCACCGTGACGGGTATTCCTCGCGCGCGTGTCATACCGTAATTTTAACCTTTTTCCGTGCAGAATACAATAGTGCCTTTGCGTACTTTTGCGCGACGTGACGGAAAGTGTCGTGACATTCCGGCGCGGCGGACGTATGATTGTCACGAAGGAGGCGAATATGACATTCGGCGAAAAACTCAAAAAACTCAGGACTCAAAACAACATCACGCAGGAGGAACTTGCCGACAAACTTTACGTCACGCGTACGGCGGTGTCCAAATGGGAAAACGACCGCGGTTTCCCCGGCATAGACAGTCTGAAACAGCTATCTGCCCTCTTCGGCGTCACGATAGACGAACTCATCTCCGACGAAGACGTCGAAAACAGCAAACTGCTCGACGAAAAACGCGCGAAAGCGTTCCGCCTGCCCGCGGCAATCTGTCTTGCGCTCACTTTCGCGTTTGCGTTCCTGACGGGATTCGTAAACGTATGGTGCTCCGTGCCCTGCGTGCTGAGCACGGCGGGATTCATCGTATGCGCGCTGCTCTCCAAGCCCGCCTACAAGCGCCGTATGCAGCGCGAAAACGCCGCGGCATACATAGTGTCGCGCGTCGCCATAGCCGCGATATTCCTGCTTGCGGCGGTGACGCTGTTCATCGAACTGTTTGCGTAAAGCCGAACATCTGCGCAAACTTCCGTTTGCTTTCGGAAAAGAGCGGGCGCCGCGGCGTCCGCTCTTTTTTTAGGCGGCGGAGCGCGCAACGTCCTTCGAAACGCCCGAAACGCGGACGGGATAAAGCGGCGCTTTTCGGGACAAACTCTAAAAGGAGTGCCCCCGCGGCACGTCCGCATTCAATCACCGCGGTTTTGCCGCAAAAGGAGAGTCTATGTCTTTCAACCCATTCAAACAAAAAGTCAGACCCGTGTGCGACGCCTTCGAGTGCTGGAAGGACCTGCTGGTCAAGCCCTACGACAAAAACACCGCAGACCCGTACACCAAACTCCGCGTCATACTTATGAACGGAACGGAATTCGAGGCGAATTGGTTTTCGCACCGGTTTTCCCGCCACTGCGGCGACAACGACCTGCGCCGCGAAATCGCCCTGATACGGCGCGTGGAGCAACAACAGCAAAAAAAGATAAGCTCGTTGAAGCCCGCGGACGAAACAATTCTCGAAACCACGATAGGATACGAACAGCTTGCGGTCGAACTCACCGCCAATCTCGCCCGCCGCGAAAAGGATCCGTATGTCAAGATGGCGCTCGATTTCGCCCTGCTCGAAGACTTCGACCATCTTTACCGCTTCTCGAATATGCTGATGCACGATATGAACATCGACGCGTCGAGGCTGGTGGGCAAGCGCACGGAAATCACTCCCGGCCGTCCCACGATAGCCGAACACCGCTTTCCCGAAGACGATGTGCGCCGCGCCTGCGACAATAAAAAGGCGGACCCCGTGACGCGGCTCAATGCGGCAATCATCACCGCCGCGGAACAGCAGACGATGAACTTCTATATGAACGTGGGCAACACCTATCCCACGGAAGAGGGGAAAAAGCTCTTCCTCGAAATCGCGATGATAGAAGAACAGCACGTCACGCAGTACGGCTGCCTTACGGACACGGGCTGCACCTGGCTTGCGGGACTGCTCGAACACGAATACACGGAGTGCTATCTGTATTACAGCTGCGCGAAGGACGAAACCGACCCCCGCATCCGCGGCATCTGGGAAGCTCTGCTCGAACAGGAACTTTCACATCTGCACAAAGCGGCGGAGCTGCTCGAAAAATACGAAAAGCGCGACTACTCCTCCGTCTTCCCGGAGCCGGAATTTCCCGAACCGCTCTCTTTCGGCAAGGACAACATACCTTACGTCCGCGACGTTCTGAAAAACACCGTCTTCCTCACTTCCAAACGCGAGGACTACGAGGAAGTCTGCTCTCTTGCCAAAGACGACGTGTTCTTCTCCCACAACAAGAAAGTGAACGGACACGACTGCGATGTCCCCTCCCACGCCGTAATCGACTCCTATCTCCGTGCGCACGGCGAGGACTTCCGCTTCGAGACCTCGCCCAACCCCGTGCCCGACCTTGCCTGCCGCACCAAGGACAACACGTCCGTCGGGCGGAGCGGGAAGTAATTCACCGCGGCTCGGCAAATCGGCGCAAAACGCACGCAGAACAGCCAAAAAGGCTGTTCTGCGTGCACGAATAAGAGATAAACATCGGTTTGCGTGCAAACACGCTCCGAAACTGATTTGAGCGGGGCTACCTTCCCAGCCCCTCGGAAAAGATTATCCACTCTGCCGCATTGACGGCGTGGTCTCCTATCCTTTCCAGATATTTGGCAATCATCAGCAGGTCCAGCGCGCACTCGCCCGCTTCGCTACCGCCTTCGGCGGACCTGGCAAGCTCCGCCTTGACCGCCTCGAACAACGCGTCCACCGCGTCGTCTTCCCTGCATACCGCGCGCGCTTTCGCCGCGTCGAAAGTGTCCAGCGCGTCGGCGCAGTCCTCGACCATCCCGACGGTCACCCTCATCATCTCGTGCAGGGCGGAGGGCGCGATACATCCGCGCTTTTTCATCCTGCCCGTGATTTCGGCGATGTCCGCCGCCTGGTCCGTGATGCGTTCCAGGTCCGTGACCATTTTCATTGCCGACGTGATGAGAGCGAGGTCGTGTGCCACGGGCTGCCAGCGGACTATGATGCGCATACACAGCCTTTCTATCTCCCTCTCCTTCTCGTCGGAGGCGCGCTCGCACTCCTTGATTTCTTCCGCGATTTCCGCCCCGCCTTCCGACAGCGCCTTCTCCGTCAGCCGCATAGCCGCGGCGTCCGTGCGGCACATCCCGCAAAGCAGGCTTTTGACCTCGCCCAGCTGGTCGTCGAACTGTTTCCTCATCAGCCGAACCTCCCCGTGATGTAGTCTTCCGTCCTCTTGTCGCGCGGTGCGTCGAAGACGTCGTCGGTCCCGCCGTACTCGATGAGCTCTCCCAGAAGGAAGAACCCCGTTTTGTCCGAAATCCTCGCCGCCTGCTGCATATTGTGGGTGACTATGACTATGGTATAGTCGCGTTTGAGCTCCTGCGAAAGCTCCTCTATCTTCCCCGTCGAAATGGGGTCGAGCGCGGACGTCGGTTCGTCCATAAGCAGCACGTCGGGATGTACGGCAAGCGCGCGGGCGATGCAAAGCCTCTGCTGCTGTCCGCCCGAAAGTCCCAGCGCGCTCTTTTTGAGTCTGTCCTTCACCTCGTCCCAAATCGCCGCGCGGCGGAGAGAATTCTCGACTATCTCGTCAAGCTCCGATTTTTTGCGCACGCCGTGCGTCTTCGGTCCGTACGCGATGTTGTCGTAAACGCTGGACGGGAAAGGATTGGGCTTCTGGAACACCATTCCCACGCGTTTGCGCAGCGCGTTGACGTCCGTATCCTTGTATATGTCCGTGCCGTCGAGCAGCACTTCGCCGGATATCCTGCACCCGGCGATTAGGTCGTTCATACGGTTCAGGGTTTTGAGGAAAGTGGATTTTCCGCAGCCGGACGGTCCGATGAGCGCGGTTATCTCGTTTTTTTCGATGTCCATATCCACCCCTTTCAGCGCCTGAAAAGTGCCGTAAAAGAGGTCCAGCCCGCGCACGCGGAATTTGGGGAGCACTTCCCCGTCCGCCGCTTCCGCGCCTCCGCGCGTGTAAATCAGTCTTTTTTCGTCCGTTTCGGTCATCAGTAATCCTTCCTGAACTTATTGGATATGAATTCCGCCGCGCCGTTTATGACCAGCACGAGGAGTATGAGCACTATCGCCGTCGCCCAGGACTGCTCGACGTAAAGTCCCTCGCTTGCCAGCACGTACATATGCACGGCGAGCGTTTCGCCGCTGCCGAGCAGGCTGTCCGGGACGCGCGTGACCGTCCCCGCCGTATATATGAGCGCGGCGGTTTCGCCCACCACTCTTCCGAGCGCGAGTATCACCCCGCTGATAATCCCCGGCAACGCGGACGGAAGCACTATTCTGAAAACCGTGCGCAGCTTTCCCGCCCCCAGCGCGAGCGAGCCTTCGCGGAAAGTTTCGGGCACGGCTTTCAGCGCCTCTTCCGTGGTGCGCATCACAAGGGGAAGTATCATTATCGCCATTGTGAATATGCCCGCGAGCATACTGTATCCCTTGAAGAGTATCTCCACAAACAGCAGCAGTCCGAAGATGCCGTACACTATGGACGGAATGCCCGCAAGGGTTTCCGCCGCCATACGCACGACCGCCACGAATTTGTTTGAGGAAGAGGTGTACTCCACCATAAATATGGCGGCGGCGACGCCTATCGGCACGGCGATGAGCAAGCTCATCCCCGCAATTATGAGAGTGTTGAACAGCGCGGGTACGAGCGACTTGTTCTCCACGGTGTATTCGAGTTCGAAGAGTTCGGGCGTGAGATTGGGCGCGCCCTGAATTATGACGTAGACGACTATCCACAGCACCACCGCCACCGTTATGAGAGCGGAGAGCATCACGAGCAGCATCATAATAAAAGAAAACGGATGCTTCGCGTACTCCCGCAGTCTGTCGCAGAGAGTGCGGCGGTTGACGAACGGTCTGCCCCTGAGGTCTGCGGCGGGATTTCTCATTTCACCCTCCCCTTCCTGCGTATCACCGCAACGAGCAGATTGATGAGCAGGATGAACACGAACAGCACCGCCGCCGTCGCTATGAGCGCGCCGCGGTGCAGGTCGGTGGCATAGCCGAGTTCAAGCACTATGTGCGACGTCATCGTACGCACTCCGTCGAGCAGACTGTCGGGCAGCACGGTGCGGTTGCCGACTATCATCACCACCGCCATCGTTTCGCCTATCACCCTCCCGAGCCCCAGCACCACGGAAGTCATAATGCCGGATTTCGCGGCGGGGAATTCCGTGAGAAACACCGCCCTCTCGTGCGTTGCGCCGAGCGCCAGCGCGCCTTCGTAATAGCTCTTCGGCAGCGCGCGCAGCGCGGACTCGGACACGCTGATTATGGTGGGGAGTATCATTATTCCGAGCACCAACGACGCGCTCAGAATGCTGAACCCCGTCCCGCCGAGGTTGTCGCGCACGAGAGGCACGATGACGCTCATCCCGAAGTAGCCGTACACTATGGACGGAATGCCCGCGAGAATGTTGGTCATCGGCTTGACCACCTTATACACGGGCTTCGGGCAGTATCTTGCCATAAACGCCGCCATAAGCAGTCCTATCGGCACACCGACCGCGAGCGCGCCCGCGGTGACGAAACAGGAGCCGACTATCATAGTGCCTATGCCGTAACTCGGCGGCACGTTGCTCGGCGCCCACAGGTCGGAAAAGAGGAATTCGACAAATCCTATTTCGCGTATGGCGGGGAAAGCCTGCGCAAAGATGAACACGCAGATGACCGCCACGCACAAAACGAAAACCGCCGCCGCGAGGGCGAACACGATTTTCATTGTGATTTCCTTGAATGCCTGAACTGTCATTTTTCTTTCCGCGGACGGATTGTTTTCCGTCCGCGGTTTTAACTTAATACGGTGTTACTTATGTGTTTTTGTCAGTATAAACTCTCTTTTGCGCGATTACGCAATGTCGGCCCAGTTGCGCACTTCGCCGGTGAAGATTTGCCTGATTTGCTCCATCGTGAGGTTGTCCACGGAATTTGCGGTGTTGACTATGACCGCAATGCCGTCCTGTGCGATGACCATCGGGACAAGTCCGTTTTCTATCTCGCTGTCCTTCACTTCGCGGGAGGCCATACCGAGGTCTATCGTGCCCGTTCCGACGTCGCGCATACCGCCGGAGGAGTCGGACTTGCTCAGTTCGATGTCCGCGGCGTCGACGCCCGAAAGCTCCACGTATTTCGCGATGAGCTGTTCCATCAAAGGGTAGACAGAGGAAGAACCGCCTATCGCAAGCTCGCCGCCGAGTCCTGCCGCGGGCTCGTATGCGGGGGCATTGTCGACCACGCTGACATAGTTCTCGCCCGTGATGACCGCCTGAGCTTCCGCAGAGCCGAGGAACGCCACGAAATCCGCCAGCAGCGCGTTGGATTCGAGCGCACCCTCTTTATACGCCACGTTGAAGGGACGCGCGAGTTTGTAGTCGCCGTTCTTGATGGTTTCGACGGAGGGCGCCACGCCGTTCACGCTCACCGCCTTGACGGTGTCGCTGAGAGAACCGTAGGAGATGTAGCCGATGCCGTTCGGGTCGCCCGATACGGCGGTGCGGAGTTCGTTGGTGCCCGAGAAGATGTCCGCGCCGGAATAGGTCATATCCGTTTCCGTGCCGTCCTCGTTTTCCGCGAGCACGCCCGTGAGTTCCGTGAACGCCGAGCGCGTGCCCGACCCGTCCTCGCGGGAATATACGTTGATGTCGCCGTCCGAGTTGTTGCATCCCACAGCGGCAAACGCAACCGCACCGAGCAGCATCACTCCGATGAGTATCGTAAAGAATTTTTTCATTTTATCCTCCTTAATCCTTTGCGGATTTTACGCTTTGAATGTAGCGCACGGATGTATTTTAATTTCCCCTATTTCTTCACAAAAATGTCATTGACAAGTTTTTTACATCGCGGAGCGCTCCGCACGGGACGGACTGTGGAACGTCCGCAATTTTCGCCGCCGGGCGCACATACTACCCCTATGAGCCGTACAGGAAGATTTTTCACAGCATTCCTGCTGACCGCCCTCGTCGCGGCGGTATTTGCGGGCGCGTGCGCGTACAATTACGCAAAAGAGTCACCCGTCTTTTCCGCCGTGTCGGAAAAGTCGGCGGAAGCGGACGGGGGACAGCCGCGGGACGCGCATACGGAAGACGCGGTGCAAAGCGTACCTCTCGCCTGCGTTATGTATCACAACATTCTGAAAAGCAGAAAAGGCACTTACATCGTGTCGCCGTCGCAGTTCGAAGGCGACCTCGCCGCCTACCGCGCGGCGGGCTACACGACGGTCTTCCCCTCCGAGGTGGCGGATTTCGTTTACGGAAACGGCGCGCTGCCCGAAAAACCTCTGCTGGTCACTTTTGACGACGGGCGCTACAACAATATGTATTACGGTCTGCCGCTGCTTCAAAAATACGGCGCAAAGGCGGTGCTCTGCCCCGTCGGAGCGTTCTCCGCGTTTTCGACCGAGTCGGGCGACCACTCCAACCCCAACTACTCCCACGTGACGTGGGGACAGA
The DNA here is from genome assembly GCA_900544575.1 of uncultured Eubacteriales bacterium. Lineage (GTDB taxonomy): Bacteria > Bacillota > Clostridia > Christensenellales > CAG-917 > Limadaptatus > Limadaptatus stercorigallinarum. The sequence continues at coordinate 23,050 of UQVO01000006.1, read as the reverse complement.
TGGACGAACTGCAAAAGAGCGGCTGTTTCGAGCTCGGCAACCACTCTTACAATATGCACCGCTACGAGCCGCGCTTCGGGATAAAACGCAAAGCGGGCGAAAGCAGGGCGGAATACAAGGAAGCGCTGCGCGCGGACGCGGGACGCCTGCAAGACGAAATACTCCGCGCGACGGGCACCCTGCCCGTGACGTACGCCTATCCTTTCGGCGCGTACTGCGACGACGCACTCGCCGTGCTGCGCTCGCTGGGGTTCAGAATTTTCCTGACCTGCAACGAAGGGGTGAGTGTGATAAGGCGCGGAGCGCCCGAAACCCTCTTTCAGCTGAAAAGAGTCAACCGCGACGGCGCGCTGACCTCTTCCGAAGTCGTGTCGCGCCTCGAAAAATTCGCGGGCAACGCGGCGGCGCGCGGCAACGCGTGAAAAGAAAACGCGCCGCAGACGCGGCGCGTTCCGTTTTTGTTTTTCCGCAAGACGCACCCGCACGGCGCGCTCACAGGGCGCTCATTCGGACTCCGTCGGATGTTTGGTGTCGCCGAAGAGTATCCGCGCGCGGGCGTTGCCCTTCGTGACTTCTTCGGGGTTCATCCCCGTTTCCTCCGCGATTATCTTCACCACCAACGGCGAGCAGAAACCGCCCTGACAGCGTCCCATCCCGGGGCGCACGCGGCGTTTGACCGCGTCCACGGTATACACGGGAAGCGGCGAGCGCAATGCGTCGAGTATCTCGCCTTTGCTCACCTCTTCGCAGCGGCAGACAATCTCGCCGTAATCGGGATTTTCCGCAATGAGTTTTGCCCTCTCTTCCTCGCTCATCTCGCGAAGACAGGGCTTTTTCGGGCGCACGGGGTCGAACGCCGCGTTCTTTTCCACCTTTCCGAAACGGGAAAGATATTCCGCCGCCCATTTCGCCACGTCTGCGGCTATTGCGGGCGCGGCGGTGATGCCCGGCGACTGAATGCCCGCGGCTTCTATGACATTCTCGGTATAGACTCCCTTCCGCACCACGAAATCTTCTTCGTACGTCGGCGCGCGCACCCCCGCGAAATATGCGATGACGTCCGCTCTTCCCGCGCCCTCGGATATGCGCGCCTGCGCGTCAAATATGGAATTCATACTCTCCGCCGTCGTGGCGGTGTCCTCGCGGTCGGGGATTTCGAGCGCGTCGGGACCGATAATCATATTCCCGTCCGCGGTGTGGATGCTGGCGATGCCCTTCGTGTGGCTGTGCAGCGCGGCGATGACGGCTTTCAGCCCGCCCGCGTGCTTCTCTTCCTCTCCCGCAAGCGGAGGCGGCACGGTCGTCGGCGACTTCGCCATACTGGTGCGCACCATATATCCCTTTTTCTTGTCCAGAATGATGTCCGTGCCCTTGCGCGGATGTATGGTGAAAGTCCTGTCCCCCGCCATATCGGCGATGACGTCGGAATACACTCCCGCGGCGTTTATCACGAGTTTCGGACGTATCACACCCCTGTTTGTGTAAACTTCCCTGATTTTGCCGTCCTCGACTTTCATCCCCTCGACCACGGTGTTCAGGCATATCTTCGCCCCGTTTTGCACCGCGTTTTCGGCAAGCGCGACGGTCATCTGATAGGGCGAGGTTATGCCGCCCGTGGGCATATAAAGTCCGCCGTATATCCAATCGGGGATGTTCGGCTCCACGGACACGAGTTCCGCCCTCTTCATAAACTTTACGCCGGGGATGTGCAGACGCTTCGCGTTGAGTTTCAGCACGGCGCAGAGTATCTTCTCCCACCGCTTGCCTATGAGAAGCACCTGTCCTTTCTGTTCGAAAGGCACGCCCAGGTCGCGGCACAGCCCCGCATACATTGCGTTGCCGCGGTTGTTATATATGTGCTTCTGCGCGCGCGGGGAATAATTTATGCCGACGTGCACCACGCCGCCGTTTCTGGACGAGCCGCCGAGCGCAACGTCGTATCCGCGCTCCGCCAGCATAACGTCCAGCTTGTAGGCGGAAAGTTCCCTTGCCGCGGCGCAGCCCACTATGCCGCCGCCTATCACCAGCACGTCGGGCGCCCTGCCGTCCAGGGCGAGGTCGCGCACAACGGGTTCGGGCGTCTTTTGTACGAAACCTTTGAGTTTGATGCGGTTGACCACGCCCAGATATTTTTTCTTGTCCACGGCGAGTTTGCCCGCTTTGACTATCTTCTGCCAGTCGTCGGACTCTCCCGTGAGCAGTATGCATCCGCGGTCGGGTTCGGCGCGAAAAGACGGGTCGAGCGCCGCAAGTTCTTTGCGAAGTTTTTTCAGACTGCTCATTTTATCTCTTCCGCCAGCCTCCTTATCTCACCTTCGAGATACTCCTTTTCGCTTGCTATGTTCCACAGACCCTTGCGCAGAATCAGCGCCACAATCATCCACGGTTTCGCCGCAGCAGGGTCCATCCCCGTCAGGCGGACGTAATTTTTGAGGAAACTGTTGTAGATGAACGTCCTCACCGCCGTATAAAACGCGAGCTGCGCCTTGGAGGACCCCGGGAACAGTTCGGCGTGATGGTGCAGAAAATCCATCATGGCGACTTCCGCTTCCGGTCTGCCTTTCGCCGCGGTCATCCAGTCTATTACGACGATGTTCTTGCCGTCCATAAGAATGTTTTCCGTGTGGAAATCCAGGTGGATGAAGCTGTTGCCCGCAGGCAGGGAAAGTATGTATGCGCGCACTTTCTCTCTTGTGTCCGCAGGGAGGAAAGCGAGAGGTTCGCCGTCAAGGCACGCCGCCGCCTTTTCCCTGAGGTCGGGCAGCGCGTCGGAATGCTTGCTCTGCACCATAACGTGCTGTTCGGCGATGAGCCTGCCCGCCTTGAAAAGTATCAGCGGGTTCTTCTCCGGCATTTTCGTCATAGACACGCCGGCTATCTTTTTCAGGATTATGCCGAAGCGTCCGTCGTATTCGACCTTGCCGAAGCATTCCATCGGCGTACAACCGCACCTGAACGCCTCGACGGTGTTGGAATATTCCGTATCAACGTCGGACTCCGGAAAGCCCTTGAAATAGAGTTTCAGGACCTTGTCCCCGTCCCAGTCGTAAATCTCCGCGGAGCGGCCGTGCGTAACGGGCGCGGATGGCAGTTTTTCGATTTTCAGTACAGGTATGCTGTTCATAAAATTCCCCTTAGTCAACCTTTTTTACTATTTTAGCACACGCACAAACGGCGTTCAATGGCAATCCCGAAAAAGGGAGCGGAAAAAAGCGCGCAAAACCCGTCCGTCAGGCGCAGACCGCCGTCCACACGAAATATTCCGCGGCGGCTGCCGCCGCGACGGAAATCAGGGCGAAGAGGGGGAGCAAAATTCTGAAACTCAGGTGTTTGGTCTTGTGGCGGAAGACAAACATTCCCGCCGTGCACCCCACGCCGCCGAAGAAGAAAGCGACGGCAAACAGCACCGCCTCCGGCACGCGGAATTCCCCGCGCTTTGCACGCCTTTTGTCCGCGCCCATAAGCACAAACCCCGCAATGTTCATAACCGCGAAAACCGCGGGCACGACCGCCAGCCACGCTTTCATACCGTTTTGTCCTCCGTCGTTTATGCGTCGAAAACGGGTTTTATCCGCGCAAAATCGCGCATAAAACCTGCATTATGCCATTATTCTTTCACGGGCACATAGTTGATGACGGACTCTTCGTCCGTCGCTTCCAGCAGGAATACGACGGGGCGCAGTCCGTCGTTGCAGCTGCATACGGCGACGCCCGGCTTTCTTATCCAATCGCCGTAATAGAACAGTCCGCCGTCTTTCCCGACGCCGTGCGAAAGCGCGAAAACGTACTGGTATATCGCCTTCCACGCTTCGTCGCAAAATCCTTCGGGCTTTGCGTAGTCCGCATAAAACACCTGTCCTTCGCGCAGCATCGGGCAGGCGCCAAGCCCTTCCGCGCCGTATTCCGCGGCGAGGGCGCGGTCGAAATGTTTTTTGAGCACGGTTATTCTGACTTTTTTCATAATTCTCTCCTTACGCCGCCCGCGGGCGGCGTGCTTGCCGCATATTATGATAGCACGCCGCACGGCGCTCAACAAGGGGAAAAGGGACTGTTTCCGCGCGCGGTGTGCCGCCGCACGCGCTAGGCGGGGACGCGGACGCGCGCTCGGCGGGGACGCGGACGGATTTTATTTCAAACCGTTTACATTTTCTCCTGCGTGAATTATAATGCAGGCGAAAAAGGAGTTTTGTATGTCATATACGAGAAAAACCAAAATCATTGCCACTATGGGTCCAGGCTGTGCGGACAAAAAAATCCTGCGCGATATGGTGAACGCGGGTATGAACGTCGCGCGCTTCAATATGAGCCACTCCACCCACGAAGAACACGCCAAACGCATCGGGATGGTCAAGGACATCCGCAAGGAACTCGCCGTCCCCGTCGCGCTTATGCTGGACACCAGAGGTCCGGAAATCCGCCTCGGAAAATTCGTCGGCGACAGCGTGGAAGTCAAGGCGGGCGGCACTTTCAGGCTTGTCAACGAGCAGATTGAGGGCACGTCGTCGGAAGCGTACGTCACCTGCCCCGACTTCTACAAAATGGTGTCGCCGGGTGATACGCTGCTCATCAACGACGGGCTCATCAAGATGCAGGTGAAAAAGATTGAGAACGACGCGGTCGTGCTCGACGTCGTCATCGGCGGCACTCTTTCCAACCACAAGAGCATCAACGTCGTGGGAGTACACCTCGGTCTGCCCTACCTCAGCGACCAGGACAAAAAGGACATCCTTTTCGGCATAAAGCAGGATGTGGACTACATCGCCGCGTCCTTCGTGTCCTGCGCGGACGATATGCGCGTGCTCAAAAACTTCCTGCTGCAAAACGGCGGGGAAAACATCGAGATTATCGCGAAAATCGAGTCCAAGATGGGCATAGACAACATTGACGAAATCCTCGAAATTTCGGACGGCATAATGATTGCCCGCGGCGACCTCGGAGTGGAAATCCCGATGGAAGCCCTGCCCTCCATACAGAAGTCGCTCATCAAGAAAGCGAGGGCCACGGGCAAACGCGTCATCACCGCAACGGAAATGCTGGAAAGCATGATATACAAGCCCCGTCCCACGCGCGCGGAAACCTCCGACGTCGCCAATGCCGTGTACGACGGCACGGGCGCGGTGATGCTTTCGGGCGAAACGGCGGCGGGCAGCTATCCCGTGCAGGCGGTCAAAGCGATGTCCGACATCGCCGCATTCACGGAACAGTCCATACATTACCGCAAGCGTTTCACTTTCACCGATTTCGAGATAAATACCATTGCGGACGCGATATGCGCCTCCGCGGTCAAGGCGTCGTACGACCTCGACTGCCAGGCGATAGTCGTCGCGACGAGAAGCGGCAAGACGGCAAAACTCATCAGCGGTTTCCGCCCCGCCTGCCCGATAATCGCGGTGACCCGCCACGAAAAGACGTATCAGAAAATGGCTCTCACCTGGGGCGTACAGCCCATCCTTGCCGCCGACCAGCCCAAAGTCACACACGAAGCGGCGGAACAGGCGACGAAAATCGCGGGATATTTCAACCTGGTGCACAAAGGCGACACCGTCGTCGCCGTCGCGAGCACGGGCGTAGAGGATGCGAACACCCTCGCCATAGAGCGCGTCTGACAAGTGCAATCATAAATCTGCCAATTTGTTGTTACGTACTGAGATAAAACAACGACAACGAGAACTCCGCGCTGAATCGCGCGGAGTTTTTTACGTGCAGTCGTATACTTTAACCAGCTGAAATCAAAGCGTTATCGTCCCGTCCAAGCAAATCACTTTCGTAATGGAAGAATACAGTTTCCATTCATTATCCTTACTGATTCTATTCCATTGCTCCTTGGTACTTTCATATCCGACATGCGTCAACCTGCCGCAATCAGAGAAGGCAAGCCTTCCTATGCTCGTCACGCTGTCTGGGATGGTAACGGATGTCAAGTTGGTGCAATCAGAGAAAGCAAGGTCCTCTATGCTCTTCACACTGTAGTTCTTGCCATTGTAAGACACCCTCTCGGGAATTTTTATATGCCCTCTTATAGAAGTAGGTTGCATCTTGACAATAGCGTCCCCATCTTTAAGAGCATATCGTAAACCATCAATCATAGCATACTCATAGCCGGCAGTATCTTTATTGTTATTGTTGCAATCCCACACGACAGGGAGCCCATTAACATTCCATCGACCATCCCATCCGCTCGGTATGCTTGCAATTTCGCAATAGACAATTAATTTACTATCATAATAAAAAACATTCATTCCCATACTCACTACGCTGTCAGGAATGGTGATGGATATCAAGCCGATGCATTCCTGGAAGGCACAATCTCCTATGCTCGTCACGCCTGTCCCTAAAGTAACGGACGTCAAGCCAGTGCAACCCTCAAAAGCCATATACCCTATGTTCGTCACACTGTCAGGAATGGTAACGGATGTCAGTCCGTCGCAACCTGAAAAGGCATGAGGACCTATGCTCATCACGCTGTCAGGAATGGTAATTGACGTCAAACCGATGCAATCAGAAAAGGCAGAATTCTCTATGCTCGTCACGCCTGTCCCTAAAGTAACGGACGTCAAGCCGGTGCAACCCTCAAAAGCCATACCCCCTATGTTCGTCACACTGTCAGGAATGGTAATTGACGTCAGCCATTTCCAATCTTGGAAAGCATACTTTCCTATCCTCGTAATTCCATCGGGGATACGTATATTTCGGTACTCTGTAATTATTTTATTATCTATGTACCAATTGCAATTGTCTCCAGGCCATATACCAAAATGGTCCTCTATGCTACACCAAACGGCAAAATTCTTTATATTGAAATCACAGCTGCAACCCGAAAAGGCATACCTCCCTACGCTCGTCACGCCTGTCCCTAAAGTAACGGACGTCAAGCCAGTGCAACCCCCAAAAGCCATACCCCCTATGTTCGTCACGCTGTCAGGAATGGTCACGGACGTCAGGCCATCGCAACCCGAGAAGGCTGAGTCCTCTATACTCGTCACACCGTCCTCTATGGTAATGGATGTCAAGCCGATGCAATTATAGAATGCTCGCTGCCCTATGCTCGTCACGCTGTCAGGAATAGTAATGGATGTTAAGCCGATGCAATTATAGAATGCTCGCTGCCCTATGCTCGCCACGCTGTCAGAAATGGTCACAGATGTCAAGCCAGTGCAATCAGAGAAGGCGCTCTCCCCTATGCTCGTCCCTCCCATAATAATGACCTCTTTCAACGATGTGGGAACATTGGTATTTGAACCACCAAATATATATTTGAAGTGCGTATTTTCCGTTCCGTCCCTGGTTGCGCCAACAAATGGTATAGTTATTCTCTCAAGTGAAGTGCAACGCCCGAAGGCACTCTCCCCTATGCTCATCACGCTGTCAGGAATGGTAATGGATGTCAAGCCACTGCAATTATAGAATGCCCGCTGCCCTATGCTCGTCACGCTGTCAGGAATGGTCACAGATGTCAAGCCACTGCAATTATAGAATGCCCGCTGCCCTATGCTGTCGCCGCTCGTCAACATAACAGTCTGTAGTCTGTCTTGTGGTATGCAATATATCGCAATAGTTGGCATCGTTGCAGAAGTTATGTTTGTGCAATAAGAGAAGGCAGAGCCCGCTATGCTCGTCACGCTGTCAGGAATGGTAATGGATGTCAAGCCGATGCAATTAGAAAAAGCAGATGAACCTATGCTCGTCACACCGTTCCCTATGGTAACAGATGTCAGGCTGCTGCAACCACGGAAGGCATAACTTCCTATGCTCGTCACACCATTCCCTATGGTAACGGACGTCAAGCCACTGCAATCAGAGAAGGCTGAGTCCTCTATGCTCGTCACACTGTCAGGAATGGTCACGGACGTCAAGCCACTGCAATCAGAGAAGGCTGAGTCCTCTATGCTCGTCACGCTGTCTGGAATAGTAATGGACGTCAAACTGATGCAATTCGAGAAAGCATAACTCCCTATGCTCGTCACGCTGTTTCCTATGGTAACGGACGTCAAGTTGCTGCAACCATGGAAAGCATAACTTCCTATGCTCGTCCCTCCCATAATAGTGACCTCTTTCAACGATGTGGGAACATAATAACCATTATCATAGCAGTAGGAAGCGCCGAATATATATCCGAAGTGTGCGTTTTCCATTCCGTTTTTCGTTGCGCCCACAAAAGGCATGGTTATGCTTTCAAGTGAACTGCAACCCGAAAAAGCAGAAAAACCTATGCTTGTCACGCTGTCTGGAATGGTGATTGAGGTCAAGTCGGTGCAATTGCGAAAGGCATAGTCCTCTATGCTCATCACCGGCAACCCGTTATGGATAGAAGGTATTGTCACCTTGGCTAAAGTTCCGCTATAATTTGTTATAGTATAAAAGGATTGGTCATTGCTGAGCATAAATTCCAATCCCAATGTGGATTCTTCTTGCGACGGCTCGTCCTCCCCAGGAACTTCTATTCCGGGATTATCACCGCCCGAAGTTTGTTGTCCGGAGCTGCCGCTTTCGTTACATGCCGCAAGAATGCCGACCGTCAAAGCCAAGCAACAAAAGATTGCAAGCATTAAAACTAATTTCTTTTTCATAATCCTCTCCTCAGAGCACCGCCCCACGGTACTCATTCGATATTCCTCGTCGCGCTATACGCGGAAAAGGTCGCAGCGAAAGGCGGAATATATAAAAACGCGCCGCCTCAGGCGATGCGTGCAATTTCGCCTCGCCCATAGTTGCGCTACAATTCTTTTTCGATGTGAAAAGAAGGGCTCAACAAAAAATTGCCTTGTGGAGCACATCGAAAAATTATTAAATTGTAGCGCAAGGTCAATATAACACACATCTCCGCGGTTTGCAAGATTGATAATGTAATTTATTGTTTAATAGCGCAATAAAACGCGACCGTTGAACGTATCTGTCGGAAACCAACGGCATTTCGAACCTGTCGTCTGAGCTGTTTACCGCAAAAAAAGTGTACCCTGCGCGCAGTGTTATTCGTACATTTTCACGGACTTGTATATGCAAGAATACATTCTGCACAAAATCGGGAAAAATTTTCTTTATTTCCCGCCCCAATACGGTTGACAAAGGGTGCGGCGTTTCATATAATCCTAATCGACACGCAAAGTAACGATATTTTTTGTATCGATTTTTTGCGGGACAACCTGCGGCGGAAAAAGTCCGCGGGGACGGGAAAACGCTTATGGCAGAAAACGACAAAACACTATCTCTTGCTACGTTGCAGCGTATGCCCGGGTATCTGCGCTATCTGAAACAGAAGGAAGCGGAGGGCACGGAGTATATCTCATCCGTCGGGCTTGCGGACGCAATGCAGGAAAATCCCGCCGTCGTGAAGAAGGACCTTTCGATGGCGGTGGTGAGCGAAGGCAAACCCAAAGTGGGCTACTACATCCCCGACCTCATTCGCGACATTGAGAGCTTTATGGGCTACGACAACGAAAAGGACGCGGTGCTGGTCGGCGCGGGGAAACTCGGACAGGCTCTGCTGGGTTACGGCGGTTTCGAGAAATACGGGCTGAACATAGTCGCGGGTTTCGACGTGGACCCCTCTCTCGTGGGGACGGAGATACACGGAAAGAAGATACTCTCCTCCGAGAAACTCACGAGCACGGTGCGGAAACTGAACGTGAAACTCGCGGTGCTGACGCTGCCGGCGTCGCAGGCGCAGAAGGCTGCGGACGCGCTGGTGGAGGCGGGGATAAGGGCAATCTGGAACTTCTGCCCCGTGACGCTGAACCTTCCCGAAACCGTTGCGGTAAAAAACGAGAATATGGCGGCATCGCTGGCGGTGCTGTCCGCAAAACTCAAAGAAATACTCAAAAAAGAAGAAAACAACAAACAGGAGACCAATCATGGAAGAGAGCAAACAGTATGAAGTCGTCGACAACGTCGAGAAACTGGAAGCAACCATCGCTCGCGTGCGCGAGGCTCAGAAAAAATTCGCCGAGTACACGCAGGAGCAAGTGGACGCAATCTTCTTTGCTGCCGCCACCGCCGCGAATCAGCAGCGTATCCCGCTTGCCAAAATGGCAGTCGCCGAAACGGGAATGGGCGTGGTTGAAGACAAAGTAATCAAGAACCACTACGCCTCCGAATATATCTACAACGCCTACCGTCACACCAGGACCTGCGGCGTCATCGAAGAAGACAAGTCCTTCGGCATCAAGAAGATTGCCGAGCCCGTGGGCGTCGTCGGCGCGGTCATCCCCACCACCAACCCCACTTCCACAGCCATCTTCAAGACGCTCATCGCGCTGAAAACCAGAAACGGCATCATCATCAGCCCCCATCCGAGAGCCAAAAAGAGCACCATCGAGGCGGCGAAAGTCGTGCTGGAAGCGGCGGTCAAAGCGGGCGCGCCCGAAGGCATCATCGGCTGGATTGACATCCCTTCCCTCGAAATGACCAACCTGCTTATGAAAGAGTCGGACGTCATTCTCGCGACGGGCGGTCCCGGAATGGTCAAGGCGGCGTATTCCAGCGGCAAACCCGCAGTCGGCGTGGGCGCGGGCAACACTCCCGCCATCATTGACGACACCGCGGACATCCTGCTTGCCGTCAACAGCATCATCCATTCCAAGACTTTCGACAACGGAATGATTTGCGCGTCCGAACAGTCCGTCATCGTCCTTGACAAGGTCTACAACAAGGTCAAGAAGGAATTCCAGGCGCGCGGATGCTATTTCCTCAACCCCGAAGAAACGGACAAAGTGCGCAAGACCATAATCATCAACGGCGCTCTCAACGCGAAAATCGTGGGTCAGAAAGCCGCCAAAATCGCGGAACTCGCGGGCGTGACCGTTCCCGAAGACACCAAGATTATCATCGGCGAAGTGACCAGCGTCGACATCTCCGAAGAGTTCGCGCACGAAAAACTCTCCCCCGTGCTCGCGATGTACAGAGCCAAGGATTTCGAGGACGCTCTCGACAAGGCGGAACACCTCATCGCGGACGGCGGCTACGGCCACACCGCATCTCTCTATGTCGACGCGGTGACGCAGAAGGCCAAGATTGACGAATACACCCACCGTATGAAGACCTGCCGCATACTCGTCAACACTCCCTCCTCGCAGGGCGGCATCGGCGACCTTTACAACTTCAAACTCGCGCCCTCCCTCACCCTCGGCTGCGGCAGCTGGGGCGGCAACAGCGTCAGCGAAAACGTGGGCGTCAAACACCTCGTCAACATCAAAACGGTAGCGGAAAGGAGAGAGAATATGCTGTGGTTCAGAGCACCCGAGAAGGTGTATATAAAGAAGGGCTGCCTGCCCGTCGCCCTCGACGAACTTAAAAACGTCATGGGAAAAAAGAAAGCTTTTATTGTCACGGACAGTTTTTTGTATCATAATGGATATACGAAGACCATCACCGACAAACTCGACGAGATGGGAATCGCGCACACCACGTTCTTCAACGTCGCGCCCGACCCCACCCTCGCCTGCGCCAAGGAAGGCACCGCGGCGATGCGCGCTTTCGAGCCCGACTGCATCATAGCGGTCGGCGGCGGCTCGGCTATGGACGCCGGCAAGATTATGTGGGTGCTCTACGAACATCCCGAGGTCGACTTTATGGACCTTGCCATGCGCTTTATGGACATCAGGAAGCGCGTGTACACCTTCCCCAAGATGGGCGAAAAGGCGTACTTCATCGCAGTCCCCACCTCTGCCGGTACGGGCAGCGAAGTGACGCCCTTCGCGGTCATCACTGACGAGCAGACGGGCGTGAAATATCCCCTCGCGGACTACGAGCTGATGCCCGATATGGCAATCGTCGACGCCGATATGATGATGAACGCGCCCAAGGGGCTCACCGCGGCGAGCGGCATCGACGCCGTCACGCACAACCTCGAAGCGTATGCGTCCATGATGGCGACGGATTACACCGACGGCCTCGCGCTGCGCAGCTTGCAGATGATATTCAAATATCTTCCCCGCGCTTACGACAACGGCGCAAACGACCCCGAAGCGCGCGAGAAGATGGCAAACGCCGCCACTATGGCGGGTATGGCGTTCGCGAACGCGTTCCTCGGAGTGTGCCACTCCATGGCGCACAAGCTGGGCGCATTCCATCACCTGCCCCACGGCGTCGCAAACGCGCTGATGATTGACGAAGTGCTGCGCTTCAATGCAGCGGAAGTGCCGACCAAGATGGGCACCTTCCCGCAGTACGACCATCCTCACACTCTCGCCCGCTATGCCGAAGTCGCCGACGCGCTGGGCATCAAGGGCAAGAACGATGCGGAAAAACTGGAAAATCTCATCGCCGCTCTCGACGAGCTGAAAGCGAAGGTCGGCATCAAGAAGACCATCCGCGAGTACGGCATCGACGAACAGGACTTCCTCGCAAGACTGGACGATATGACGGAGCAGGCGTTCGACGACCAGTGCACGGGCGCAAACCCCCGTTATCCGCTCATGAGCGAAATCAAACAAATGTATCTCAACGCCTACTACGGCAAATAAGGAGGGAGTATGAACACCGACAAGGTCATCGCCGTGCGCAACACCAAGACCGTTTACCGCGACGGCGACAAAGTCATCAAGGTATTTGACGAGCACTACTCCAAGGCGGACATCCTGAACGAGGCTCTCAATCAGGCGCGCGTCGAGGAAACGGGGCTGAACATCCCCAAGCTCGCCGAAGTCACCAAGGTGGGCGGCCGCTGGGCTATCGTTATGGACTACATCAAGGGCAAGACCCTCGCGCAGCTCATGGCGGAAAACCCCGACAAGCTCGACGAATATCTCAACCTGTTCGTCGACCTGCAAATGGAAATCCACTCCAAGCGCGCTCCCCTTCTCAATAAGTTGAAGGACAAAATGAACCGCAAGATTTCCGAGGCGGACCTCACGGCGACCATCCGCTATGACCTGCACACCCGCCTCGAAGCGATGCCCAAGCACAACAAGGTCTGCCACGGCGACTTCAACCCCAGCAACGTCATCATCTCCGACGAAGACGGCAAGGCGTACATCATCGACTGGTCGCACGCCACGCAGGGCAACGCCTCCGCGGACGCGGCGCGCACTTATCTGCTCTTCTCGCTGAGCGGCGACAGCGCGCTTGCGGACAAATATCTCAACCTGTTCTGCCTCAAAAGCGACACCGCAAAACAGTATGTGCAGAAATGGATACCCATCGTCGCCGCTTCCCAGATGGTCAAAGGCAAGCCCGAAGAAAGGGATTTCCTGCTGCATTGGGTGGACGTCGTAGACTACGACTGAGCCCTGAAAGGGAGAAATTATGGTCAAAGTTACGGTTTGCATCGGCAGCTCCTGCCACCTCAAAGGTTCGAGACAGGTGGTGGAAGAGTTGCAGTATCTCATCAACAAAAACAACCTCGGCGACCGCGTCGAGCTCAGCGGAACTTTCTGTATGGGCAAGTGCGGCGAGGACGGAGTGAGCGTGACGGTGGACGGCGACTACTTCGCGGTCAAGCCCGAAAACGTCATCGACCTCTTCACCGACGTGATTTGCAAAAAGGCAATGTGAAGTTACACCGCCGCCGCGTAATGCGGCGGCGATGCCCGAAATAAGGAGAGAAAGGGGAAATTATGCCCGTCACGTCACCGTATCTGGATTTCAAGAACGCCAAGTGCAAGGACTGCTTCAAGTGCCTGCGTGAGTGCCCCGTCAAGGCGATACGCTACGAGAACCACCAGGCGAAAATCATCGAGCAGCGCTGCATACTCTGCGGCAAATGCACTCTGGTGTGCCCGCAAAACGCGAAACAGGTGCACAGCGAAACGGACACCGTCACCGCCTTGCTGGAAAGCGGACGTCGGGTCGTCGCGAGCCTTGCACCCTCTTTCGTGTCGAGTTTTGCCGTGCAGGACCTCGCCGTAATGAAAGAGGCGCTGGGAATGCTCGGCTTTTCCGTCGTGGAAGAAACCGCGGTGGGCGCAAAGGCGGTCACGGAGGAATATGCCCGACTGCTGTCTGCGGGCGGCTTCAAGAACTTCATCACTTCCGCCTGCCCCGCAGTCAACCGGATGATACAGCTCTACTATCCCAAGGCGCTGAAATATCTCGCGCCCGTGCCCTCCCCGATGGTGGCGCACGCGCGTATGCTCAAAAAGAGATATCCCGACGCGGCGATAGTGTTCATCGGGCCGTGCATTGCAAAAAAACGCGAGGCGCACGAGAGCGGAATCATCGACGGAGTTCTCACATTCGAGGATTTGAACGCTCTTTTCGCACAGAAAAACATCGACCTTTGCAAAATACAGGCAAAACAGGCGGAAGAGGAAGGCTCGCTCAAAGCGCGCTATTATCCCATTCCGCGCGGCATAATCAAGTCCTTCGACGCGCTGCCCGCGGGCTACGAATACGTCGCCGTGGACGGGGTGCACCGCTGCTGCGAAGTGCTGGAAGAAATCGACTCCCTCACGGGGCTCTTCCTCGAAATGAACTGCTGCGAGTACGCCTGCGTGGGCGGTCCCTGCCGTCTTGCGACGCCGGGAGGCGCGATAAAGAGCAACGAGGACGTGCGCAAATACGCGGCGCGCGCCGCCGAGGCTCCCGCGGTCGTCACGGAAAAGGTTGACCTCACCGAAAGGCATCCCCGCATCATCCTCGACGACTTCGTGCCGAGCGAAAAGGACATCCGCGCAGTACTCGCCAAGACGGGCAAGAATTCGCCGGAGGACGAGCTCAACTGCGGCGCGTGCGGATATTCCACCTGCCGCGACAAGGCAATCGCCGTGCTGAACGGATACGCGGACATAGAGATGTGCCTGCCATATATGCGCAGCCGTGCGGAGTCGATGAGTTACGAAATCATCCAGAACACGCCCAACGGCATAGTGCTGATGGACAACGATTTCAAAATCCTCGACATCAACACCCGCGCGATGCGGCTGCTCGGCGTGACGGAACACGACGTGCGCGGCATGCTCGCCTTCGACTGCTTCGACTGCGAAGAGTTCATCGCGGCGGCGGCAAAGGGCAAGAACGTCAGCAAAAAGCGCGTCTTCGTCAACCGCACCAAGAAATACATCGAGCTGTCCATAGTTCTGTTGCAGGAGCACAAGGTGCTCTTCGGAGTGATGAAGGACATCACGGACAGCGTGGAATACGACGAGAAACTCAACGCCGTCAAGCTGGAAACCCTGGCGACGACCGACGAAGTCATCAAAAAACAGATGCGCGTCGCGCAGGAGATAGCTTCCCTGCTCGGCGAAACCACCGCCGAAACCAAAGTGGCGCTCACCAAACTCAAACAGACCCTCGCGCCCCGTACGGAGGAAGAGGAGGAAGAATGAAGGAGCTCTTTCTCGAAAACGGCTACACTTCCCTGAACAAAAAGGGCGAAGAGCTGTGCGGCGACAAGGTGGAGTGCATTGCGGACGGCAGCCACACCACCCTCGTGCTGGCGGACGGGCTGGGCAGCGGCGTAAAAGCGAACATCCTCGCCACGCTGACGTCCAAAATTCTGTGCACTATGGTGTCCAACGAAATCGGGATGGAAGAGTGCGTGGAAACGGTGGTGCAGACTCTGCCCGTGTGCAAGGTGCGGCAGGTGGCGTACGCGACCTTTTCCGTGGTGCACGTCGGCACGGACGGGAAAGGCTGGCTGTTCGAGTTCGACAATCCCGAAGCCATACTCATACGCGGCGGCAAATGCCACGACTTCGAGAGAAAGGAATACGACATCCTCGGCAAAAAGGTGTACGGTACGCGGCTTGAAATGCAGCCCGACGACTACATCGTGCTGATGAGCGACGGGGTCATCCACGCGGGCATAGGTATGCTGCTCAACTTCGGTTGGCTGCGCAAGGACGTGATGGAGTATCTCGACAAGAATTTCCGCGAGGGAATGTCGGCGCGCGGCGTGGCGTGTATGCTTGCGGGAGCGTGCAACGACCTTTACGTCGGGAAGCCGGGCGACGACACCACCGTGGCGGTGGTGCGCGCGAGGGAATACTGCCCCGTAAGGATAATGGTCGGACCTCCCGTGGAAAAGGACCAGGACGACTTCTACATCTCCCGCTTCCTCGGCGGAGAAGGCAAAAAGGTCGTCTGCGGCGGGACAAGCTCGCAGATTGTGGCGAGATATCTGGGCGAAAAGGTGGCGGCGACATTCGACTTCCCCGACAAGGACGTGCCCCCCATAGGCTACATCAAGGGCATAGACCTGACGACGGAAGGAGTGCTTACCCTGCGCAAGCTGCTGGAACTGAGCGAGCGCTATCTCTCCACCTCCGACCTCTCCCCCAAGAGGTCGAACAAAAAGGACGGCGCAAGCCTGCTTGCGAATATGCTCTTCGAGGACGCGACGCACGTCACGTTCTTTGTCGGACAAAGCATAAACGCGGCGCACCAGGGGCTGCCAATCGACACCACGATGAAGCTGAAACTGGTGGAAAGCATAGCGGCAAATCTGCGCGCGGCGGGCAAAGTGGTCGAACTCAACTACGATTGAGCGTCGCCGAAAAAACACAAACCGCACGCTTAACGTGCAAAAACACAGAATAAAACCGCTTTTGCGGAATAAGCAAATACGAAGACGGAGAAATCCGAGATATGGACGACATCAAGAAACGCAGAAAATTCGACACAAAAGTGCAGTATCTGCAATACAAGGTCCTGCGCGAAGTCGCGCGCGGTGCCTGGAACGGGGATTTGCTGGAAAAGATAACGGACATCCCCAAGACCATCATACCGGGCAACGTACCTACGATGCGGTGCTGCGTGTACAAGGAACGCGCCATCATTTCCGAGCGCGTCAAGCTCGCTATGGGCGGCAACCGCTCCAACCCCAACGTCATAGAGGTCATAGAGATAGCCTGCGACGACTGCCCCGCCGGCGGATACGAGGTCACCAACGCCTGCCGCGGATGTCTTGCGCACCGCTGCGAAGACGTGTGCCGCAAAAACGCAATCTCTTTCGACCATCAGCAGAAAGCGCACATCGACAAAAACCTCTGCGTCGAATGCGGACAATGCGCCAAGGTGTGCCCGTACAGCGCGATAGTTTCCCGCCGCCGTCCCTGCGAAAATTCCTGCAAGGTGAAAGCCATCTCAATGAACGAGAACAAGGCGGCGAGCATCAACAACGACAAGTGCATCGCGTGCGGCGCGTGCGTATATCAATGTCCTTTCGGCGCGATAATAGACAAGTCTTATATCCTCGACGTCATCGATATGATAAAGAAGAGCGAGAACAACGAGAAATATAAGATGTACGCCGTCGTCGCGCCCTCCATTTCCAGCCAGTTCACTTACGCGAAGCTGGGACAGGTCGTGACGGGCATACGCAAACTAGGTTTCTTCAACGTCGTGGAAGCGGCGCTGGGCGCGGATATGGTCGCGTACAAGGAAGCGGCGGAACTCAAAGAAAAGGGCTTTCTCACCTCATCCTGCTGTCCCGCATTCGTGGATTACATCAAAAAACAGTTCCCCGAGCTGCAACAGCACATCTCCGCCAATCTCTCCCCCGCGGCGACCATCGCGAAATACATCAAGAGCACTTCTTCCCCCTGCAAGGTCGTGTTCATAGGGCCCTGCACCGCAAAGAAAATGGAATTCCAGAAGCCGGAAGTGCGCCCGTACATCGACTCCGTCATCACGTTCGAGGAATTGCAGGCGCTGTTCGACTCCCGCGACTTCGACATAGAGCACCTGTCCGAGAGCGCGCTGGACAACGCGTCCTATTTCGGCAGGATATTCGCGCGCAGCGGCGGCATAACCGACGCGGTGGCGCAGGCGCTCAAAGAACAGGGCGAGACCGACTTCGAATACAATCCCGTCACCTGCGACGGCATCGAAGCCTGCCGCACCGCCCTGCTGCGCAAATCCAAAGGGGTGCTGGACGCCAACTTTATCGAAGGTATGGCGTGCGTCGACGGCTGCATAGGCGGCGCGGGATGCCTCACCCACGGAGAAAAGAACAAGCGCGACGTGGACGCCTACGGAAAACTCGCGATGGAAAAGAGCATCACCGACGCGATAAGCGTCCTCAATCTTTCCGCCGCCGAAGACCCGCTGCCCGCCGTCGTGGACGAACGGGAAGAAGGCTGATTTTCGCCCGAAAAACCGTCGGGAATGAGTTGACAACGGACAAAATGCGTTTTATAGTATCGGTGAAGAACTATGAGAAACGTCGACCTGACAAGCTACGCATACTTTTACTTTAAGGGCTTTTATTTCAAGAGCCCCGTTTTCGG
The DNA here is from genome assembly GCA_900544575.1 of uncultured Eubacteriales bacterium. Classification (GTDB taxonomy): domain Bacteria; phylum Bacillota; class Clostridia; order Christensenellales; family CAG-917; genus Limadaptatus; species Limadaptatus stercorigallinarum. The sequence goes on along the minus strand of UQVO01000006.1, from coordinate 4,886 downwards.
TATGCGCGGATAAGGGTCGTTCACAGACCGACTTGACGAAGACCGCCATACCGTGGCGGTCTTTTGTTTGTGTGCGAAGGCGTTGAAAGAGAGGCAGAAATGATTATCGTAGTCAAAAACAATCCCGACAAAAAACAGATGGACAACCTCGTCAAATGGATAAAAGGACTGGGGCTGGACATCCATATGAGCAAGGGCGACAACACCACAATTATGGGGCTCATCGGCGACACTTCCGTCGTGGACGAGGACCTCATACGTTCGCTCGACATCGTGGAGAGCGTAAAGCGCATCCAGGAACCTTTCAAGAACGCGAACCGCAAATTCCACCCCGAAGACACGATTGTGGACGTGGGCGGACACCTCTTCGGCGGAGGACACTTCCAGCTTATCGCGGGGCCGTGCTCGGTGGAGAGCGAGGACCAGCTCATCACCATCGCCAAAGCCGTGAAAGCGGCGGGCGCGACGGTGCTGCGCGGCGGCGCGTTCAAGCCCCGCACCTCGCCTTACGCGTTCCAGGGGCTGCGCGAAGAGGGGATGAAACTGCTCTCCCTCGCAAAAAAGGAAACTGGGATGCCCATATGCACCGAAATCCTCGACATACGTCACATCCCCCTCTTCGAGGACGTGGACCTCATTCAGGTCGGCGCGCGCAATATGCAGAATTTCGAACTGCTGAAAGAGCTGGGCAAAACGAATAAGCCCATTCTGCTCAAACGCGGTATGGCGGCGACGATAGAAGAGTGGCTGATGAGCGCGGAATACATTATGTCCGAAGGCAATATGAACGTCATACTCTGCGAGCGCGGGATACGCACGTTCGAGCCGTACACGCGCAACACTCTCGACCTTTCCGCCATCCCCGTGCTGCGCGACCTCACGCATCTGCCCATTCTGGTCGACCCCAGCCACGCTTCCGGACGCGCGAAGCTCGTCCTTCCGCTCTCCCTCGCCGCAGTCGGCGCGGGCGCGGACGGACTGGAAATCGAAGTGCACAACGACCCCGTGCACGCCCTGTCCGACGGCGCGCAGTCGCTGCGCCCCGAACAGTTCGACGACCTCGTCGGCAGAATAGACGTTCTGCTCACGGTGTGCGGCAAGGAGCGCGACAAATGAAAATCGGCATTGTAGGTCTGGGGCTTATGGGCGGTTCGCTGGGACGTGCGCTCGTCGCAAAGACGGAGCACACCGTATTCGCCTGCGACACCGACCCCGAAGCGATGCTGAAAGGCGGACTGCTGCACGCCTTTCACGAAGAACTCGACCGTGAAAACGCACGGGAGCTCGACGTGCTCGCAATGGCGGTGCTCCCCTCCGCAATGCAGGGCATTCTGGACGAGTTTCTGCCCCTTCTGAAAAGCGGCGCGATTGTCACCGACCTCGCGGGCGTGAAACGCCCCGTCGTAAAAATTATGAAAGCCGCGGCTGCGCTCCGCCCCGACGTGGAATTCGTCGGCGGTCACCCGATGGCGGGCAGAGAGTTCAGCGGCGTCGCGCACTCGACAGCGGGGCTTTACGAAAACTCGTCCGTGCTTCTCGTGCCCGTCGCCGCTTCGCTGGAAGCGCTCGCGGCGGTGAAAAAAATGTACCTCGGCGTGGGAGCGGAAGGCGTGGTCATCACGGACGCGGACACTCACGACGAGATGATAGCCTACACCTCGCAGCTGGCGCACGTCGTGTCCTCCGCTTACGTCAAATCCCCTTCCGCGGACAAACATTACGGCTATTCCGCGGGCAGCTTCCGCGATATGACGAGAGTGGCGCGTATGAACGCCGCCATGTGGACGGAGCTTATGACGGACAATGCGGACAATCTGGCAAAGGAAGTCCGCGCGATGGCGGAACGGCTCACGGAATACGCCGACTGTATGGAAAGCGGCGACAGGGGGCGTCTTTACGACCTGCTTGATGCCGGCAACAGAAAGAAACTCGCCGTCGAAAAAGACAGGCTGAAAAAGCTGCAAAATGCGCTTGACGCGGATTAAACCCGCAGAAGGACAATATAAACTGCCGTTTGTGCGCAAAACGCGCGGCGGCACGGAGGAAAAATGAAAATCACGGTGTCGACAAGCACGGGAGAATATCCCGTAATTACGGGACGCGGACTGCTGGACCGTTTCGCCTCTCTTGCGGGCGTCCCCCGCGAGGGCACGAAGGCGGCGGTCATCACGGACGACAACGTCGCGCCCCTCTATCTTTCCCGTCTGCTCGCCTCTCTTCCCGAAGGCACCCCGTGCTACGTCGTGCCGCACGGCGAACAGAGCAAGAACTGGGAACTTGCCGGCAAACTTCTGGACTGGCTCGCTTCCGTCGACTTCTGCCGCGACGACACCGTCATCGCTCTCGGCGGCGGCGTGGTCGGCGACCTGGCGGGTTTCGTCGCGGGGGTGTATATGCGCGGCGTGCCTTACGTTCAGGTGCCCACCACTCTGCTTGCGGCGATTGACTCGTCCGTCGGCGGCAAGACGGCGGTGGACCTCAAAGCGGGCAAGAACCTCGCGGGCAGAATATATCCCCCCCGTGCGGTGATTTGCGACCTCGACACACTCTCTTCCCTCCCCAAATCCGAATGGAAATGCGGACTCGGAGAAGCGGTGAAGTACGCCGTGCTGGAAGGCGGTGAAATTTTCGACCTGATGACGCAGGGCATCGACGACTCCAATCTGGAAAGGCTCGTGGACCTCTGCGTGGACTGCAAGCGCCGCGTGGTGGAAGAGGACGAGAACGAGAACGGAACGCGCCGCCTGCTCAACCTCGGTCACACCGTCGGGCACGCCATAGAAACGGAAAGCGCGCTCGGATTTCCGCACGGAGTGTGCGTCGCGATGGGAATACGCCTTATTGCGCGCGCGTCCGTCGGCGCGGGACTGCTCCCAAAGGCGGATTACAAAAAAATCTCCGCACTCCTGCAAAAGTACGGCTTCCCGGAATGCCCCTATTCCGTGCGCTCCGTGCTGGTGCATACGGCGCACGACAAAAAGATTGCGGGCGGCAAGCTGAACGCCGTCGTGATACGCGGCATAGGCAAGTGCGAAATTATGCCTATGACCCTTGCTCAGTTCGAGGAGTTCGTGTCATGAGAGCGGTGTTCTCTCCTTCGGAAGCGAGGGGAACCGTGAGCGCGGTCCCCTCCAAATCCCACGCGCACAGGCTGCTGATTGCGGCGGCGCTTGCGGACGCGCCCTGCCGCGTCGTGTGTCCCGTGACTTCACGCGACATAGAAGCGACGGTCGGGTGTCTGAACGCGCTGGGGGCTTCGGTCACGCGCGCGGGGGACGGCTACGACGTTGTGCCCACCGACCGCGGCGCCCTGCCCGAAACGGCCCTGCTCGACTGCGGCGAAAGCGGCTCTACCCTGCGTTTTCTGCTTCCCGTTGCGTGCGCGCTGGGCGAAAAATCGACCTTCACGGGCGGGGGAAGACTTCCGTCGCGCCCGATAGCGGAACTTGCGAAAACCCTGCGCGAAGGCGGCATACGGTTGAGCGCAGACAGCCTGCCCCTCACGACGGAAGGCACTCTTTCGGGAAATGTGTTCCGCGTGAACGCGGCGGTAAGCTCGCAGTACGTCAGCGGAATGCTCTTCGCGCTCGCGGCAACGGGACGGGAATGCACCCTTTGCACGGAAGGCGAAGCGGTTTCGCGCGGATACACCGAAATGACGCTGGACGCGCTCGCGCTGTTCGGCAAAAAAATCGAATGCAGGGACGGCGCATATCTCATCCCCGCAGGAGCTCTGCGCTCCCCGTCCGAAGTGCGGGCGGAAGGCGACTGGTCCAACGCGGCGTTTATGCTTGCGGCGGGTGCGCTGACGGGGGACGTGACCGTGACGGGACTTTCGCAGGTCAGCACGCAACGCGACAGACTTATTACGGACGTGCTCGCGCGTATGGGCGCGGCGGTGACCGCGGAGAATGGCCGCTGCCGCGTGTCGAAAAGCCCGCTGCACGGCGTGAGCGTCGACATAACCGACACCCCCGATATGGCGCCCGTGCTGTCCGTGCTGATGGCGCAGGCGAAAGGCGAAAGCGTGATGACGGGGGTGGGCAGATTGAAAGACAAGGAAAGCGACAGGCTCGCCGCGATAATGCACAATCTCTCCGCGATGGGAGTGTCCTCGTCCGCAGAGGGCGACTCGCTCGTAATCCGCGGAGGCGGCATAAAACCGTTCGAAGCGAAAGGGTTCAACGACCACAGGATGGTGATGTCCGCCGCCGTGGCGGGTATCGCCGCGGGCGGGAGCACGGACGACGCGGAAGCGGTGAAAAAGTCCTATCCCGGATTTTTCGACGACCTGAAACAACTCGGAGGTGCGGTATATGAAAGCATTTGACGTGCTGGACGCGGAAATTTACGGCGAGTCGCACTCGGAAGAGATAGGCGGAGTGCTGAAAGAGCTGCCCGAAGGCGAAACATTCGACCCCGAAGGCGTACGCCGTTTTGCCGCACGGCGCAAAAGCGGCAGATATCTCTTCTCCACTCCCCGCCGCGAAGACGACGAAGCGGTGTGGGAAGGGTGCACCCCCTGCGCGGACGGTCTGCGCATAGACGGCCCGCTGCGCGTGCGTATCTTCAACAAGAACATCCGTCCTTCCGACTACTCTTACGCGCTCACGCCCCGTCCTTCGCACGCCGATTACTGCGCGTGGGTAAAGGACGGCGAAAACGCCGCAAAGTCCGGCGGCGGCAGATTTTCGGGCAGGATGACGGCGCCTCTCGTCGCCTTGGGCGGCGTCGCGAAACAGCTGCTCGAAAAGCGCGGCATCCGCATCGCGGCGTATATAAGCGAACTTGCGGGAGTGAAAGGCAGAAGCTATCTGGACGGCATCCCGTCCTACGACTGTCTCTTATACACATCTCCGAGCCCACGAGACATCTCAGGATCTCGT
>UQVO01000005.1 GCA_900544575.1 uncultured Eubacteriales bacterium | reverse complement strand
TACACCGTCTAATTCGTCGGCAGCGTCAGATGTGTATAAGAGACAGATATTATACCATACACGCGCGGCGGGCACAAGCGGAAAAGAAAATGTTTCACAAAATCCGCGAAACATCAAATTCTTGTGAAACATACCCCGAAATCAAAGAAAAATCCGCTTGACAAGCGGATTTCGAAGGATAGCCGAGCCGTGAAACATTGGGTGGGAGAACGGTTTATTTCTTGTTTTTTTCAGAAATTCCGACGAGAGCCTCTTCCGCGGCGCGCTGTTCCGCCTCGCGTTTGCTGCCGCCCTTTCCCGTGCCGCATTTCTTTCCTCCGACCGTGACGGAACACACGAACACGGGAGCGTGGGGCGCGCCTTCCCTCGCCTCCTCGGCATAGCTTATTTTCAGCCCTTTGCGCATAGCGTACTCGTTCAATCTGGACTTCGCGTCCGCACGTCCCACGGCTGTCTTTGCGTCCGCTATGTCGTCCGCAAGTTCACGCAAAACGAATTTTTCGGCGGCTTTCAGCCCTCCGTCCAGATAAATCGCGGCGGTGACGGCTTCGAAAAGGTCGCATTTGATTGAGTCGTGCTCCGCTATGCGGGTCTTGCGCTCGCTCTCTCCCGTGATGAGATTGTGAGATATTCCGAGCGCGGTGACCGCCCGCGCAAGCGGTTTCTCGCTGACTATGCAGGCGCGCATTTTCGTAAGCCTGCCCTCGTCCGCGCCGGGATAGAGCTTGTACAGCCTGCGCGACACGATGAACCCCAGCACGCTGTCGCCCAGGAATTCGAGGTTCTGATAGTCCCCCGAGGAACGGTGTGCCGAAGAATGCGTAAAAGCGCGCTCCAAAAGCGCGCCGTTGCGGAATGTATATCCTATCTTTTCCTCAATCTCCCGTCTGTTCATCGGAAGCCTGCACCGAGGCGCAGATTTTTTCCACCACGCCGGATTTTGCGAGTTTGCGAGCCTGCAAAATGCTTGCGCACACGGATTTGCGCTTGGACGCGCCGTGCGCCTTGACCACGACCTTGTTCACGCCGAGGAAGCACGCTCCGCCCTGACTGTTGTAGTCCATTTTGGTCTTGACCTCTTTGAGGACGGGTTTGAGCAGCAGCGCGCCGAGTTTTGCACGCAGACCGCCCTTTTTCACTCCGTCCATCAAAATGGAGAATATCGCGCCCGCGGTCCCTTCGGCGGATTTCAGAGCAATGTTGCCGTTGAACCCGTCCGCAACCACGACGTCGAAATCGCCTGACAGCAGGTCGCGCGCTTCGCAGTTGCCCTTGAAATCGATATAAGGCGAATTTTTGAGCAGCTCGAACGCCTCTCTGTTGAGTTCGTTGCCCTTCTTGTCCTCCGCACCGTTGCTGAGCAGTCCCACGACCGGTTTCACCGCGTCCGTGACCGCGCAGGAAAACGCGCTTGCCATTATCGCAAAGTGCAGCAGATTGAGGGGCTTGCAGTCCACGTTTGCGCCGCAGTCGCACAAAATGACGGGCTTGCCTTTGAGAGTCGGCAAAGCGGGAGCGAGTGCGGGACGCGAAACTCCCTTTATCCTGCCGAGTTTCATATAGGCGCCGACCAGCACCGCGCCCGTGGCACCCGCGGACACGAAACCGAGGGCGTCCGGGTCGGACGCAAGCAGTTCCAGCCCTTTGACTATGGAGCTGTCCTTCTTCGTCTTCACGGCGGCGGTGGGAGAATCGTCGTTGGTGATGACCTCCGGCGCGTGCACGACTTCGAGCCTCGTCACGTCGTAAGTCTGCCCTTCGAGCAATTCGTTTATGCGCGGCTTGTCGCCGACAAGCACGACGTGCAGACTCTTTTTCGCCTGCAACGCGTCAAGCGCACCGAACACAACCTCTTTCGGTGCGTAATCTCCGCCGAATGCGTCAACGATGATTTTCATCGCGTTCTCCCTTGCGGCGCCACTCCGCAGAACGTGCCGCGCCGCGCTCACAACATACAAAAAAAGAGAGCGACCGAGCCGCTCTCCGATGAGTCAGGTTACTTCTCTTCTTTGGGGGCAACGACTTCTTTGCCCTTGTAATAGCCGCACTTGGGGCACACGGTATGGCTCTTGATGAGTTCGTGGCACTGGGGGCACTCGACAAGTCCGGGTGCGGAAAGTTTCCAGTTGGCGAAACGGGAATTTGTCTTGGACTTGGAGATTTTATTTTTGGGTACTGCCATTTATCTTTCCTCCGCTTGTTTCATTAAGTGACTTGTTAGATTATATATAATCGTGTTTGTCTTGTCAAACGGTTTTGACACATTTTACTTTTTGTCCGCCGCGACAAGCTGCGCGGTTTCGCGCGCAATGGAAAGTTCCTCGTTGGTGGGCAGAACGAATACCTTGACGTAGCTCTCGGATTTGGACAGCATATGCAGCCCTTCCGCGCGCTTTTCGTTCTCGTCGAAATCGAACTCCACGCCGAGATATTCCATATCCTGCATAACGAGCTTGCGCATATAGGAGCTGTTTTCGCCTATGCCGCCCGTAAAGACTATCGCGTCCACTCCGCCGAGCGCCGCCGCGAACGACCCGATATACTTTTTGATGCGGTAAGCCGCGGCTTCCACCGCGAGCGCCGCTTTTTCGTTGCCCTCTTCGATTGCCTTTTCGAGCACGCGCATATCGGAATCCAGCTCGCTTATGCCGAGCATACCGCATTTTTTGTTGAGGAACTGCACCGCGTCTTCCGGCGTCATACCGAGTTTGGCGCGCATAAATTCCACCGCGGCGGGGTCGATGTCGCCGCTTCTGGTGCCCATAATCAGCCCTTCGAGCGGCGTGAAGCCCATCGACGTGTCGATGCACTTGCCGTCCTTGACCGCCGAAATGCTGGACCCGTTGCCGAGATGGCATATGATGATGCGGCTGTGCTCCGCACCGAGGAACTTCACCGCCTCTTCGCTGACGAACTTGTGGCTGGTGCCGTGGAAACCGTATTTGCGCACCTTATACTGCTGATAGACGGAATACGGAATGCCGTACATAAACGCCTTCGGCGGCATAGTGCTGTGGAAGGTCGTGTCGAACACCGCCACCATAGGCACTCCCGGCATAACCTCGCGGCAGCTCTTTATGCAGGCGATGTTGCCGGGCATATGAAGAGGGCCGAGCTCCGCGTTCTTCTCGCATATGCGCACCACTTCGTCGTCGATGACGACGGAGGAATGGAAGTCCTCGCCGCTGTGGAGCACGCGGTGTCCGACCGCGCCGATTTCGGAAACGGAAGATATCGCGCCCGCTTCCTTGTCCACAAGCGCTTTCAGCACGAGCTCGATGGCTTCCTTATGCGTGGGCATATCCTCTTCGAGACGGAACTGTCTGCCCTCGGCGGTCTTCTGGTTTATCGAACCGCCGTTCATTCCTATGCGGTCGCATATGCCTTTGAGCAGCATTGTTTCGTTTGCTATGTCGATGAGCTGATATTTGAGGGAAGAACTTCCCGCGTTTATGACCAGTATGTTCATATTTCCCTCACTTCACGGATTGCAGCGCAGTTATTGCCGCGACGGCGACAATGTCCTCCGCGACGCAGCCGCGGCTGAGGTCGTTGACGGGAAGCGCGAGCCCCTGCATTATGGGACCGACGGCCATACATCCGCCGAAGCGCTGCGCGAGTTTGTAGCCTATGTTGCCCGCGTCGAGGTTGGGGAATATGAGCACGTTGGCTTTGCCCGCGACCCCGCTGCCCGGAGCCTTTTTCTCGCCCACTTCCTCCACTATCGCCGCGTCCAGCTGCAATTCGCCGTCCACGTCGATGTAAGGATGCGCAGCCTTCACCATCGCGTATGCGGCACGCACCTTTTCCACGGACTCGTGCTGCGCGCTGCCCTTCGTGGAGAAGGAAAGCATTGCGATTTTGGGCTCGACTTCGACAATCTGCTTCGCGCTAAAATACGCCGCCTGCACGATGTCGGCAAGCTGCTCGACGGTGGGATAAGGAATGACCGCGCAATCCGCGAAAATGAACGCGGGAGCGTGGGAATATTCGAAGTTTTCGGGAGGTATCATCACGAAGCAGCTGGACACGCTCTTGATGCCGGGGGCCGCTTTGATGACCTGGAACGCCGCGCGGGACACGTCCGCGGAAGAAAACACCGCGCCGCCGACCACGCCGTCCACGTCGCCGCATTTGAGCGCCGTGCACGCGTAGAACATATTGTTCCCTTTTATCGTGCGCATCGCCACGTCTTCCGTCATCCCCTTCTCTTTACGGAGCTCGTAAAGTTTCTTGGCGTACTTTTCGACATACTTGTCGCCGGCGCCCGGGTCGCGGAAGGTGACGTTGTGGAACTTGAATTCGGGATATTTCGCTCTGATTTCCGCTTCGTTGCCGATGAGGACAATCTTGCCTATCTTTTCGCGGGTGAAAATTTCCGCCGCTTCGGCGACACGCGGGTCGCTGCCTTCGGCGAGAGCGATGGTCTTTTGCAGTTTTGCCGCTCTTTCGAGCAAATGGTTGAGAAATTCGGACATAATTACCTCAATTGCTTTAAGACGTTTGATTTCTTTTACGGTGAGTTATATTATAGAACCGTCACGGGAAAAAAGCAAGAAATACAAGGAGTCAGTTTGTGAAAATCACCGCAGTAATAGCCGAATACAATCCTCTCCACAACGGACACGTCAAACTTCTGAAAAAGGCGCGCAGGGAAACCAAGCCCGACGCGCTAGTCGTTGTGATGAGCGGTTCGTTCACGGAGCGCGGCGACATCTGCGTGGCGGACAAGTATACGCGCGCGGCGTGGGCGGTGGAATGCGGCGCGGACCTTGTCATAGAGCTTCCCACCGTTTACACCCTCTCCCCCGCAAAATCCTTTGCGGAGGGCGCTCTCAAAACGCTTTCGATGCTGGGCGAATACACTCTTTGCTTCGGCACCGAAACCAAGGAGCTGGAAGAACTCTCCTATGTGGCGGAATTTATGCGCAGCGAGTCCAAAGATATGCAAAGTATGCTGCGCGGATATCTTTCCGAGGGCTATTCCGTGGCGCGTTCGCGCACGATGGCGCTCGACCTCATACGTCCCGATTACGCAAACCTCGTCAAAGCGCCCAACAACATTCTCGCGGTGGAATATATGAAAGCGGGCGCGGCATACGGCGACAAGGTGCAATATCACAGCGTGGAACGTAAGCCCGACAACAACAAAACGATTGTATCTTCCACCAAAATCCGCGCAATGATGCAGGAAGGAAAGGATTTTTCCGCTTTCGTCCCCGAATGCGTGAAAATCGACCGCCCCACCGACTCCGCAAAGTACGGCACGGTGTCCACCTATTCGATGCGTACGAAGACGGCGGCGGAGCTGGCGGAGATTGCGAACATTTCCGAAGGGATGGAGAACCGCATAAACAAAACGGATTTCGACACGTTCGAGGAATTTCTGCGCCTGACCACCAAACGATATACGCGCTCGACGATAAAACGCATTGCGGCGTCCGCGGCGGCGGGCATAACGAAGGACCTCGTCGCGCTCGCGCACGCCAACAAGCCTTACACCACCGTGCTCGCCGTGAACGAGAAAAAGAAAAACAAACTTTTCGCTCTGCTCGCGGCAAGCGACGGCTATTTTTACTACAAACCGTCCGACTGCCCCGCAGACAGTCCCGTGCGTCCGCTCGTCGACCTGGACGAACGCGCGGCAAAAGTCCTGCGCCTGTGCAGAAGCGACGGCAAAACCGCGGAAACGGCAGTTTTATCCGACAACAACGCACAATAAAACCCCGATTTCGGGGAAAACCTTAAATATGAGGATTGGGAGGGGGAAAATGAATCCCATACGCAAGGCGTCACGCCGCATTTCTATGCTCGTGAACAAAATCACGGGCGGCACCGTACAGAACGAAAACAGAGGCGGAGCGCCCGGACAAGCCTTTCCGGGAATGGCGGAAGCCGCGCGCGCGGCGGCTGCCGACGGTGCCGTACTTCTCAAAAACGACGGTGCCCTGCCGCTGGAACAAGGCGCTCGCGTCGCACTCTTCGGCAGAGTTCAGACGGACTGGTTTTATGTGGGATACGGCTCCGGCGGCGACGTGCGCGCTCCGTATCTTGTAAGCCCCGTCGAAGGATTGAAGTCGGCGGGCATAATACCCGACGAAAGACTGCTTTCTCTCTATTCGGAATGGGTGAAGCGCAACCCCGCCGACCACGGCTTCTGGGGACATTGGCCGCACTCCCACCCCGAAATGCCCGTTTCCGACTCCGAAATCGCGCTTGCCGCAAACCGTGCCGAAACGGCGGTTGTCTTCATCGGACGCGCCGCAGGCGAAGACCGCGACGCGAAACTTGCGCGAGGAAGCTACTATCTGACTGCGGAAGAGGAACATCTTCTCACCCGCGTCGCTCTCGCTTTCCGCAAGACGGCGGTCGTGCTCGACATCGGTTCTCCCATGGATTTTTCGTGGTGCGAGCGCATACCCGTATCCGCCGTACTCGTCGTATGGCAGGGAGGAATGGAGAGCGGAAACGCGCTCGGCGACCTGCTTGCGGGCAAAAGAGAGCCGGGCGGCAGACTTACCGACACGATAGCGCGCGATTATCACGACTACCCTTCCGCCCGCGACTTCGGCGGCAAGAAATTCAATTTTTATACGGAAGACATTTACGTCGGATACCGTTATTTCGAAACCTTCGCACCCGAAAAAGTCCTCTTCCCCTTCGGCGGAGGAAAAGGTTATACGGATTTTGAGATTTCCGCCCTTTCCGTGACGGAAAACGGCGGCAAAGCCGAAGTAGCGGCGCAAGTGCGCAACACGGGAAACCGCACGGGCCGCGAAGTGGTGCAGCTCTATCTCAAAGCACCCGCCACCCGTCTGCCCCGTCCCGCGAAAATCCTTGCCGCGTTTGCGAAAACGCCGCCCGTCGCCGCCGGCGAAAGCGTGCGCGTCACGCTGCGCTTCGACGTGTCCGATTTTGCCGCCTACGACGACAAGACGTGCGAACGGGTGACGGAAAAGGGAGAATACCTCCTTTATCTGGGCAAAAACGTGCGCGACGCCGCGTTCGTCGGCTCTTTTTCCGTCGGCGAAGAGCGCGCTGAAAAACTGCAATCGTGCGCCGCTCCCGTCTTCCCATTCAAACGCCTTACGCAGAAGGACGGAAAAGCGGCATACGAAGACGCGCCCCTTTCCGAAGTCGACCTGAAAACGCGCATCGCTTCCGCCCTGCCCGACGCGTTTCCCGCACCTGCGGACACGGTCACGTTTGCGGACGTAAAATCGGGCAGACGTACGGCGGAAGAGCTTGCGGCGACGCTTTCCGTAGAAGAGCTGGAAGCCGTTTCGAGAGGAGATTATACAATGAACAGTCCTCTCGGCGCGCGCGGCAACGCGGGCGTGCTGTGCGGCGTGACGGAGTCCCTGCGGGCAAAGGGTCTGCCCGCGCTGACCACCACGGACGGACCGTCGGGAATACGTCTTGCCGAGTCGTGCTCCCTTCTGCCTTCCGGCATATGCATAGCGTCGTCGTGGGACACGGAGAGCACCGAAAAGCTCTATGCGCTCCTCGGAGAGGAAATGCGCGCGAAGGGCTCGCACATACTGCTCGCGCCGGGGATGAACATACACCGCAATCCCCTCTGCGGCAGAAATTTCGAATATTTTTCGGAGGACCCTCTGCTGACGGGGAAGACCGCGGCGGCAGTCATACGCGGCATACAGTCCGCAGGGCTTTCCGCCTGTCCCAAACATTTTGCCTGCAACAATCAGGAGCGCAGGCGCATATTCAACGACTCCCGTCTGTCCGAGCGCGCTCTGCGCGAGATTTATCTCGAAGGTTTCCGCATCGCCGTGACGGAAGGCAGACCGCATTGCATAATGACTTCCTACAACAAAATCAACGGCGTGTGGGGACATTACCACTATGACCTTTGCACGACGGTCCTGCGCGGCGAATGGGGTTTTGAGGGCGCGGTGATGACGGATTGGTGGATGAGATACGCCGCAAGCCCCGAATTCCCTTCCCTGCGCGACAACGCTTACCGCGTGCGGGCGCAGGTGGACATCCTTATGCCGGGCGGCAAACGCGTGGGCGGCAGACGTCCCGACGGCACTCTTACGGAAACGCTCGGAAAGGACGGCGGCATAAGACGGGGAGAGTTGCAGCGCACCGCCGCAAACGTCATACGGATGGCGGCTTCGCTCACGCTTCCGCAAGAGGAAAAATAAGCTGATATGAAAAGATAAGTCTTTTCCGCAAAGCGCGCCCCGCGGCGCGCTTTATCTTTGCGCCGTTTCCGCAGTGCACCCCTCCCGCGGAATCGACCGCCCGTTGCACGCCCTGCGCGTTTTTGCGTCTTACGCCGCCCACTGCGGCATAGATTTTAGGGTGAGGAAGACCGTCTCGCTCAAAAAAGCCGCACCCGCGCTCGCAGTCGGCGCGTTTATGATAATGCTCGTCGTAAAACCCGACTATTTTCTCGATTCCGCCTCCCGCGGACTGCTTCTTTTCGCGACGTCCGTGCTTCCCGCGATATTCCCCTTTTTCTTCTGTTCCTCTCTGCTCACCGCAATGGGAGCGGCGAACGCACTCTCAAAACTCGGCGCAAAGCCCGTGCGCGTGCTGTTCAACGCCGCTCCCGAGGGGGCGTACGTGCTCGCACTTTCTATGCTCAGCGGCTATCCGATAGGGGCGGCGACCGTGTCCGACCTGTACAGACGCGGAGTGATATCGGAAGCGGAAGCGAAAAAAATCAGTTCGTTCACCTCGACGTCGGGTCCCATATTCATCCTCGGAACGGTCGGCTCGGCGATATTCGGCGACCCCGTATGCGGAGCGGTGATACTTGCCGCCCATTATGCCGCGGCTCTCACGACGGGACTGATTTTCCGCGGCAGAAAAAATTCCCGCCCCGAAAGACCGTCGGCGCGGATTGCCGTGGCGGACACGGACAGCGCCCTGCAACAAAGCATCGCTTCGTCCACGCTCGCAATGCTTGCCGTCGGCGGATACATTGTGGTCGGAAATATGCTTATCGACGCCATATCCCTGACGGGGCTGTCCTCCGCCATCTCCGCCGCAATGAACGAAAACGCGGCGGGCTGTCTGCGGTCGCTGATTTACGGGGCGGTCGAAATGACCCGCGGCTCTCTGGAAGCCGCAAAAATACCCTCCCGCACCCTCGCCGTCGCCGTGACGAGCGCGGTCGTATCCTTCGGCGGACTGTCCGTAATGCTCCAAAGCCACGCGTTTTTATCCAAATGCAATATGCGCTTTTCCGCCCTGCTTGCGAGAAAGTGCGTGCAATGTGCCTCCGCCTTCGTCTACGGGCTTGTGATTTCACTCATTATTTTCACCGTTTTATGACATAAAACATTGAATTTGTGCCTTTGTCGAAAATATTCTGTCCGTGCTTACGACGATTTTGTTTATTTTCACGGAGGATATTATGACCCGACTTTGGTGCAACACCGTGCTTGTTGCTTTTTCCGCTATGCAAAAAATAGTAAAAGATTACGACTTCGCATTCAAATCGCGTCTGCAAAGCAGCTTTATGAGCGTACACCTGAAAAACGGCATTCCGACGCAGACGCTGGTGAAGGAAATGCTGGAAATAAACCGCCGCAAACTGCGGCTGCTCATTCTGAGAGATACGGTAAATACGGCGCTCGGCGCTCTTCCTCCCTCCGAAAAAGACATCCTTGTGCGCCGTTTTCTCAAAGGCGAAACGTTTCAGGAAATCGCGCTGCGCCAGGATATATCCATACGCACCGCTTTCAGACGTTTCGACAAAGCGCGGGAAGATTTCTGCCGCGCCCTTGAAGCGGTCGGCTTCACGGAAAAACATTTCCGCGAAACCTATCTTTCCGACCCTGCCGTAAAAGCGGCGTGCAGCCGCCTTGACGACGAAACGTATTTCACCGCGAAAAGCACCGCCGGAAAATGACCGCCCTCGCTCCGTCCGGACAATGAAAAAACCGCCGCGCAAATGCGCGGCGGCAACAATTTCGACTGTTAAACGTGCGATTGTTTCTTCATAAAGTACGCGTAGTGCGCAAACACTATTCCCGCGTCTTCGAGTTCCTTATTCCAGCGTTTGACCCATTCCAGGGTGTAATAGCCGGGATATTCGTTGTAGCGCAGCGCCGCGACAGCCTCTTTCACGGGCACGTCGCCGTATCCCATCATACGGTAGGATACCTTCCCTTTTTCGATGACGCTGTCTTTGAGGTGGACATACTTTATCTTGCTGCCGAGATTGGCAATCGTAGTGTCCACGCTCTCGTCGTTGAAGCGGTAGGGATGGTGCACGTCCCAGAGCGCGCCGCCGCATCCACCCACCTCGTCCAGGAAGCGGGAAAGCAGCGCGGTGTCGATGAACAGCCCGTTGGTCTCCATCAGAGGGGTGACGCCGCTGCCGTCGGCGTATTTGACGACTTCCTCGAACTGCTTCTTGCACAGCTCGATGTCGCCGCCGTCGAAATAAGGTTTGTCGGTGGACATCACTCGCACGAATTCCGCGCCCACTTTTGCCGCAAGGTCGATGTACGCCTTCGCTTCGTCGACACTCTTCCCTTTGACGGAATGGTCGGCAAGCGCCGCTCCCGACGTCAGCATCGCAATTTTAATGCCCGTACGGTCAAGCAATTCCTTAGTGCGGGGGAAGTCGTCGGTCAGCTCCTTTATCGCGGGGGCGTATATCTCCCCTTCTATGCCGCGGATTTCGATTGCGGAATAACCCAAATCCTTCGCAGCGGACACTATGTCCGCAAAACGCCAGTCGGGACAGCCTATCGTGGAAAAACAAAGTTTCATCATAATCCGCCTCCTTTATGCGGTTTCGATGTTCGCCGCGTCTTGAAGTTTCAGGATTTCTATCGCTTCTTCGCGGAGCTTGAATTTCTGGATTTTGCCGCTTGCGGTCACGGGGAACGCGTCCATAAAGCGCACATAACTCGGCACTTTGTGTCTTGCCATATGCGATTTGACGAGGTCTTTGACCTCCTGTTCCGTCATGCTCTCGCCTTTTTTGAGGATTATGCACGCCATAATCTCTTCGCCGTACTGTTTGCTGGGCACGCCGATGACCTGGACGTCGCTTATCTTGTCGCAGGTGTAAAGGAACTCTTCCAGCTCCTTGGGATAGATGTTCTCGCCGCCGCGGATAATCATATCCTTTATTCTTCCCACGACTTTGTAATATCCTTCTTCGTCCACCGTGCAGAGGTCGCCCGTGTGCAGCCAGCCGTTCTCGTCGATTGCCTGCTTGGTGGCTTCGGGCATTTTGTAATACCCTTTCATAATGTTATATCCGCGCGCAAGGAATTCGCCGGGGGTGCCGACGGGGACTTCTTCGTTGGTTTCGGGGTCGACAATCTTGCACTCCACGCCGGGGAATGCTCTGCCCACCGTCGCAACGCGCTTTTCGAGAGAATCCGTGGTGGTGGTCATAGTGCAGCCGGGAGAGGCTTCCGTCTGTCCGAACACGATGACTATGTCGCGCATATTCATCTTTTCGACGACCTTTTTCATAACCTCGATGGGACAGGGCGAGCCCGCCATTATGCCCGTGCGCAACGATGAAAAATCGAACTTGTCGAAATCGGGATGTTCCAGCATAGCGATGAACATCGTGGGGACGCCGTGCACCGCCGTGCATTTCGCGGTGCTTATCGCGTTCATAACGGGCACGGGGCTGTACGCTTCGACGGGCACCATCGTGGTGCCGTGCGTTATGCTTGCCATCGTGGCGAGCACCAGCCCGAAGCAATGGAAGAAAGGCACGACTATGCACAGTTTGTCCTCGTTGGTGAAAGCCATACCGTCGCCTATCGTCTTGCCGTTGTTGATGATGTTGTAGTGCGTGAGCATAACGCCCTTCGGGAAACCCGTCGTGCCCGAAGTGTATTGCATATTGATGACGTCGTGGCAGTCCAGCGTCGCTTCTCTCTCCCTGAGCACGGCGTCGTCCACGCCTTCGCCGATTTTCATAAGTTTGTCAAAGCCCATCATCCCCTGCGGGGTCACGCCGTCGGCGAATATGACGCGTTCGAGGAAAGGAAGCGCGGGATGCAACACCTTCCCGTCCTCGGCGTTTTTGAGTTCGGGAATGAGTTCGTTGACTATGGAAACGTAGTTGCTGTCCTTGAACCCGCCCATCATAACCAACACTTTCGTGTCGGACTGGGTGAGCAGATATTCCAGCTCGAATATTTTATAGTTCGTGTTGACGGTGACGAGGATTGCGCCGCACTTTGCCGCTCCGAAAAGGATGAGCAGCCATTCGGGGATGTTGGTCGCCCAAATCGCGACCTTGTCACCCTTTTTCACGCCGAGGGCGATAAGACCTTTTGCGACCTTATCCGTATCCTCGTCGAGTTCGCGCCAGGTGCGGCGATAATTTCTGGTGGTGTATTCCACCGCTGTTCTGTCGGGTATGTCACGGGCAAGACCGTTGATAATCTGCCCCAAAGTTTTTTCGATTGTCTGCATATATCTCCTGCTTATACGTTCTTGATGTTGACGCCGAGGTACTGTTCGATGTCAAACAAATTCCACGGCACGGTGTCGGGCGGATAGACCCTGAAATCCATTGTGTTGCCTCCGACAGGGTGGACAAACCGAAGTTCGGCTGCCCACAGGCATAGCGGGAGTTTGAGCCGTTCGCCGTGACCGTAGCGAGCGTCGCCGAGGATTGGCGTGCCGTTTGCCGCCATCTGCACTCTTATCTGATGTCCCCTGCCCGTGATGAGATTGACGGACAGCAGGCTTATGTTCCTTGTTTTATCGTGGGCGAGCTGCTTGTAATCGAGCTCCGCATACTTCGCGCCCTCCGTAAGTTCGGGCACCATTTTGACCATATTCTGGTCGGGGAACTTTTTGAGCCAGCAGCGCAGTTTGTCGGACTTGAAGCGCGGCGCACCCTCGACCACGGTGAGATAGCGCTTTTCCACCTCGCCGTTGCGGATTGCTTCGGAAAGGCGCGCGGCGGCTTTGGACGTCTTGGCGAACACCATTACGCCGCCCGTGGGACGGTCCAGCCTGTGCACGAGTCCGAGATACGCCTCGCCCGGTTTATTGTACTTCTCCACGAGGTAATCTTTGAGCAGGGTGAGCATATCCGGGTCGCCCGAAGCGTCCGCCTGCACGGGCACGCCGTACGGCTTCACCGTCACCAGAATGTGATTGTCCTCGTAAAGAATTTTCAGGTCTTTGTAATTCATAACTCTGTTTTTATCTTATCGTTCCGTTTATGTCAAGTGTTTTTTCAGTCGTCTGCACCGTCACGGAAAGTCGCGAACGCCGTGCATCCCTGTGGCAGGACAAGCCCCTCTTCCGTGGGCAGCCCTATCTCGTCGGAGTCAATGACGGCGCTGCGCGGAAGCGCAAGACGGAGTATGTTCGTCATCACTCCCGGCTGCAATCCCGTGGTGTACGAATTCAGACACACGAACAGCGGATTGTCCGAAAGCACCTGCGCCACCAGCTCTGCCAGGTCGCTTATGCCTTCCTCTATCTTCCACTTCTCCCCGTTCGGACCTCTGCCGAAACTCGGAGGGTCGAGTATCACGGCGTCATAGCGACGTCCTCTTTTCAGCTCGCGTTTGGTGAACTTGAAGCAGTCGTCCACTATGTAGCGCATATGCGAGCCGTCCAGCCCCGAAAGTTTCACGTTTTCGCCCGCGCGTTCCACCATCGCCTTCGCCCCGTCGACGTGGCAGACGTTCGCGCCCGCCGCAAGGCAGGCAAGCGACGCCGCGCCCGTATAGCCGAAGAGATTGAGCACGCTGACCTCTCTGCCCGCTTCTTTGATGAGCCGTGACATTCTGTCCCAGTTCACCGCCTGTTCGGGGAAAAGCCCCGTGTGCTTGAACCCCATGAGTTTGAGTTTGAAACGGAGCCCGCGCCAGCCGATGACGAACTCTTCGGGCATATCACCGCTGCGGTAGACCCACCTGCCGCCGCCTGCGGAAGAACGCTCGTAAACGGCGTCTATACCGCGGTAAGACCTCAGCGGCTTCGCCGCGCGCCAGATGACCTGCGGGTCGGGACGCAGAAGGACATACTTCCCCCAGCGTTCCAGCTTTTCGCCGTCGCCCGTCGCGATGACGGAATAGTCTTTCCAGTCCGGCGCGATTTTCATATCAGCCTATCTTTTTGACGGACACCGTGACGTTGTCGCCGTTGATGTTCCATTCCTTGGTGTAGCCGTCTATGTCTTCGGAGATGCTGTCGCACAGCACGTCCTTTGCAAAGCCGCCTTTGCGGAACACTTCGAGGGCGACGCCTTCCGCGCGGTAACCTACGGCTATGTGGTCGGTGACCTCGAAGCCCGCCTCTTTGCGCATTGTCTGTATCTTGCTCACGATTTCTCTTTCCGCGCCTTCGAAAATCAGCTCTTTGTCGAGGGCGGTATCGAGCGCGACCGTGGTCTCGCCGTCGGACTCGGACGAGAAACCTTCCCTGCTCTTCACCGTGATGAGCAGGTCGTCTTCGGTGAGGTCGATTTTTCTGCCGTCCGCTTCCGTGGAATACACTCCCGCGGACCTGACCGCCGCCACTATTTCGTCGGCGTGGTCTGCAAGTATCTGCCTTATCTTTCCGAGCAGCGCGCCGAATTTGGGCCCCAGAGTTTTGAGCTGGGGTTTGAGCTCGTAGCTTATGAACTTGGAACTGTCGGAAGAAAGCTGCACGTCCTTGACGTTGAGCTCGTCCTCGACAAGGGCTTTCAGCTCCTGCGCGAGCTCCTTCCTGCCGTTGTAGATAAGACGGCGGAGGGGCTGGCGGTTCTTGATATTGGCGAGGTTTCTCGCCGCTCTGCCGAGCATAACGACGGTGAGAACGTCGCGCATACCCGCTTCCAGCGCGGTGTCTATCATCTTCTCGTCCGCGACGGGGAAATCGCACAGATGCACGCTTTCGGGCGCGTCCGCAAAGAAAGGAACGACGAGGTTCCGATACATATTCTCCGCCATAAACGGCACATAGGGCGCGATGACTTTCGTGAGCGTGGACAGCACGGTGTAAAGCGTCGTGTAAGCCGCTTCTTTATTAGGTGTCATCTCGCTGCCCCAGAAACGGTCGCGCGAGCGGCGGACATACCAGTTGGAAAGCACGTCAACAAACGCGCCTATGGCACGCGAAGTTTCGGTAATCTTGTATTCGTTCAACCCTTCGTCCACGGTTTTGACAAGCGTGTTCAGACCGCTCAGTATCCATCTGTCCATAACGGTGAGTTTCTGGTCTTCCAGCCTGTGCTCCGCGGGGTTGAATTTGTCTATCTCGGCATACAGCACGAAGAACGCATAAGTGTTCCACAGCGTGCCCATAAACTTGCGCTGCGACTCGCTCACGTTCTCCGCCGAAAAACGGGAAGGCAGCCAAGGTGCGGACGAAGTGTAGAAATACCATCTCGTCGCGTCCGCGCCCTGCTTGTCGAGCACCGTGAACGGGTCGACGACGTTGCCCTTGTGCTTGCTCATCTTTATGCCGTCCTTGTCGTTGACGTGACCGAGCACTATGCAGTTGCGGAAAGGCGACTTCCCGAACAGGGTCGTGGAAACGGCAAGCAGCGTATAGAACCATCCTCTCGTCTGGTCCACCGCTTCGGAAATGAAGTCCGCGGGGAAAGTTTCCTCGAAGATATCCTTGTTTTCGAAAGGATAATGCCACTGCGCGAAAGGCATAGAGCCGCTGTCGTACCAGCAGTCCAGCACTTCGGGGGTGCGCACCATTTCGCCGCCGCATTCGCACTTCCATTTCACCTCGTCGATGTAGGGACGGTGCAGCTCGATGTCGTGGTCCAGCCCGCCCAGCCTGCGCAGTTCTTCGCGCGAACCGACGACGTGCACTTTGCCGCACTTGTTGCACACCCAAATGGGCAGCGGAGTGCCCCAGTATCTCTCTCTGGAAATGCCCCAGTCGATGACGTTTTCGAGGAAGTTGCCCATTCTGCCCGTGCCTATGGTCGGGGGCATCCAGTTCACGGACGCGTTGGACGCGAGCAGCTCTTTCTTGACTTCCGTCACCTTGATGAACCAGCTGCTTCTTGCATAGTAAAGCAGGGGCGTGTCACAGCGCCAGCAGAAAGGATAGCTGTGCGTGAACATAAGCTCCTTGAAGAGTTTCCCTTCGTTTTTCAGCCTTTCGATGATGAGCTTGTCCGCGTCTTTCGCGAACACGCCTTTGAGGTCGTACGCGGCGTCGACGAACCTGCCGCGGCTGTCCACCATCTGCACGAAAGGCAGACCGTAATGCTTGCCGACGTTGCTGTCGTCCTCGCCGAATGCGGGCGCGATGTGCACGACGCCCGTGCCGTCGGTCAAGGTCACATACCCGTCGCAGGTGACGTACCACGCCTTTTCCTTTGCCCCCGTTTCGTAATCGAAAAGCGGCTCGTATTCGGTATATTCGTACTCCTTGCCCTTTTTCACGGACAGTTTTTCGTACTCACCCTCTCCGAAGAGGCTTCCGACGAGCGCGTCGGCCATAATGTACGTTTCGCCGCCGACCTTGATTTCGGCGTAATCTTCCGCGGGATTGACGCAGAGCGCCACGTTGCTCGGAAGAGTCCACGGCGTCGTCGTCCACGCGAGAAAATATGCGTCCTTCCTGCCCTTGACGGCAAACTTGACGAACACGGACTTCTCTTCGACGTCCTTGTATCCCTGCGCCACTTCGTGCGAGGACAGCGCCGTACCGCAGCGCGGGCAGTAAGGCACGATTTTGTACCCCTTGTAAAGCAGTCCTTTGTCGGCAATCTGTTTGAGCGACCACCACACGGACTCGATGTAATTGTCCTCGTAGGTGATGTAGGGATGTTTCATATCCGCCCAGTAACCTATGCGGTCGGACATAACCTCCCATTCGTGCTTATACTTCCACACCGACTCCTTGCACTTTTTGATGAAAGGCTCGATGCCGTACTGCTCTATCTCCTGCTTTCCGTCCAGACCGAGCTGTTTTTCCACTTCCAGCTCAACGGGAAGACCGTGGGTGTCCCAGCCCGCCTTTCTGCGGACATAGTAGCCCTTCATAGTCTTGTAACGCGGAATGATGTCCTTCATAACGCGCGTCAGAATGTGCCCGATGTGCGGTTTGCCGTTGGCGGTCGGAGGTCCGTCGTAAAAATTAAAACTCTCTTTGCCTTTGTTCTTTTCGACGCTCTTTTCGAAAATCTCGTTCTCTTTCCAGAACGCGAGCACTTCCTTTTCGCGCTCCACGAAATTCAGCGATGTGTCAACCGGTTTGTACATCAATTTGCCTCTTATATAATAAAATTAGGAAGATTATAATCTAACCTTACAAAAAACGCAACCGAAATGGGCACGGATTTTGAATTTACGCCCGAAAGACGCGCATAGAGTTGACAAACCGCTCCGTTGTGATAAAATAAAGCACGCACGGAATGCGAATGTAGTTTAATGGTAAAACAGCAGCTTCCCAAGCTGCGGTCGAGGGTTCGATTCCCTTCATTCGCTCCACACGGCACCCCGCACAGCGCGGGGTGTTTTTTCTTACGTTTTTCAAGGCAGAATGGAGGGAATCGAACGGGCGGATAAGGCGACACCGTACGGATTCGGTGTCGCCCCGCCCCGGCGTGATAGCACGAACACCGAAATGACGTGCGCGGAAGATGTCATCCCCAAGGCGTGCGGCGCATTCGCATTGTGAGTGCGGAGCGATTCCCTTCATTCGCTCCATACAGCACCCCGCACAACGCGGGGTGTTTTTTCTTGCGTTTTTCAAGGCAGAATGGAGGGAATCGAACGGGCGGATAAGGCTACACCGTACGGATTCGGTGTCGCCCCGCCCCGGCAAGACGGCGTGAATACTGAAATACCGTATTTGTGTTACGGGGCGGCGTCTTTCAGCAAACGTATCGGACTGCGGCGGGTTTGACAACGGGGCGGGCGGAATATATTCTTATGGTATGGAAAATTGCGAAATTGCCGTCGCAACGCACGGCATAACAAAAATTTACGGCGGCGTAAGGCGCGTCGACGACGTTTCGATTTCGGTGCGCAAGGGCGAAGTGTACGGGTTGATAGGCAAAAACGGCGCGGGCAAAACGACGCTCATCAGGATGATACTCGGAATTGCTTCGCCGAGCTCCGGCACCGTCGAACTGAACGGCGAAAGCACTCCGCGCGCTCTTTCGGAAGAAAGGCGGAAAATCGGCGCGCTCATCGAACAGCCGGCGTTTTATCCCAGAATGACCGCGGCGGAAAATCTTTCCGTCTATGCCCGCGCAACGGGACTGAACAAAGTAGACGTCAAAGCGCTGCTCTCTCTCGTGGGGCTCGAAGACGCGGGCAAAAAGACCGCGCGCAACTTTTCACTCGGTATGAAACAGCGGCTTGCGATAGCAATGGCGCTCGCGGGCGACCCCGAAATACTTTTCCTCGACGAACCCGTCAACGGGCTTGACCCGACCGGCATATTGCAGGTGCGCGAACTCATCAGACGCCTCAACGAAGAGCGCGGCACGACGGTGGTCATATCCTCGCATCTGCTCGGAGAACTCGGACGGGTGGCGACAGCTTACGGAGTTATGCGCGAAGGCAGGCTGGTCAGCGAAGTGCGCGGAGAAGAACTCTTCGCGCTTGCCCGCCCCCGCATAAAAGTCGTTGTTGCGGAAAAGGAACGCGCGGAACGTGCCCTGCGCTCACGTTATAACGAAAACGAATACGTAATGCGCGGCAACACGGTGGAAATTTTCGGCGAAGCTGATATACTTCCCGCCGTGGGCGCATTCTTTGCGGAAGCGGGCGTCGCGGTGATGCAGCTCTCCGCCGAACGCGGAGATTTGGAATCCGCTTTCATAGATATGCTGTGAGGAGGAAAAGATGGAAAAAGTAAAGAAATTTCTCGGTCTGCTGTCCTCCGACTTTCTGAAATTGTCCAAAATGAAGAGCGTCTACATCGGCATAGGCATTATGGCGTTTCTGACGCTGATATTCGCTCTTGCGCAGAATGCGCTCACGTCCTTCATTCAGGAATATCCCGCCGACGGCGGTACGCTCGACCCCGACACGGTGGAAGGGCTTACGGGCACTTTCGTCTTCACTCTTCTGAACGCCGCCCCGTCCTCGACGGGAGTGTTCTTCCTGCTTCCGATTATCGCCGCACTCTTTATCGGGACGGATTTTTCGTCGGGAATGATGAGGCTGTATATCGGACGCGGAGTGCAGAAAACCGAACTTTATCTTTCTAAATTTATAGCCATAACCGCCGTTTCGGTCTTGTATGTATGTCTTGCTTTCGCAATGTGCGGGATTGCGGCGGCGGCGACTGATATTAGTGCGGAGCTTTCGGACTATGTGTTTTCCTACACTCCGTCCGCTTTCGGCTCGTACATCGCGCTCGCTTTCGTTATGGCGGCCATATGCACGTCCGTATCCTTCCTGCTGCGCTCCAAGGCAGGCTCGATGGCGGCGCTGCTCGTGATGCTCATCTTCCTGGGCGACATCCTTGTGATGGTGGTGCAGATAGCCCTTGCGATGCTCACCACGGGCACGGACGTGACGGGCAATTTCGTGTATATGCTCTTCAATCCTTACTACTGCGCTGACGCCTTCGCGTCCGCATACGCTTTCACGGCAAAGGAAGCGGGCATTGCCTTCGGCGGGTGCGCGATGTGGTTCGTGCTCTTCACCGCGGCGGGGCTTTTTGCCACGGCAAAACGCGACGTGAAATGAGCGGCGGATTTTAATTGTGCGGAAACAAAACCTATAACCGGAAAGCATAAAAAAACACAATGCCGCAGCTTAGCGGCATTGTGTTTGCTGCGCACCGACTCCGACAGTTCAAACCGAAGCGGAAACCGCATAGGTGACTCCTTCAAAGTTTCCCCGTGGCACACTGCAAGTTCTGCTTAGTGCTGCTGCGGTCAAGCCCTGACACGGTTCACAGTATGCAGTTGCACGGGACCTTGCTATCAACGCTCCTTGTGCGGCGCGGCCTCCCATAAGAAAAGCCTCGGTCGGCGCTCGACACTGCTGTGGCGGATTGCAGTTTACAGGGCACCGCCGGCTCCCCGTCTAGCGCAGCCTAGACAGTATAGCATCTCCGCCCGCGTTTTGCAACTCAATTTTTATGTACCGCGTGCATTAAGAAAGAATGCACGGACTTATGTTTCCTTCTCGCCTGCCTTTCGGAAACGGACGGCACTTTTCCGACAAATGCCGCACTTTGAACGGTTAACCTTTTTACTTTCGGTCTTGAAAATGTCCTCCGCAGGTGCTAGACTTGATGTATGGATAAAAGAATTTTGACCATACAGGACTATTCTTCCGTCGGCAGATGTTCTCTGACCGCCGCTCTCCCCATTCTCTGTGCCTGCGGACACGACGCGGTGGGGCTGCCCACGGCTCTGCTCTCCACGCAGACTTACGGCATCGAAGGCTTCACATACACCGACCTTTACGCCAATATGCTGCCCTCTTACGCGCATTGGAAAAAGCTCGGCATAAAATTCGATTGCCTTTACACGGGATTTCTCGGTTCGATGGACACCGCGGACGCGGCAATCGAAATCGCCGCGGACCTCAAAGCGGGCGGCACTTTGATTGCAGTCGACCCCGCGATGGCGGAAAACGGGGAACTTTACAAGATTTTTGACTCCGCTTACCGCGACAAAATGTTCGAGCTGTGCAGGCTTGCGGACATCGTGATGCCCAACTTCACGGAGGGCAAGATGCTGGCGGGGCTGAATATGAGTCTGGAACCCAACGAAGCCAATGCGCGTATGATACTCAACATTCTGCGCCACAAAGGGTACAAAAAGGTGCTGCTCTCCGGCATAATGAAGGACGGCAAGCAAGGCACCGCCACGCTGAACGACGGCAAAATCGCCTTGCAGATGAACGACAGCTTCCGCGAATACATTCACGGCGCGGGCGACTGCCTGTCCTCCGCATTCATAGGCAAGCTGATGAGCGGCGTCCCCTTCGAAAAAGCGGCGCAGATTGCGGTGGATTTCTGCAAAGAGTGCATCGGCGTTTCCGTGAAAGAAAAGGTCGACCTGCGCTTCGGTCTGCTCATCGAGCGCGCAATACCTTTGCTTGTGCAAAAATAACGGCAAAGACGAATTCGCGTGCGACAAAACGAAAACGCCCTCCGACGGAGGGCGTTTTGATTGCATTTTTCGAGGGGGAAATTACTTCTTGGCTTCCTCTTCGCGCTTCTTTGCGTCTTCGATTATCTTTGCGTTCGCACTTGCGGGCACTTCGTCGTAACGGATGAGCTCCATAGAGAACTTGCCTCTGCCCTGCGTCATACTCCTGAGGTCGGTTGCGTAACGGAACATCTCCGCCTGAGGAACTTCCGCGGTGATAATCTGTTTGCCGCCTTCGGCGATGTCCGTGCCGAGAATGCGGCCGCGGCGTTTGTTCATATCGCCGAGGATGTCGCCGAGATATTCGTCGGGAACGGTGATTTTCGCTTCCATAATGGGTTCGAGGAAGCAGGGAGACGCCTTGGCGCAGCCTTCCTGATAGGAGAGCTTCGCCGCGGTGATGAACGCGATTTCCTTGCTGTCGACGGGGTGATATTTTCCGTCGTAAAGCGTGGCTTTGATGTTCACCATCGGATATCCGGCAAGCACGCCTTTCTTGATGGCTTCGCGCAGACCCTTTTCGACTGCGGGGATGAACTGTCTGGGCACCGCACCGCCGACGATTGCGTCTACGAACTCGAACTCACCGTCCGCCGCACCCGGCTCGAACTTGATGAAGACGTCGCCGTACTGTCCCGCGCCGCCGGACTGTTTCTTGTGTTTGCCTTCCGCTTCCGCGGTCTTTCTGATGGTCTCGCGGTAAGCGACCCTGGGTTCCTGCCAGCCGATGTCAAGACCGAGCTTGTTCTTGACGCGCTTGCACATTATGTCAAGCTGCGCTTCGCCGAGACCGCTGATGAGCACGTCGCCGGTCTCCACGTTCTTTTCGACCTTGAACGTCGCGTCCTCGTCCTGCATCTTGATGAGACCCTGAATGACTTTTTCCTCGTCCTTCGCCGCAGTGACCGCATAAGAAATGACGGGCTTCGGGAAATCTATCTTTTCGAAGTTCAGCTTGAAATCGGGAGAAGACAGGGTGTCGTTGGTGTTGGTGCAGACCAGCTTGGAAAGCGCGCCGATGTCACCCGCTTCGAGGCAGTCGACAGGTTCCTGTTTCTTGCCTTTGAGGACATAAATCGTGCCGACCTTTTCGGTCTTTTCCGCGGTATTGTTGAAGACGGTGTCGCCGCTCGTCAGCTTGCCGCTGATGACTTTGAGGATGAGCATCTTGCCCACATAGGGGTCGACGACGGATTTGAACACCTGTGCGGAGAAGGGAGCGGAAGCGTCGCAGGCGACTTCGATTTCCGCACCGTCCTTGACGGCTTTCGCCTTGTGCGCTTTTGCGGGAGAAGGCAGAAGGTCGACAATCTTGTCCAGAAGTCCGTCCACTCTTGTGCAGGTGGTTGCGTTGCCCGCCATAAGGGGCACGAAGCTGTCGCTCGCGATTGCGGCGTGCACCCCGCGCTGTATTTCTTCCGCCGTGAACGCTTCGCCGTCGAAGAACTTCATCATAAGCTCTTCGTCCGTTTCCGCGACCATTTCCATAAGTTTGTCCTTGAATTCCGCCGCTTTGGCTTCGAGCGCGGCGGGGACTGCGACGCTCTTTCCGTCGAGGGCGTGACCCTCACCCGTGAAGACGTCGACATAGCCCGTCATCTTGCCGCCTTCCATAATGGGCAGCTCGATGGGGACGACCTTGTTGTATTTGGCGGTGATTGCGTCCACCGTCGCCATGAAGTCCGAATTTTCCTTGTTGACCGCGTTCACGAAGATGAAAGCGGGAACTTTCTTTTCAAGGCACATTTCGAGCGCCTTTTCCGTGCCGACGGTGAGCGTACCGGACGCGCTGGTGACGACTATCGCGCTGTCGGCGGCTTTGAGGGCGGCGACCATTTCGCCCTCGAAATCGAAGAAACCGGGCACGTCGAGGACGTTGATTTTGACATTACCGCGGATGGCGTATCCGAGCGCCATACTGATGGATATCTTGCGCTTTATTTCTTCGTCGTCATAGTCCATCGTGGCGGTGCCGTCATCGACTTTGCCGAGGCGGTCAATGGTTTTGGTTTCGAAAAGCATCGCTTCGGCGAGAGAAGTTTTGCCTTCTCCGGAGTGTCCGATGAGAGCGACGTTGCGGATGAAATCGGTTGTAAAAGTCTTCATGGAATACCTCTGATAGATTTTTCTTAACAATGATACTATAAATCACGCTTTTAATCAAGCAAAAAATAAGCGCAACGGCAAATCCGCCCGCGCGAGCATATTCGCGCCCCGCGCGGAATAAATTTTTGAGTATGGCGCCTACAATCGGAGTTTACGACAGCGGGATAGGCGGGCTCACCACTCTCGCGCTTTTGCAGACCAAACTGCCCTCCTGCGGCTTCGTGTACCTCGCGGACACCGCGCGTATGCCTTTCGGCAGCAAAAGCCGCGCCGAGATATTCGAAGCAGCCGAGAACGCAATGAAGCTGCTCCGCTCACGCGCGGACGCGGTGGTGTTCGGCTGCAACACGGCGTCGGTCACCGTGCGCCCCGACGGTGCATACAAGCTAATCCCCGACCTCGACGGCTGCACTCCCGAAAAAACGCTCGTGCTCGCGACGCCGCGCACTCTCGCGGGGCTTGACGCGGCTCAAAGGGGCTTTATGTGCGCAGACACCCCCGAACTTGCGGTGCTCACGGAAATACAGGCGTCCCTGCGCTTCAAAAGCCGCACACGTCCCGACTTTTCGGAGCTTGAAAATTACCTCGCGGAGAAACTCTTCTCTTTCCGCGGAAAAGCGGAAAAAGTTCTGCTCGGATGTTCTCATTACGTCTATGTCAGAAAGGAGGTGAAACGCATTCTGGGCGACGCCGAGTATTCCGACGGAAACGACGTCCTGACCGACAAAGTGCGGCGCGACATTATGCCCTTTTCCGCGCCCGAATTCTTCGCGTCCGACAAAAAACTTCCGTCCGTATCCTTCGTGTTCACGGGCTGTGACGAAAGCGCGAAATACCTTTGGATGCTCTCCCGTCTGCATGCGGAATACGTCCCCGAAATTTTCAAAAACAAGACTTTATCACCGTAAATTGCACTATCAACACGTTTTTCCGCCGTGTTCGCCGAATGCGGCGTTTATTGCGCCCGCTATGAGCGCGGCGGCGCGTTCGACGTAATATTTCACTTCTTTCGGAGCGACGACAAGATTCCCCAGCCGCTTTTCGACCATAATTTCGCGCAGGCGGAATTCGTCGCCTTTGCAGCCGACCGCGGCGGTGTATTCTTCCGTGAAAGAACGCAGCAACGTGCGCATCGAAAGCACAAGAGGGACCCCTACGGCGACCACGGGCACACCGAGCACGGAACGGTCGATTCTCGCCTTGTCGCCGCCCACCCCGCTGCCGGGAGCGATGCCCGCGGTGGTGAGCTGAAAGGACGCTCCTATGCGCCCCACCGAAGCGGTTGCGAGCGAATCCACCGCAATGACGCAGGAGGGCTTGATTTTGGCGCATACGCCCTCCACCGTGTCCGCGCTTCTTATTCCCGTCGCGCCTTCCACCCCCGTGGTCATTGCGCAGAGGCGAGCCTTTTCCCTCGGTCTTTCCGCTTCGCTGACGGCAGAAACGTCCAGCATACGCACCGTGCGGCAGCCCAGGGAATCGGCGGTGACTTCGTCGTTGCCGAGCCCCACGACAAGAACTTTCGACTTTCTGCCCATCACGCCGACCATCTCCACCAGCGTATTTGCGATATAGCTTTTCAGCGCACGCACCGCTCTGCCTTTTTCCATCGAAGCGGGCGGACAATCGAATGTGACGTACACGCCTCTTTCCCTGCCTATCCTGCGCGCAAGCTCCGCCTCGCGCAGATTTACGACCTTCCGCACTATGCCGTATTGCAGTTCTTTTTCTGCGGCGAGCGACGCGAGAGAATGCTTTTCCAGCGCGTCCACCGCCATATCCGTGACAAAATCGCTCTTTTTCACGGGTTTAGTATGCGCGATTTGAAAAAAAAGCGTCAAACAGTTGCGTCGCCCGAAATGATGTGGTAATATAGCTAAGCAATTAAAAACGATATACCGTAAGAGGAGAATAAAATGCCCAACATCAAGTCCGCCAAGAAAAGAGTTTTGGTTTCCAAAAGAAGAAATGCGGAGAATGTCTCGAAGAAATCCCGCGTGAAAAACGCCATCAAGAAATACAACGCCGCCATCGAGGCAAAAGACGTTGCACTTGCGGAACAGCTGCTCCCAGAGACCGTTTCCATCATCGACAGAGCCGCTTCCGACGGCGTCTATCACCGCAACACCGCGGCACGCAAGAAAGCGACCCTCTGCCGCTCTCTCGACGCACTCAAAAAAGCGTAATCTTTGAAGACAAAAATCAAGACCGCCGTAACGCGGCGGTCTTTTTTCATACTCTTTTCCGACGGTTTCCCAACCTTTTCCCCACACCAGATACGGCTTTTTCACGTCCTCAATACTCCGTCACGTCTGATTGAAACCGTTCGAGGGTTTTCTGCCGCACCGCGGCGCGGGGTGCTCGTGTTTTATGCCGCAGACTCCCCGTCCCCGCTCTTTCTCCGCGCTCTCGCGCGTCTTCGGAGGGCAAACCCTGCGGCGACACATCCTCCCGCCGCTGCCGCGGCGCCCACGGTTATGCCCGCAATCTCGCCGTCCGAAAGCCCCGTGCCCGCAGGTTCTCCCTCGGCAGACACTCTCACCGTTTCGCCGATTTTTTCCCCGTTCACGGTGACGTATATCTCATAATATCCGCCCTCTTCCGCATAAAAGGCGAAGGTGTGTTCGGACGAAGCGCGCGCGCCGTTGACATACCACACCACTTCCGTCTGCGGGTCGGCGTAACGGAGCGTATCCACGCCGAGGACAAGCGTCCTACCCGAGGCAAGCTGCACCGTCCCGTCTTCGTCCGCACGCAACGACATCGTGAGCAAAGAGTTCGCCGCCGTAGGCACCAGGTATTCCGTAGCGAGATAGCCAACCCGCGTGGCAAGCAGCGTCCCGTCCGGCGCGTAAATGCGCAGGGTGACCGCAATGTCTTCCTTTTCGCTTACATCCATCACGACGGTCACCTCCTGTCCTTCCGCCGACATATTCACTCCGTCCGCGGAATAGGACCAGACGTACGTTGCTCCCGTGTCCGTGTACTCCGACGACGAGGAAAAAGTCACCTCTCTCCCGCGCCCCAAAGTCACGGACTGCGTCGGAAACACGATGCCGTCGGATGCGGCGGAAACAAGATAGCAGTTCCCTTCCCCGTCGAAAGCGAAGTCCGCTTCCAGCACTCCCGCAAGCGAGAGCAAAGGATAATCTTCGCCGCGGTAATCCGCCGTATCGCGGAATGTCAGCAGGAACATTTCTTTCAGTTGCTCCGCGGTCGCTTCCGTGCCCTGCACTTCGCATCTCACCCGAAGCAGAGCGACGGCAAACGCCGCTATCGGAGAGGCCATACTCGTGCCCGTCAGCTGCTTGTATCCGCCCGTTGCGCCGTCGGCGGAAATCACGGAAGTTCCGGGCGCGCACACGTCGTAAAGAGAGCCGTAATTGGAGCTTGCATACATTTCCGCGCCGACCGCTCCGTGGGAATAATTCATCACTCCTATCACGTTTTCGCTCGCCGCGGGATAAAACGCGTCGCCTTCGGAGCTGTCCGAGTAATTTCCCGCCGCTGCCACGAACACCGCCTTGTCGGAATCGTCGGACGTGACGATATCTTTCCACGCGTCGCTGCCGTTTTTGCTTTCGCTTATCCCAAGCGACATATTGACCACGTCGGCGCCGTTTTCCAGCGCGAAATCGATGGCGCGCTCCACGTTTCTCTCCGAAAAACTGTTTCCGCTGCCCGAACGCGTGCCCGCCTTAATCGGCATTATCTTTATCACGTCGTCAAGCCCCAGCGCGCGGATAAGCAGCGCCAATATTCCCGCAACGTGCGTGCCGTGATAATCTCCCGTTGCGCCGTCGGACACGTCGGACAGCGACCCCGACGCCCCCGTAAGCGCGTTGTAACACACCATGTTGCCCTCGCTGTCGCGGAAGAATACGTCAGTGCCGTTTTCCGTCTGCCCGAACAGCTCGTTTTCCGCGTTCAGTCCGGTGTCTATCACCGCAATTACGACAGGGTCGCTTTCCTGCGCGGAAAAGTCGTATTCGGCGCGAAGCTGCGCGACAAGCTCCGCCGCGCCTTCGATGTCGAGATAATCCTCACCGAAATACCAGTCGCCCTGCGCTCCCGCCGCGTCGTAATATCCGGAAGGGAGGGAGGCAGAGAAGGCCTCCGCCGTGCACGGCACGCATAAAAAGGCAAACGCCGCCGTGAGCAGTATCACGACGGCAATGCAAAATACTCTTCGACTGCGTTTTGTCACGCAGAACATTTCAAATCCACTTCACGGAACCGTCGGGGAGTATCGTGCCCCAGCGTCCGTCCTTTTTCACTTTCGCCTCTCCGCCCTCGAACGGCGTCGCCGCGTCGTAAACGAAAGGTATCACCACTTCGTTGTCCTTGTTGATGTAGCCGCACTTGCCGCCTTTCACCACGCTGGCATACCCTTCCGAAAAGCTCATTGCCGTTTCGTAATCGAAAGGGATGACCACTTCGTTTTCGGGATTGATATAACCGCACTTTTCGTCGAGTTCCGCCGCGGCAAGCCCGTCCTTGAAAAAGAACACTTCGTCGTACATTGCGGGGATTACCGTCTTGAAACCGTCGTAAAAACCCCATTTTCCGCCTTTCTGGATTTTTCTCCACTCCGTAAAAGGCAGCGGCTCGGTGAGTTTTTTCGGACGCTCCTCCCTTTCCCTGCGCTGCTGTGCGGCGGGTGTGCGCTGCGGTTTTTCGGGCTGTTCCTTCCTGCGCTGTGCAGGGCTGTCGCCCGTACTCTTCGCGGCTTTGTCGGGAGCGGCGTCCGCATAGAATTCCATCCCGACCGCGGACAAGGCGCGTTTTAAGGCAAGCAGCATTTTCTTGTTGAATCCCTGCACCTTGTACATCTCTCTTTCCGTGCGGCAGACAAGGTCGCCCGCCGTCCTTATGCCGTTGACGGAAAGCAGCCCGACGAGTTCGTCCGCAACCCCGATTCCCGCAATGGGAAGGGCGAGTTTTTCTGCGGGATAGCGTCCCGCCACCGCCGCATCGACCGCGGCTTTTCTTGCCGCTGCCGCGCCGCGCGCTGCCGCATTCTGCTTTCTGCGCCCGTTCTGACGGACTGGAGCGGACTGTCGTCCTTCCGCATTGCCGCCGTCGGATTTCCTGTCGTTGTAATGAAATTTCCTGTTAGCCATTTTGTTACCTTGTCTGTGATTTTACCATAATTTGCCTTATATTTCAACAAATAGTAATAGTGTTGACGTAACTTTTGCTTTTGGATATAATATCCGTATGAAATCTCTGTCGAAACCTGCCGCAATTTTTCCGCTCGTGTGTGTTTTCATATGCGCGTTGGTTCTGTTGACTGCGGTGCTCGCGGCGGCGTCCCCGTCCGTGGCGCACGCCGAACAGACGGATTTCGACATTCTGCTTCCCGAAGACGGCTATTTCCCCGTCACCGACGCAACTTTGCTTGCCGCAAACGACACTTACCTTGCCGTCTACGACGCCGCATCGGGAAACATTCTCGTCGCTTCGCACGACTTTGCCCTGTCCTCTCATATCGACGTGAGCGCATATGAGGACATCGGCGGTATGTGGCTGTCCGGAAGCGTTCTGCTCTTCTCGTACGGAAGCGTACAGCAGTTTGCCTGCGTCGATATAGCGTCGCAGGATGCTGCCGTGTCGCCCGCCGACGGCATCAAGGACCCGCAGAACGTGTCTTACATCGCCGCGGACGACAGCAGGTTTTACATCAAATACGCCATCTCTCTCAGCGTTTACTCCTCTTCCGATTTTTCCGTAATCCGCGAAGACATCACCCATAGCGCCGCCCTCAGCGGACAGAATATATTTACCGCGGAAGATATGTGCCTTTACATCTACGCCGCCGAATACGGCGTGCGCGGATACTATGTCCTCAATCTCGACGAAGTGGGGTCGCCCGACAAGAAAGATACCGCGGTTTATCCCTACTCCGTCGCTATGGCAAACGAAACTCTTTTCACGGCGACGGAAAGCGGCATTCTTGCCGTCAACCGCAACGACGGCGAAGCGCTGTTTTCCACGGGCATTGCCGCTTCGGAAGAAACTGTCTTTGCCGCAGGCGGCAACAATCTTTACGTCATCAACGCGTCGGGCGGCGTGGACGTCTATTCGGTCGACCTTCCCGCTCAAAGCGTGACGCTCACGCGGACCCTTTCGATGAACGGGTCGGGCGAAGGACAGTTCGACTCCCCCGCAGACGTTCTCATCACTTC
This sequence comes from uncultured Eubacteriales bacterium, assembly GCA_900544575.1. Taxonomy (GTDB): domain Bacteria; phylum Bacillota; class Clostridia; order Christensenellales; family CAG-917; genus Limadaptatus; species Limadaptatus stercorigallinarum. Next base: position 73,543 of record UQVO01000005.1, on the reverse strand, counting down.
CGCGGGGCTCATCGTCGCCGACGGCGGGAATTCGCGCGTTGCGGTGTTCGGCGAAAATTCCGTCCGCTATGTCGCTATGCCCGACGCCCCCGTGGCGCTTGCATCGACTTCGCAGGACGTGACATATGCCGCGACGCGGACCGAAGTCTACCGCATTATGCCCTCCGCCGACGGCACCCTCGCGGCTGTGGTGTACTGCGGAGTCCCCGAGGGAGAAACCGTTGTCGATATCGTCTGCGCAGGGAACGGACTCGTCATACTGACAGACGCAAACCTTTACACATATTCCCCGCCCGGCTCCATACGCCGCATTATGTCCGTCGAAAACGGCATTGCGCTTGCAGGCGCGCGCAACGACGTCGTCTACCTTATGATGGACGCGGGGCTGTACACCCTCTCCGCTGCGGGAGTTTCTCTTTCGGAGCTCATTCCGTTCAGGGAATGCTCTTTTGCGGGCGCGACGGACATTGCCGCCGATTATGCGGGCAATCTGTTCGTTGCTTACCGTGACGAAAACAAGATAGTCAAATTCTCCAACCAGCTTTCTGCTGTCGCCGTGAGTGCGGAGTTCGACCTCGGACATTCGCTCTACACCGCTTCTCCCGTCGCATTCGTGCTTGACGGCAGCCGTGCGGTGTTCGCCTCCTCCGCCTGCTTCATAGGTTCTGCGGAAGTCGGAGCGACGGACGAGTCGTCCTACACTCCCTTGCCCGACCCCGACCCCGACGAGGCGGAAACGCTGTCCTTTGCCGCGCTCTCCCGCGATACATACCTCTTTGACGAGCCGGGACGCTTTGACACTATGTACTCCGCCCTCGCAGGCACGGTGGTGCTGTGCTACGACGGCATATCCGCACAGGAAGGCTACACATACGTCTATTTCGGCGGCAGGACGGGTTATATCGAAAACGACGCCCTGTCACCCGTTTCACCCTCACCGATGGGCGGCACATACACTCTTGCCGCGGGTACTGCGCTCCGCACCCACCCCGCCGCGGACGAAACGCTGACATTCGAGAGCGACGCATTGGTCACGGTGACCGACAACGCCGCAGCCCTCGACAACGGCGCCTGGGTCAGAATAAGCTACGGCGGCGCGACGTACTTTGCCCCCGCCGACTCCGTCACCGAATACGTCGAACCCGTGCCCGAACGCAAGCAGGTGTTCGGCAGGGCTTCCGCTGACCGCGCAGGCGGGACTGTCGGCATTTATTCCCTGCCCGACTCTTCCTCTGCGCCCGTCCTGGAAGTCGTTGACGGAACGAGAATGGAAATCCTCGACGAAAGCGGCGAGTATTGGCTGGTGTCCGTCGAAGGGACGGTGGGATATGCCGCGAAATCGGACGTGGAACTCGAAGGGCTGACAACGGTTCAGATTGTGTCCATTGTGCTCTGCTGTGCGGTGGCGGTGACGGGCGTTGTGATATTCGTCATAACGTGGCAGGCACGCAAAAAAGAAAAAGAAAAAGAGTAGCGTAATTTGTTGCAAATTTTGCACGGCTGTTATATAATAATCCGGCAATCAAAGTTAAACGACTGGGTGTGGCGCAGCTTGGTAGCGCGCTTGAATGGGGTTCAAGAGGCCGGAAGTTCAAATCTTCTCACCCAGACCACGCGAGAACACAGCAAAAGCTGTGTTCTTTGCTTTGTCGGGGGTGAGAAGCAATGACCACACGTGACGCTCACGCGCACTCCCCCGACGCACCGCCCTTGACACTCTTCACGCTGATTTTCGCTCCGCTGTTTGTCTAAAAGGCAGATTGCCTTCGTCCCTCGTTATCACTCTCGTTTGCGTTCGCTCTTCCGTCGCCTTGCTCCTTACAAATCTTCTCCCCCAGACCACGCGAGAACACAGCAGAAGCTGTGTTCTTTGCTTTGTCTGGGGTGAGAACCCGCACTAAAAGCGTGCTCTTTTGCAAAAAAACGCCCGCCGTATTTCGGCGGGCGCTGTAATGCTGATTTGCACGACGGCTCACAGGTCGTCCTCGATGGCGCTGGATTTTGCATACGCAGTCGATTTCGCTTCGAAAAAGTCCGTCTTGATGAGGTTTGCGTTGGAGTACTGGCTCACCCACGCCATAGACGCGGGCTCGGTTTCGTAGCCATCGTAAAGAGGGCCGAACCCTATCCCCGTGGAGCGAAGATTGCCGAGATACTTGATGTAGTCCTCCACCATCTGATTGTTGAGCCCCGGAATATCGTCACCTATGATGTACTGTCCCCACTTGATTTCCTGGCGCACGCCCTCACGCATCATCTCTTTGAGCTCCTCGACCGCCTCGTCGGTAAAGAGGTCGGGCTCTTCCTTTTTGAGTTCGAGGATTATGGAACGGAACAGCCACAGATGCGTATTCTCGTCACGGTTTATGTAGCGTATCTCCTGCACGGACCCGGGCATTTTGCCGTTTCTGCCGAGGTTGTAGAAGAACATAAAGCCGGAATAGAAGTAGATGCCTTCGAGGATATAGTTGGCAATCATCACTTTGAGCAGTGTTGCGGCGGATTTGTCCTCGCGGAAAAGATTGTAGACGTCGCCGATGAACTTATTGCGCGCAAGCAGATGCTCGTCGAATTTCCACTGATAAAGGATGTCGTTGCGCTCGTCGGGAGAACATATGGTGTCCAGCATATAGCCGTAGCTCTGCGAATGCACCGCCTCCTGGAAGGTCTGGATGTTCAGGCAGAGATTGACTTCGTTTGCGGTGATGTATTCGCCGATGTTGGGCAGGTTCGCCGTCTGGATGGAGTCGAGGAAGACGAGGAAACTCAGCACCTTGTCGTACGCTCTGCGTTCGGCGGGCGTAAGCGCCTTGCGGTAGTCCTTGACGTCCTGGCTGAGGTTGATTTCTTCGGGTATCCAGAAGTTGTTCATCGCCTGTCTGTACCAACTGCTCACCCAGGTGTATTTGAGATTGTTGAAATCGTTGAGATTGGTAGTATTGCCGCCAATCATACGGCGTTTGACGACTTCTGTATCGCCGTTTTCGTTGAACAATGGTTTGAGTTTGAGATGGTCTTTGTCCATAAATCCTCCGTATTCCGCTTTTATTTCTTAATTTTGTACAGTTTAAGTGCCGTTTCTGCCGTCAGGAGCTGCACGACTCGCACTCTTCGACTTCGAGCGATTTCGAGCGGATGTAATACACCGTCTTGACGCCCTCCTCCCATGCGGAGATGTAGAGCCCAAGCACCTGCCTCATCGTATATTCGTTGGTTATGTAAAGGTTCAGCGACTGCGCCTGGTCGATATGACGCTGTCTTACTCCTGCCGCCCTGACCGTCCAGGTCTGGTCGATGAGGTGCGCGTTTTTGTAGAGCCAGTAGGTCGCGGGCGACAGTTCGGGCGCGACGCGCGGTATCATTGCTCCCTTCTTTTCCTCGAAGAAGAATTTCTTCATCACGGGGTCAAGCCCCGCGGTCGTTCCCGCTATGATTGACGTGGAAGACGTGGGCGCAACGGCAATGAGATAGGAGTTGCGCATACCGTATTTCGCGACTTTTGCCGCGAGCTCTTTCCAGCGGTCGGACGTGTAGCCGCGCTTTTCGAAATAAGCCCCCGTCTGCCAGTCCGAACCCTCGAAGTACTCGTAACTTCCCTTCTCGGCGGCGAGGTCGCAGCTCGCCTCGATGGCGGCATAGTTTATCTCTTCGAACACTTCGTCCGCAAACGCAAGGTGCTTCTCGCTCTCCCAGCCGATGCCGTTTTTGGCAAGCATATGGTGGTATCCCGAAACGCCGAGCCCTATCGGACGGTATTTTCTGTTGTTTATCTTCGCGTATTCGACGGGATAGAAGTTGAGGTCGATGACATTGTCGAGTGCGCGCACGACGGTGCGGACAATGCTCCTTATCTCCGCCTTGTCCTTCACGTTTATGTTGCCGAGAACGAGGGACGCGAGGTTGCACACCACGAATTCGCCGGGCTTGGTCACCTGCACCACCACTTCGTCGCCGTCGTCCGTCTTCACTATCTCGCGCGAAACGAGGTCGATGGGCGACATATTCTGCGCGATTTCCGTGCAGAGGTTGGAACAGTAAATCATCCCCTTGTGCGGATTGGGATTGAACTTGTTGACGTGGTCGCGGTTGAAACAGAACGGCGTGCCCGTTTCGACGGCGGATTTGAGGATGAGCCGCACCACCTCTTTCACGGGTATTGCGCGCTTTGATATCCTGTCGTCGCTCACGCAGTCGAAATACTTGTTTTCCCACTCCTGCCCGTAGCAGTCTTCGAGGTGGTAGCCCTTTACGGTGTAAATCTCGTGCGGACACATCATATACCACGTGCCGTTTATGTTGTCGCGCGCCATACGCCAAAACAGGTCGGGATAACACACGGCGGGGAAAACGTCGTGCGCTTTCATACGGTCGTCGCCGTTGTTGGTGCGCAACTGCAAAAATTCGGGCAAATCCTTGTGCCAGGCGTCGAGATAAACCGCGACCGCACCCTGACGCATTCCGAGCTGGTCGACCGCGACAGCGGTGTCGTTGACGAGCCTAATCCAGCGTATTACGCCGCCTGCCGCGCCCTGAAATCCGCGTATGGGCGCGCCCGTCGCGCGCACCTTGCCGAAATAAAGCCCCATTCCGCCGCCGAATTTGCTGACTTTCGAGAAATTGTCTATGCTGCGGTAAATGCCGTCCAGCGAGTCGGGAACGGTGTCGATGAAACAGCTGGAAAGCTGATGGTACGGCTTGCGGGAATTGGACAGCGTCGGCGTCGCGACGGTGACTTTCAGAAGCGAAAGCATATCGTAAAACTCGCGCACCCTCTGCATTTTGTTCTTTTCCTTCATCGCAAGATGCATTGCGATGCCGAGGAACATCTCCTGCGGCGTTTCGAGCAACGTACCGTCGAAATCGTGGATTACGTATCGTTTCAGCACGAGTTGCAGCGACGAATAAGTGAAAAGGTTGTCACGGCGGCGGTCTATGATGGACGCGCACTCCGCGACTTCCTCCCGCGTGTAATGTTCGAGGATGTACGCCCCGTAAAGTTTCCTTTCGGTAAGATAGGCAAGTTTTGCGTAAAATCCTTTGATGTCACGCGCTTTGAGCTCTGCGGCGAGCTTCTTGTACATATCGAACATCACAAGCCGTGCGGCGATGAACTCCCACTTGGGGGCTTCCTGCGTGGTGAGTTCCACCGCGGCGCGCACCAAAGACGCGTATTTTGCACTTTCGTCCGCACCTTCCCGCGCGAACGAGGCAAATTTGCCGCTGAGATGCATCAGGTCATATTCGGGTTCGGGATAATCGTACTGTATCCCTTTCAGCACTCCGACGAGCACGGGGTCGTCGAAACGCGAAGCTATCTCGTTGCGGTACGCTCTCGCTTTTGCACGTGCGTCGCGGTAGAGGATGAAACTCTTGACCTCGTCGAAATAGCCCTCTTCCATAAGGGTTTTTTCCGCAAGGTCCTGCACCTGTTCGACCGTGACGGGAAATGACGGTATCTTCGACACCACGACGGCGGTGAGCCTGTCAAGGACGTCCTCCCCTGCGTCGTGACCGACGCTTCCGAATGCGGCGGCAAGCGCGTTCTTGATTTTCACCGCGTCGAAACGCTGTTCGGTACCGTCGCGTTTGACAATGTACATAAGCCCCTCCGAAACCATATATAGAATTGTTTGCGGCACACGACCACAACATATAGCTGTTACATTGTATCAAAGGTGCCGCTATTACGCAAGCGCTTTTCGGGCAAAAAGGACAAAAAAAGAGCGCCCGTCGCAGGCGCTGCAAAAACCGCTCAAAGCTCCGTTTCCGAATTGTGTTTTTTGACTTTGAGCCTGTTCATCGCGCGGGCAAGCTTCGCCTGTGCTGCATAGTATTCCCTCACGCTCTGTCTGCGGAGCATATCTTCCTTTGCCGCGTCTGCGGCGCGCCGCGCCCTGCTTTCGTCTATCTCGTCGGGACTTTCCGCCGTATCGACGAGCACGAGAACTTCGTTTTTTTCGACTTTGACTATCCCCTCGGACACCGCCGCCCGTATGCGCTTTTCTTTGCCGTCCTCTTCCACGGTGAAATCAAGCTCCCCCGGCACGACCGCGGAGATATAATTGCTGTGATGTGCCATAATGCCGTACTGCCCCTGCAAGGTCGGCACGACCAAAGACACGCACTCACCCTCGTAAAAAGGCTTGTCGGCAGCAAGGATATGCAGGAAAAACTTGTTGCGGCTCATACGCTCTCTTTCAGCTTTTTCGCCTTTTCAAGGGCTTCATCGAGCGTTCCGACATTGTAAAACGCCGCTTCGGGATATTCATCCGCTTCGCCGTCTATTATCGCCGCAAACCCCGCAACCGTGTCGGACAGCGCGACGTACTTACCCGCATTGCCCGAAAACTTTTCCGCGACGTGGAAAGGCTGCGAAAGGAATCGCTGTATTTTTCTGGCGCGTGCGACGATGAGCTTGTCCTCGTCGCTGAGCTCTTCCATACCGAGTATGGCTATGATGTCCTGGATTTCCTTGTACTTTTGCAGAATCTCCTGCACTCCGCGCGCGACGCGGTAATGCTCCGCCCCGACCACGTCTTCCGTGAGTATCCTCGAAGACGAACCGAGAGGGTCGATTGCGGGATATATGCCCTGTTCCGCAATCTTTCTGCTGAGCACCGTAGTGGCGTCGAGGTGAGAAAAGGTGGTGGCGGGAGCGGGGTCGGTGAGGTCGTCCGCGGGGACGTAGACCGCTTGTACGGAAGTGACGGAGCCGTTTTTGGTGGAAGTTATCCTCTCCTGCAATTCGCCCATTTCTTCCGCAAGCGTGGGCTGGTATCCGACGGCGGAAGGCATACGTCCGAGCAGAGTGGAAACTTCGCTGCCCGCCTGCACGAAACGGAAGATGTTGTCGATGAAAAGCAGCACGTCCTTGTGGCGCACGTCGCGGAAGAACTCCGCCATAGTGAGCCCCGCAAGTCCGACGCGCATACGCACGCCCGGCGACTCGTTCATCTGTCCGAAGACGAGCGCGGTTTTTTCCGCCACGCCGCTTTCGTTCATTTCCGTCCAGAGCTCGTTGCCCTCGCGGCTTCTTTCGCCGACGCCCGTAAACACGGAATAGCCGCCGTGCCTGGTGGCGACATTGTGGATGAGTTCCTGAATGAGGACGGTTTTGCCGACGCCTGCGCCTCCGAAGAGCCCTATTTTGCCGCCCTTGCTGTACGGTTCGAGCAAGTCGATTGCCTTGATGCCCGTTTCGAGGATTTCGACCGACGGATTGAGTTCGGGAAAAGCGGGCGCGGGGCGGTATATCCCCATACGGTCGGCGGAAGGGTCGATGTCCTCTCCGCCGTCTATGGGTCTTCCGAGCACGTTGAACATTCTGCCGAGGGTACGCTCGCCGACGGGGACTTCTATGCACTTGCCCGTCGCCGTGACGCGCATTCCGCGCGCAAGCCCTTCGCTTTCGGACAGCATTATGCAGCGCACGACGTGTGCGTCCAGATGCTGTGCAACCTCCATAACCTTGGAGTCGCTGCCCTCGCCGACGGTAAGCGCGTCGCGCAGATGCGGCAGCGCCTCGTCGAACATCACGTCGACGACGGGACCCGAAATTCTGGTGATTATGCCTTCTTTCATTGCTTTGCTCCCTTGCGTTTCATAGACTTCGCGCCCGAAGTGACCTCGGTGATTTCCTGCGTGATGGCAGCCTGGCGTTCGCGGTTGAATTCAAGCGAAAGTTCGGCAAGGATTTCGTCCGCGTTGTTGTCGGCGCCGAGCATTGCAAGCATACGAGCATTCTGTTCGCAGCAATAGCTGTCCACGAGCGCGCTGTACACAAAGCCCGAAACGTAGCTGTGCATTACGTTGTCGAGCACTTCCGACGCAGACGGCTCGAACTCGAACTCCGTGCCGTCCTCTCCGCCCGAGACGTAATCCTTGCGGCTCAGCGGCAGAAGACGCGTGACGTAGACGTGCTCCGTCCTGCCTCCGCCGAAGTCGGTGTAAACGACGTATATCTCGCCCAGAGCGCCGTCTGTGTACATACCGAGCAGAATATCGCATATTTCGCGCGCGCGGTGGAGAGTCGGACTCTGCGCCGTATAGACGAAATTTTCCTCAAACGGCACGCCGTGATTGACGAAATACTGCCTGCCGTATTCTCCGACGACGAAAAGTTTGCCGTCGGGGTGTTCGCCGAGCAAATCGCGGGCTCTTTTCAGCACGTTCTGGTTATACGCGCCGGCGAGCCCTTTATCCGCGGTGATGACGAGTATGCCGCACGCTCCGCGCGGTTTATGCTCGTCCTCGTCGGGATAAAACCAGTTGCTGCCCGTTTCGCCGCACGCGCCGAACACGCGCGAAATCTCCTTTTGCATTGCGGAAAAGTAAGGACGCGTCTTGTCGAGGTCGCTCTTGGCTTTGCGCACCTTTGTGGACGCGATGAGATACATCGCGTTGGTAATCTTTTTGGTGTCGCGTACGCTCGCTATCCTGTGCTTGATTTCCGCAAGACTGCTCATACGTCAAGCTCCGTACGGTATTTCGCCGCCGCGGCGAGAATTTTCTCTTTGAGTTCGGCGGAAAGCGCATCGGTGCGCTCTATCTCGTCGGCAAATTCGGGATGACGCTCGGCAAAATAAGTCAGAAGTCCGTGCGCGGCGTCGGCAATTTTGTCGGGTGCGACGCCTTGCAGCACACGTCCGAGCGCGCAGACGAGAAGCAGAACTTCTTCCGCCTGGGAATACGGTTTGCCCTGCGGCTGGCGCAGCAGGCGCATAAGCCCCTGTCCGTACATAAGCTGGTTGCGCGTGAGTGCGTCCAGGTCGCTCGCGAACTGCATAAACACTTCCATTTCACGATACTGCGCAAGGTCCAGCCTCAAAGAGCCGACCGCCTTTTTGACCGCTTGCGTCTGCGCGTTGCCGCCCACTCGCGAGACGGAAAGACCGACGTTGACGGCGGGACGCTGTCCCTCGAAGAACAGCTCGCTCTCCAAGAAAATCTGCCCGTCCGTTATGGAAATTACGTTCGTGGGAATGTATGCCGAAACGTCGCCCGCCTGGGTTTCGACAATGGGCAAAGCGGTTATGCTGCCTCCGCCCAGTTCGTCCGAAAGATGAGCCGCACGCTCCAAAAGCCTGGAATGAAGATAGAACACGTCGCCGGGATACGCTTCGCGTCCGGGGGCGCGTTCGAGCAACAGGCTGAGAGTGCGGTACGCAACGGCGTGCTTGGACAAATCGTCGTAAACTATCAGCACGTCCCTGCCCGCATACATAAAGTATTCCGCCAGCGCGCACCCTGCGTACGGCGCGATATACTGCATAGGCGCAGACTCTCCCGCGCCCGCCGCCATTATGACGGTGTAACTCATCGCGTCGTGCTTGCGCAGCGTTTCGGCAAGCTGCACCACGGAGCCGGCCTTCTGTCCTATCGCGACATAAATGCAGACGACGTTCTTGCCCTTTTGGTTGAGTATGGTGTCAAGCGCAATCGCCGTCTTGCCCGTCTGCCTGTCGCCGATGATGAGTTCGCGCTGACCTCTGCCTATCGGGAAAAGCGCGTCCACGACCAGCAGACCCGTTTCCATAGGCTTGTTGACGGGCTGACGGTCCACGATACCGGGCGCGGGGCATTCAATGGGACGGTAACCGTCGGGATTGATTTCACCCTGCCCGTCCACGGGATTACCGAGCGCGTCCACGACCCTGCCGAGGAACTCCTCGCCGACGGGGACGCCCGCCGTCTTGCCCGTGCGGTGTATGATGTCGCCCGCCGATATATCGCGGCAGTCGCCGAAAACGATAATTCCGCACGTTTCTGGGCGGAGGTCCTGTATCATACCCTTGACTCCGCAGTCGAAGACGACTATTTCGCCGTACGACGCGTGCGCAAGCCCGTCCGCCGCGACTATGCCGTCGCCTACCGAAAGCACCCTGCCCGTTTCTTCGGCGAGCGCTTCGGGAGTCCAGTCTTCGAGAGCCTGACGAATGAGCGGAATGATGTTGTCGGCAGAACCCGACAGCCCTTGAAGTTTGCGTTTTAACTGCGTAAATCTGCCGCCTACGCTCCAATCGTAGACGTCGTCTTCCGCTTCCAGCCTGAACCCGCCGGGGAACATATCGCTTTCCACCCATTCGAGTTCCAGCCTGCGCTTATACTTCTTTTCGAGAAAGCGTTCGAAACGCGCGAACTGTTCGTCGGAAGGACGGGACGCGGAATACAATACGGCTTTATTCTTTTCCATCCTTCTCTTCCTCTTCCGCCGCGCTCAGGAATTTTTCGTAAGCGTCGTCCACACCCGAACTCATCACGACTTTCTGCGCCATATCGTTCACGATGTCGCGGATGTCGCCGCCGACGCCGTCGATAATCTTTTTCTTTTCTTTTTCCGCGCTTGCACGCGCCGCGGAAACGATGTCCTCCGCCTCTTTCTGCGCGTCGCGTAGCTTTTCGGCACGCACGGCGTTCATCTCTTCCGTCGCGTGCTTTTTCATCTCGGAGATTTCGGCATCCGCGGCAGAAAGCCTGCCCTCGTATTCCTCGCGACTGTGCCGCGCTTCTTCGAGAGCTTCCGCCGTCTTGTCCTCCCTCTCCTTATAGCCGTCCTCTCTCTTTTTCATAAACTTACGCACGGGCTTGTAAAGCAAAAGATACAGCCCGACGCCGAGAATGAGAAAGTTAAGCAAATGCAGCAATATCTGCTGCCAGTCGATGTTAAGCGGCATTACCCGTCTCCTTTACAGCACGAATATCAGCAGAATCGCGATTATCAAAGCGTAAATTATCGCCGTTTCGATGAAGACCAGACCGAGCATAAGGCTGGAACGTATGTCGTTCTTCGCTTCGGGCTGGCGGGCGATGCTCTCGTTGGACTTGGATATCGCTATTGCCATACCTATCGCACCTGCCGCGGCGGCGATGCCGACGGCAATGGCTGCCGCAATGGCAATCATCCCCTGCGTGTTGTCGGCAGGCGCGGGGGTGTCCGTCGTGACATCCGTGCCTCCGTCCGCGGGCTGCTCGGTTCCGTCGGTTGCGGCGTCTTGCGCCTGCTCCGTTTCCGCAGCTGCTATATTGTCGGAGAAAACTATGCCGAGCACGAGTCCGAGTGCGGCGAGCGCGATGACTGCCATAAGTACGGCGGCAATGATTTTTACGTTAAGAGCTTTTTTCATTTCAGACCTCTTGTACAGCGGTTTTGTTATTTCTTGCCGGCTTGTGTTTGAGTGCCGGTTTGTGTTTCTTTTCGTGTGCTACGGGCGGTTCGGTCACTTCGCCGTAGAACAGCGACGTGAGCATAACCAGAACGTAGGACTGGATGAGCGCGTGCATAAGCGTGAACAGCACTCCGACTATCACGGGCAGCACGAAACTCAGCGCAAGGTAATAATAGACGAGTTCGGTGACCAGCAGTCCCGACAGCAACGCGCCGAAAAGACGGAAACTCATCGAAATCGGCAGCGAGAAATCCTTTATCGTACGACCGAACCCGCGGAGCCCGTTGTGCGCGATACCGCCCGCCATAATCACGAAATAGGACAGGAAACCGAGCGCTATCGCGGCGTTGATGTCCGCAAGCGGCGCGGGAAGGGACAAGGAATTGCCGCTCACCGCCTGCACGGGTATTCCGACGAGCTCGAACACCGTGCCGACGAAAATATAAACGCCCGCGGCGAAAATGTACGCGCCGAGGAAATCGTTGTAGTGCGGGCTGTTCTTCTTGGCAAGACCCGAAAACATCCCCACTATCGTTTCGATGAACAGCTGAAATTTTCCGGGTACGGTTTTGAAGCGCGGAATAAAGAAAATCCTGACTATCGCGGCAAAAATCAAAAGCACGAGAGTCACGGTTATTGCGGAAATCAATGACGGATTCACTTCCAGCCCGAACAGACTTATCGCATTCTCTTCGTGCAGAACGGCGTCCTGCATCACATCCGATATGTCCTCCGATGAGGTATACAGAGGGTCGGTAAGTACAATCCCTACGATAAGAAGCGCCGCAACGCACGCAATGACGACTGCGGCGATTATCTTTTTCTTTTTCATACGTTTTGCGTCCTGCGACATTATCGCCTCCGACTCCTAACGATTGTAACGCCATTCACACGTTTTGGCAATCGCTTGTGCGAAGTTTATTTTGTTAATAACGCTCAGTAGTATGTCAGTTTATAGTATGAACTGTTTTACGCGCACGTTTACGCGCACGCGCAGATGCTTTTGCTCTAAATATACGCCGCTCATATGAAAATTGCGGCGCATATAAAAAACCCGCCCCGTAAAGAGGCGGGTTCCGTCTTATGACGAATGTCAGTCTTTGCTGTCGGAGTCGTCCGCAAAGCCGCTTTCCGCGCTTTCGGCAGACATTTCGACCGTTGCGCCGTCCGCACCTGCCGCGGCGAGTTCCGCTTCCTGTGCTTCTTTGCGGCGTTTGATTTCCGCAACGGCTTCCTGCTGTTCCTTCTCATTGAACTTGTAGAAGAAAATCGGGATTGCGGAAAGGATGAAGCTGAGTGCCGCGACGAGCATAAGCATTATCCACATAACGTCTTTGCCGCTCGCATCCAGTGCGCCGGGGTTGTTCGCGGTGACGCCTGCGAGATAGTAACCCATAACGCCGATGAACGCGCCGACCGCCATACCGATTTTGTTGATGAAGGTCTGCATTGCGAAGCAGATGCCTTCCGCGCGTTCGCCCGTTTTGAGTTCGAGGTATTCGATGGTGTCGCCTATCATCGCGTAAGACACGATGTTGGTGAGACCGGAAGGAATACCCGAAATGACTATTGCAAGCAGCGCGATGACAAGTGTTGCGGTCGAAGTGTAATCTCCCCTGTCGATGCTGATACCGACGATGAACGCCACCAGCAGCGCAAGCCCGCCCGCGATGTTTGTCCAGATATACGACTGTTTCTTGCCAATCTTTTTGGTGAGATAAGGCACGAGCAGCGAAGCAATGAGTCCGCCGGGAACGATGGCTATCGTGACCAGCGTATAAAGTCCTTCGCCGTGCATACCGATGAAGTTGACGCTGTCAAGGACGTATTTGCAGAAGTAAAGACCGCCCGTGTAGGTGAACACCATTCTCGCTGCACCGAGTATACCGGAAATAACGATGAGCATCAGGGGCTTGTTCTTGAACAGAAGCTGCAAATTGTGTTTGAGGGAAGGAACGTTTTCGTTGTCGAGTTCGCTCGCTCTTTCTTTCGTGCCTTTGAAACCGACAAAGAAGAGGGGTGCGCCGACCGCAACGCAGATAATTGCCGCGATGAAGTAGATATAACCGAGGTCGGTCTGCTTGTTTTCAAGCGTTCCGTCAAGGATGGTTTGCAGGTCATTGCCTGTCCACTCCGTATACGCCTTGCCGCCGAGCAATTCGGAATCATATTCGGCATATGTTTCACCGGCGGCAAGCCAAGCCGAATACACGGCAGAATTCTCGCCGAATTCAGTAAGAATGAAATTCTCAAGCGTGCCGTAATTTGCGGTAATATTCTTAAACGTCCCCGTGCGGTCAGCGTCAAAGTTGAGATAGAAATCTTCAGTGGTGTTTTCGTCGCCGTCAACGTCAGCCAAATCGGGAACGATTATTGCACCGCCCTCACTATCCACCGCAAACTGAATTTGCGAGACTATGCTCTGATACGCATTGATTTCCGTCTGGAGGTCGCCTGTCATCGCACTGGTCACCTGAGGCACGACTATGGTGACGATGCCCGCACCCGCCGTGCACAGCAGACGGGCTATGGTCAGGAGATTGCCGCGGCGGAACGTGTCGTTGGACATACGGGAGTTGAGCCCCCAGTACGGCACGTCGCAGACGGTGTAAACCATACCCCAGATTATGTACATTATGGACATCGCCGCAAATCCGCCGGGATTGTTGGGATACCAGGGCAGGAAGCACAGTATCGTGACCACCGAAACGGGGATTGCCATCCATTTGAGATAGGGACGGCATTTGCCCCACGGGGTACGCGTTCTGTCGACAATCGAACCCATAATCGGGTCGTTCAGAGCGTCGTAAATTCGCGCAAAGAGCATAAGCAGCGCAACCGCGAGCGCACCGTACCCTATCGCGTCCGTCATAAACACCGTGAGATACGAGCCTATGATGGTACAAATCAGGTTCTGTCCGAAGCCGCACAGCGAATAAGCTATGCCCTCTTTCGGCTGCATTTCGCCGTCACCCGGATAAGTGCCGAAAAGCTTATGCCAGATGCTCCGCTTTACGGGCGCTTCGATGGCAACCGCGCCTTCCGTGGATTCGATTTTCAAATCTTCCATAATACCCGCCTTACAAAATTTTGTTTAAGGATTAAATAATACGGTTATGCACCTAAATACAATCCCGTAATAACTATAAAAACACATCCGCCGACTTTTGTCAAACAACGTGTCCAAATGTTTTTTTGCAGGGATTATTTTAATGTTAATTTTATTTTGAGCCGCAACAAATAATTTTTCGCTCAAATGCAAAGATTTGCTTGTGCAAACGCAAAAATTAAGGTAAGATAACTAAACGGACACGATGCAGACGGCACTCCCGCGCCGCACGCACCCGTCTACACCACCCGCGGGGCTTTAGCTCAGTTGGCTAGAGTACTTGTCTGGCAGACAAGGGGTCAGGGGTTCGAATCCCCTAAGCTCCACCAACAAAAACCTCAATCGAACAATTCGGTTGAGGTTTTTGTTTGTGGAAGGGACGGTGGGCGAACCATGCGCGCCGCACAAAACAATGTGCGTTATGTATCACTCAGCAGGTTGCTTGACTTTTACGGGCAATTCCTCAATGCGCGCTGGTTCGGCGGCACGCTCTGCGTGACGCTTTCGCCATGATGCCCCACAAAGTGTCCTCGCTTTGCTGTGGTACTTTGCGGGGACCCCGATCCACACAGGCGAACACACACCTCCTCCCACCAAGAAAACCGCACTAAATAGTGCGGTTTTCTCGTTTCGGAGAGGTGGATTCTTACCCGACGCTGACGCCGTTTGCAGTTCTGCGTGAACTTCGCATGAAAGATAGCTATTTCATCTCGGGCTACTATCTCAATAAGTCTACGGGAGTTTTCTTTATCTTCGTGAAGATGGGCAGCGCGCTCGATATGGCGGCTATGCCGATGCTCAATGCGAATGTCGAGAACACGGTGACCGCGCTCACTGGCATCAGGGACGTCAGATCGACGAACTCGCTCGTCTCCACCACCGCGGCGACTATCGCGGAGACGGAAGCAGCCACAATGACGGCAAACGCCGCCGCGACAAGGGCGATCATCAGCACCTCAGTTATGTAAGTGCAGTAGATGTTGCTCATCCTCATTCCCAAAGAACGGAATATGCCCATCCTCTTTTTGGTGTCGTTTATGGTTATGGAAACGAAATTGATCATCATGAGCGCGGAAAACACCGCCGCCCCGATGATGAAGCCGAGGATGATCTTGCTTGTGGCGTCTATGGAGCTGTTGACACGCCTCACTTCCGTGACGACGACGTCATTGACGCGATAATTGCTCCCGCCGCTGTTCATATCCATACGCTCGAAGAGATCTCTGTCCCGCGCTTTATCGGCGAGTCTGACCGTTACTCCGACGATCTGATACTCTTTTTGAGAAAACTCGACATCTTCACTTGAAATTATCGGTGCCTGCGTCGAATCGTAAAGCATCCCTACGACCTCCAGCCGCTTGTCATAGATCTTTGCAGGCGAACCGCTTTGACGGCTTTCGAAACTTGCGTCGAAAAAGATCCTTTCGGCATCCGGATCGTAATGATCGCTGTATTGATATGCCAAAACAAAATAACTGCTGACTACCATGGTGCCGGCAGGAAGTACATCGTACTCCTCTCCGAACCACTGGATCTCAATGTCATCAAGCGTTACCGTGCCGTCGATCCTGACTTCCTCTTCATACGTAAAGTCATTGCTTGACACGCGGACGACGGGAGTTTCCCACAATTTATTCTCGAAAAAGCTCGGGATGACTATGACGGACTCGTGCACCGTGTTTTCCGTGAGCGTCTTGAGATCCGCAAAATCTCTTTCATATTTGTCGCGATCGGGTACCGTTTTCAAAAAGTCGTATCCGTCATAAAGTTTTGTGTCTATCACGCCGGTGATCACCAGCTTCATATCCCCGATATAGTTCAATTCCTGTCCGACGAAATCGGTGACGGACGCGACACCTTTCCTGCCGCACCATCCGCCGTCGAGAGCAAGTATGCTTTCCGCAAGATATTTGGTGATGCAAACGGCGTTTTCGCCCTCCGCGGGCAGCCTCCCCTCGCCGACAAATTCATAACCGAGGCTCTCCATGCGCACCTGATCCATCACGGACACGACCTCGTTGCCGCTGCTGTAATAGCTGTACTTCTCCTCCTCTTCCGTGAGGTCGAAGTTGTTTACGATCAAGCCAACGCCCCGCGTGTCGTAGGTGTTGACATATGCGTGTCCGCTCTCCCCTATAAGCTCCGCTACGCTCTCATCGGTGAGGGAGCCGCCCTCCTTGCCGTAATTGCCCGAAAACGAGAATTGCGTGAACCCGGCGTGGGTGTACGATTCGTGAAAACGCTCGTACGGATCCTTTTCCAAAAGCGACACGGTGACGGCGAAAAGGGAAAGCGTACACACCAACAGTACGGTGGTGATGAACATCCTCCCCCAACGCCTTTTGAAATCACGCATGGCGAGTTTCAACATGGCGACGAAGGAGAGGTTGCCGCGCTTTTCCGGATTATTTGCTTTTCTCCCGTCCGCCCGAGGTTCGGCTTTCGGGAGGGGCGACCGCTCGTAGTCCTCGACGATCCTGCCGTCTTTAAGCCGTATGATCCTGTCGGCATACCTCATCGCGCTCTCTTCGTCGTGCGAGACCACGACGACCAGCTTGTCGCGGGATATCTCTTGCAGTAATTCATAGATCTCGTCAGAGGTAAAACTGTCCAGATTGCCCGTCGGTTCGTCGGCAAGGATGATCTCCGAGTTTTTGACGAGCGCCCGCGCGATCGCCACTCTCTGCTTTTGTCCGCCGGACAGTTCGCTTATCTTCCTGTGTTCGTGTCCGCCAAGACCTACGCGCGACAATGCCTCGGCGATTCTTGCCCCTACATCGTCGGCTTTTTGTAGCTCTAATGCAAGCCCGACGTTCTGCCCGACCGTGTCTCCGTCTATGAGATTGTATTCCTGAAAAACAAAACCTACTTTATAGTTTCGGTAAAGATCCCCCGCCAAGCCGTCCGCAGCGCCTATTTCCGTGCCGTCCACCAAAATCTTGCCGGATGTGGGATCGTCCAGCCCGCCTATCATGTTGAGCAGCGTGGTCTTGCCGCATCCGCTTTTGCCGAGCACGAATATCAACCCGTTCGCGGACAACAACAAGTCTATATTGACAAGCGCAGGCACCTGCCCGCCCTTGCTTGCATATATCTTGCTTATTTGCCTCAGTTCTATCATTATTCCCCCTCCGTGACACGTTCCATCTTGCAATATCATAGATTAAATGGTGACATTAGGCGTGACAAAACGCAAAAAGCCAAAGTTACGTTTAGTGTGACAAATTAACACAACATAACATCAACTATAATATATCACTTGAAACGCAACATTTCAATCCCGAAGTTTTAGAACAGAAACAACAGACTTTCGCTCTATAAACAAATCAATAAATGTTCGTTTCAGGCGCCCCTTTCTCCACCACAAAACACGCTTGCAGGCAAGCGTGTTTTTTGTTTGGGCAAGGGAATTCCAACCCTTGGCTGACGCGGTTTGAGCGGAGACAACAAACATTACGCACACTTTTTCGCAGATTTACGGAATGACGGCAAAAATTCCGCACCGCAAACATCACTCCCCTCAATCCCGCTGTTCCGTCGCACTATGCTGCAAAGCGGCGCGCTCCTTACGAATCCCCTAAGCTCCACCAGAAAACCCACTGTTTAGTGGGTTTTTTCTTTGCAGGCTGTACTTTCGTTTTGGGATTTCGACATCAAAATCACACGGAATCGTGGTCAATCACATATCATAAAAAGCCGCTTTCGCCGTCGGGTTGAAGGGGCTGCGGCGTCAGCATCGCCGTATTGCGGGGCAATTCTATTTTACGGCGCGCCTCGTCTGCATTCTTGACCCATCTCACCGCTATATTGCCTTTTGTCGTGCTGATTGTGAGTTTGCCCGAAGAGTAAGTGATATGCCCGTGGTAATTGCGCTGCGCTACAAAAATAATGTCTTCCGGGCGCAAAGTCACGCTTCTATACACCGTAGGATACAAGAGAATGACGCCGTCGCGATACTCGGCGAGGATTTTCGGCGTTACAATGGCGAAATATGTGTAACATACGGCAGCGACACCCAATACGACGATGACAAATATCATCGACATCATTCTCCACTTGCTAATGCTCCCGGGCATCAAAGACTGCGTGACGCCCAAAAAGACCGCAACCATCGCCAAAAGTATCCATAACGTCACAGTACCGGCGACAGGCCAGCCCGACCTTTCGGCAAGCACCTGTCCGCCGCTCCCCTGCCCGTTGATTTCACTCATCGCTTTCCCTCCCGACGCCGTCTTGTCAAACAGAATAATTTCATTATACGTCAAACGGTAAAAAGAAACAATACCTCAAAACCGAAGCGAAACGGACAACCGAATGTAAACAGAGGCGGAAAATCAGCGTGAAAGATGCTCGCGTGCGACGGCGAGCACGTCCGAAACGTCGTGTACGGAAGCAATGGCAAGCCGCACCGCTTTCGCACCGCGGGTGTTTTTTGCATAATGGCAGAGGTGCAGTTTCATACTGTTGGCAACGCTGCGCTCGGGAAGAACGCGCAAAAGGATGTCGACGTGCCTTTGCACCGCCGCATATGCGTCGAAATCATCCCGCGCTTCCGCCGTCAGTTCCTCGGCGTAACGGAGAGCGTCCTCTCTTGGGGCGCCCGTCCCGCCGTCCGCAAACACGTCCCCGTCCGAAAGGCGGTCCAGTCTGTCCAGCACACGGAAAATCCAAGGTCTTCCGAGGGCACCCCGCCCTATCATAAACGCGTCGGCGCGGCTTTCGCGGCGTATGCGCCAGAAACTCTCCCCGTCGGTAATGTCACCGCTCGCCACCACGGGCACGTCGACCGCCCGCGCGACTTCGGCGGTCAGCGAGTGGTCCGCCCTGCCGCCGTACATCTGCTCTCTGAAACGCGGGTGCACGGTGACCGCCCGCGCGCCGCCGCGAACCGCCGCAAGCGCGCATTCAGCGGCGAGCGGAGTGTCAGCGCGCACGCCCGCGCGTAATTTTACTGTTACGGGTTTGCCGCTGCCCTCCGCCGCGGCACGGACGACGTCGCAGATGAGTTCGGGCCGCAGCATAAGCGCGCTGCCGTCGCCGTTGGAAAAAACCTTTTTGACGGGACATCCCATATTTATGTCGACAATCCCGAAGGGAGATAAGCGTGCGTCCCCTGCGGCGCGAAACATAAATTCGGGCTCGCTGCCGAAAAGCTGCACGGCGCAGTCGCAGTCGGACACGTCACGGTAAAGCAATGTTTCCGTCCCTGGATTGCCGTAACACATACCCTTTGCGCTCACCATTTCGGTGTAAGTCAGCCCTGCTCCGTTTTCGGCGCAGAGTGCGCGGAAACCCGCGTCGGTGAAACCGGCGAGCGGCGCAAGGAATATGCGCGATTTAAGGTTTTGTCCGCAAAAATCAAACATTAAACTTGCTTTTCGGTCAATTTGACCTCATCCCAGATTTTGTCCAGCTCTTCGAGAGAAAGCTCGTTCATCTCTTTTCCGCTCTCTTTCACGCGGCTCTCGACAGCGGCAAATCTGCGGAAAAATTTGGCGCTCGCTTCGCGGAGTGCGGTTTCCGTTTCCACCTTTCTGAGGCGCAGTACGTTGACTGCGGCAAAAAGCAAATCGCCGCCCTCCTCCGCGAGGTGCGCGTTGTCCGCCGACATAAACTCGGCGAGTTCCTCCTTCACCTTTTCCGCGGCGGGCGCCGCGTCCCCCCAATCGAACCCGCACTTCTTTGCAATCTTCTGTATCTTTTCGGCATAAAGTAGCGCGGGCAGATTTTTGGGCACTCTGTCCATCGCGTCCGTGTTGGACGAATATTTCTTTTCTTTCTTTTTGGCTTCGTTCCAGAAATCCAGCGCCTGCTCCGCATTATCCGCGTGATTCGCGCCGAAAATGTGAGTGTGTCTGTCGAGAAGTTTGCGGCAAAGCGCGGTGAGCATATCGCCGTAGCCGAAATCGCCTTCGTCGCGCGCTATCTGCGCGTGGAACACCGCCTGCATAAGCACGTCGCCGCTCTCTTCCAGCATCCCTTCGCGGTCCGCACGGTCAATGGCGTCCACAAGCTCGTACGCTTCCTCAATGAGATTGATGCGTATGCTCTCGTGCGTCTGCGCTCTGTCCCATTCGCAGCCGCCTTCGCCGCGCAGTCTGCCCATAATCTCCTGCAAGTCCGAAAAATCGAAGCGCTTGCGTTCTGTCAGGGCGACGCCGTCTATCCGCACCGCGTCGCATTCTTCGGGAAGCGCGCAAAGCTCGTATATGCCGAGTTCCTTTCCGTCACGCAGCGCTTCCGCCCGTTCCTCCCCGCCGTAAAGCGCGGAAAGTTTTTCCGCGACCGCCTTGCGGTTTGCCGCGTTCAGTCCGCACACCGTGAGCGGCACGCGCTTGTTGACCGCGACGTATTCGGGCAATATGTCTTCCGCTATGTAGATTTGTCCGGAGCGGCAGGGATTTTCCCCGCCGAGCTCAGCTTTGCGATTGTCAGCCATTATCCGTTCTCCCAAAACCTGATTTTCCTTCTTAATTTGACAAGGCGGCTGCCGAAAGGAAGGGAGAGGAACTCCGCTTCCGTAAACACCCCGAAGAGCGTGGTGAGCCAACCGTACACCAGGACGCACACAGCCGCTCCCGCGAGTATCGCGCCGATGTTTGTCGGGACGTATATTTTCACGACCAGCGCCGCCAGCGCCATTATAACACCGCTCACCAGCGTTTGGGCAACATTTTTTTCCAGCCGCATATCGGTGAACCTGTGAAAGACCGCCGTCACCGCAAGCAGGGACACCGCGCTCATCCCCACGCCGGCGACTGCCGCCCCCATAACGCCGATGTAACGCACCAGCACGAGCGAAAGCACGACTTTTGCGACAACCGCCACAAAAAGACTTTTAATTGCCGAATATGTCTTGTCAAGTGCCTGTAAGAGCGAAACGTAAATTTGAGTCGACCCCGTGAGCACCACCCCGAAGGCTGCGACGGCGAGCAATTTCGCCGAAAGGTCTAGCTCATACGCGGAGAGCGCGGGATACATCAGCCCGAGAATATTTCTGCCGAACACCATAAGAAAGAGCGCCGAAGGCACGCCAAGCAGATAGACGAGTTTTATGGACATTCTGCTCTTTGACAGAATGCCGCCGAGGTCGTGTTCGGCACGCGACACCGACACCGACGGGACCACGGCAATGGCAAGCGACATTATGACCACGACAGGCAGATTTACGAGCGAAGTCACGGGGCCGCTGTAAAGTCCGTACTGCGCCGTCGCAAAAGCGGTGTCCGCCCCTCCCCATTTGAGCGCGTTGACCACGATAAGGCTGTCGAAAAACGCGCCGAGAGGGAGTATCAGCCCAAGCAGCGCAATGGGAAACGCCGTGCGGAACATTGCCTTTCGCTCCACGGCGTTCAGGCGCAGGGTTTCGCGCGGTTCGCCCTTTCTCCGCGTGCGGACGAAGTAGGTCACGACGAGATACAGCGCGGCGGCAATTTCCGAAAGCGTGATGCCCGCAAGCGCGCCGAACACGGACGCCTCCATACCACGCGGCGCAAGCGCCACGGCAAGACCGACGCCGACGCCGAGTTTGACCGCCTGTTCCACGACGTTGGACAGCGCGGTGGGGAGCATATACATTTCTCCCTGAAACCAGCCGCGGAGCCCTGCGATGACTCCGACGAAGAAAATTGCGGGCGCAATCGCGACGTATCCGCCCGCCGCCGCGGGATTGCCCTGCCATTCCGCAAGCACCCGCGACAGCGCCGTGACGAGTATGCCCGCAAGCGCGGACAGCGCAACGAGCGTCAGCAGCGCGGCGGCAAGATACTTTTTCGCTCCCTCCCCTCTCGCGCGGTGCTCCGCGACTATGCGCGAAAGCGCGGTGGGTATCCCCGCCGTGGACAGAGTCATAAACAGCGCATACACCGGGAAAACCAGCTGATATATGCCCATCCCCTCCGCGCCGAGAATGTTGGTCAGCGGCACGCGGTAGAACGCGCCGATGAGTTTTGCTATTATGCTGCCGACGGCAAGCACTGCCGCACCGCCCACGAGTTTGCCGGGTCTGGACTTTTCCTCCGTCTTCTTCATTCGGCGCACACCGCTCCCAGCACGCCTGCGGCGAATTCCAGATAGCCTTTCCATTTTTCGGCGTTTTCACCCGCGGCGACCAGCCATCCCGTGACGTCGCCCGCGCTGAACATCGGGACGGAAACGACGGAATGCGCGGCAAATTCAATTCCTTCGACGGGCGAAAAACCGCCCTCGAAATTCATACACTTTGCTTCTCTGCCCGACACGGCGCGCGCGCATTCCTCGCTTATCCTGCGTGCGGCGATTTCCTTGCGGCGGGCTCCCGCCGCGGCGGCGACTCTGTCGGCGGCGACCACGAAAACCTCGCATCCCGTCACGGACGCCGCAAGGGTCACAGCCTTTTCCGCGGCGCGTCTGAACCCGTCAAACCGCGAATGCTTGCGCACGACAAGGCTTTCCCCCTCCGAAAAAATCTCCATTTCGTCGCCCTCTCGGAGCCGCATTGTGCGCCTGAGTTCCTTGGGAATGACTATTCTGCCCAGCTCGTCCATTCTGCGGACGATGCCCGATACGCTCATAAAAAACCTCCCGTTCGGCGTTTAGTTTCCGCAACGGGAGGTATATTATTCGGCACGGAAAGGAAGTTCGATTTCCTTTCAGCGTTGTCTGCGCCTTGCGGTGTGCACGTCGGTGCGTGCCGCAGGCGCCTGACCCGCGGGTTTGTCTTCCTTGACGCGTTCGAGCACGAAAGAAGTGAAAGTCACGTCCTCGATGAAATCGGAAGGCGCAAACTTCACCCTGTTGAAACGGTCGAACCTCTCAAAATGCGCGGGAAGAAGCACAGGCGTGGAAACGTCCGCTCTGTAAGCCACGTTCTGCACCGCTTCGCGGAAACCCGCAAAAGTCGGCTTGTGTTCGCCTTCGTAAAGCACGTCACGCAGTATTTTGTCGCCGCGCATCACTTTCGCCCAGATTTTCATCTGTACTCCGCCACTATCTCGCCGAAATAGAAATTGTGCAGGTCGCCGCCCGCGTACCATTGCGCCACTCGGCTTATGTCCATATCACCCATAGGCAGCACGCCGAGCACGCGGCACTCGAAATATCTCTCACAGCCTGCGACGACGCAGGTGCCGACCTCTTTCGCCGCCTGTTTTTTCATCCCCGTTTCCGCCCACTTGTCGCAGTCGCGGCCGCTCTTGCTGCCGCAGAAAGCGAGCTCTTTTTTCATAGTCCCGGCAGCGGGCACGCTGACGGTGAACTCTCCCGTCTTATCCAGCAATTCTTTGGTATAGCGGCTGTCGCGTATTGGGGCGACGAAAACTTTCTTTCCCCACATCACGCCGACGAAACCCCAGCTTGCGACCATCACGTTGTCGCCCGACGTCACGAAAGCGCCCGTATTGAACGCACTGTTCATAAAACCCATATCTTCGAAATTATGCATAGTTACTCCTGTCGCCCGTCCGAAAAATTCGGGAGGAAATTTTGCTCCGTCCCCTCGGAAAAGTTGCCTTCGGGCTCATTGTATGATAACATATGCCCGATGGTCACGGCAACACCCATCAATAAAAAAAACCGAGGTCAGTTTTGAAAAAGAGCGTATTCTTCATCACGCGTTCCGCGCTCGTCGCGGCGATTTATTTCGCGCTTGCAACCGCACTCCAACCCGTATCCTTCGGCCCCGTGCAATTCCGCCTTTCCGAGGCGCTCGTCCTGTTGCCGGTTTTTATGCCGGAATCCGTAATCGGCGTGACGCTGGGGTGCTTCCTCTCCAACTTCTTCTACTCGACGATGTACGACGTCATTTTCGGCACGATAGCGACGGGAGTAGCCGCCGTGCTGACCTTCCTGCTCAGGAAAACGAAGTTCCTTTACGTCTTTCCGCCGCTCATACTCAATGCGATACTCGTCCCGCTCATCTGGGTCGTCGACGGCTCGGACACGGCGTATTTTCTGAACTTCGGGCTCATTCTCGCCTCCGAAGTCATTGTCGTGGCAGTAATAGGCTGGCCGCTGACGATAGCGCTCAAAAAGGCGCTGGAACGCGCGGGCATACGTTTTTATTCTTCCCGACGCACCTTATCCGCGGAGGCGTACGTCAGGCAACCGCATAACGCCGCGGAAGAGGACGACGGCTGAACGGTATGCGGCGGTGCCGCAAACGGAAAATCACTACACACGGCCGCGCTCTGCGCGCGGCAGTCGGACGGGAGAAAAATATGAACGCACTCGAAATCGTAAAAAAAGCGGTGCTCGGACACCTTTCGGAAGGCGACTTCGCCATCGACGCCACCGCGGGGCGCGGCTACGACACGGCGTTCCTTGCCCGAACGGTGGGCAGGACGGGGCGCGTTCTTGCGTTCGACATACAGAAAGACGCCGTGGAAAGCACCCGCGCGTTGCTTGCGTCGGAAGGGCTCGACGCGGAGGTGTTGCTCGCCTCTCACGCCGATATGGCGCTTTACGCCGCGCCCGAAACCGCCTCCTGCATACTGTTCAATCTCGGCTATCTTCCGGGCGGCGACCATTCCGTTTACACCCGCGCCGAATCCACGGTCGCCGCAATCCGTGCGGGGCTGGAAATACTGAAAAGCGGCGGGATTATGTGCGTGACGATATACAGCGGTGGCGCGAACGGCTATGCGGAGCGCGACGCGCTCATTCCTTTCCTCGCCACGCTGGACGACAAGAGGTTTCAGGTGCTCGCCCTCTCCTTCCACAACTGGAAAAAGGACCCGCCGATGCCGTTTTTCATCACCAAATTGTAATGTAATGTTCCGCCCGCCGCAGCGGCGGCGTTTTGCTCCGACGCGGCGCGACGCACTATATGTGGAATTTTTATTTTTCCTGCGCGCCGAGGTTTATTTTTCCGTGATTTTGTGATATGGTATTTTACGTTCGGATTGCGGACTTCGTCCGACACATCCGCGCACGGAGGGAGTTTTGAGTCTGGCGAAGTTTTCCAGCGATTTTCTTATCGAAAGTTTTACGCTCGTTGACAACCTTTTCATCAACGAACATCTTCCGCATTGCACGGAAAAACAGCTGAAAGTCTATCTCTACGGGCTGTATATGTGCTCTATGCCCGAAAGGCTCAATTCCCTTGACGAAATGTGCGAAACTCTCGACGTCACCGAGGCGGAACTGACTTCGATTTATGCGGATTTCGAGGACGCGGGGCTGTGCCGCATCGTAAGCCGCAAGCCTCTCGAAGTGGCATACTGCTCCTTGAAGCGCGCAATGCAGCCGCCCAAGAAATACAAATCCGAAAAGTGGCACGATTTCAACCGCGAATTGCAGGAGCTGTTCCACGAGCGTATGCTCACGCCTAACGAGTACAACGAGTATTATTCTTTCCTCGACTCCGTAAAAATGGACCGCGACGCGATGCTGATGATTGTGCGCTACTGCATAGAGCTCAAAGGCGAAAGCGTGCGCTACCCTTACATTCTCACCGTCGCCCGCAACTGGGCTTCCGAGGGAGTGCGCACCGTCGCGGACGTCGAAGCGAAACTCAACGAGTACGAGGCGCAGACGGAAGATATGCGCGCGGTGCTCGCCGCGCTCGGCAGAAAAGGCGGAGCGGAACTCGAAGAAAAGCAGATGCTCACCAAATGGACGCGCAGCTGGGGGTTCACTCTTCCCGCCGTGCTGGAAGCCGCCAAATCTTTGAAAGGCGGCAAGACTTTCAGAAAACTGGACGGCAGACTGGACGAATTCTACCGTATGTCCGTGTTCACCGCCGAAGAAATGAAAGACTACAACGCCCACCGCGAAAAATTGCAGGACCTCGCCGTGCGCATCAACAAGACAATCGGCGTATTTTACGAGTCGCTCGACCACGTCATCGAGGTCTACACCTCTCCGTGGCTTGACAAAGGGTTTTCGGACGAAGCGCTCGTCACCGTGGCGCACTACTGTTTCCTCAGCGGCATCCGCACCCTGGACGGAATGAACGGGGTCGTGGACAAGTTCTATGCGCAGGGGCTGCTCACCGTCGAAGCCATCAACGCTTTCATAGGCGAACAGCTCAAACAGGACGAACGCATCAAGAAAATCATCGAAGCGACGGGCAGAAGCCGCGGCGTGACGGCGGCGGACCGCAATTTCTACCGCACTTGGAGCGCGGTGTGGGGCTTCGGCGACGACGTGATTGTTTGTGCCGCCGAACTCTGCGCGGGGAAAAGCTACCCTTCTTCCGCAGTCAACCGCCTGCTTTCCGAATGGAAATCCAGAGGCGTGCGCACCGTCGAGGACGCAAAACGCGTCGGCGCAGGCGTCGCGGCGCCCGCGGACAAGGCGGCGGTCAATTCCTCCCGCAATTTCAAAGAACGCACTTACACCGCGGAAGAACTCAAAGCGGTGATGACAAGTATGGACGATTTGGATGAAAACGACGTATGACGGAAGAAGTATTGCGTAAGGTTCTCGAAAACAGGCGCGCGGACAGACAGCGCGAAGAGGCGGCGGCGGAAGCGCGCAGAGCCGAGGCTTTTGCCGTGCCCGAAATCGCGGACGCACAGCGGGCATACGTCATTGCCCTGCACAAGAGCCTGATGCGCCCGGGCGAAGCCCGCAAGGCCGCGGCGGAAAGCGCGAGGGAAACCTATCTCGACGCACTCGCGAAATACGGCTGGTCGGAAAAGGACTTCTCCCCACGCGTCAAATGCGAAAAATGCGGCGACCTCGGAATGTGCGGAGAAAAACTCTGCGACTGCGTACGCGACGAACTGATTAAGGCGCTCGGCGTGACGTGCGACATTTCTCCCGACGGCTACTCTCTTTCCGATTTCGACGAAAAAAGCGTCGGCGGCGCACAGTCGGCACAGCTTAAAAAGGCGTACTCCTGGATGAGCACTTACGTTTCGGCATATCCCGACGTGAAATACCGCTACATACTGCTTTCAGGCGGTACGGGCACGGGGAAAACGGTGCTTGCCACCGCGGCGGCGCGCGAGATGATTAGACACGGACACAGTGCGGTGGTGATGAGCGCGAACGCATTCAATTCGCTTATGCTCAAATGCCACACCTCTCCCTACTCCGAGCGCGACGGCATAACGAGCGACGTGATGAGCGCGGAAATGCTCGTCATAGACGACCTCGGCACAGAACCCGTTTACAACAACGTCACGTTCGAGTATCTCCTGCTCGTGCTCTCCGAACGCTTTGCGCACAGGCTTCCGACAGTCATAACGACCAACCTCGACGCGGACGATTTCTCAAAACGGTACAACGAAAGAATATGTTCCCGCCTTTTCGACAGACGTGTGTCGAAAGTCATAGAATTTTCGGGCGACGACCTGCGCCGAAGCGCAGCCGCGCACCCCGTCGGTTAAGGAAAACAAATCGGAAGAAAGGTTCGCAAAACGCAGACCCGTTCCCGCAACGCGGTCGTGAAAGCAATCGAAAACGCCGCATCCGCGGCGTTTTTCATATCCGTTAAGCTGTCAGTCTTTCTGCCTTTGACCTTTATGCCGAATCACTCCGCCCCGTCGAGCTCTTCCACGACCTGCACGGCGGCAAGGAAGCACTTTTCAAGCAGCGCGGCGTCCGTGTTGTCCGCGCTGTCGCGCTCGGAGTGATAGTATTCTGCAAAGGGTTTCATTGCCGTGACGCTCGCTGCTTTCAGCCCTGCCGCGGCAAATGCCGCCGCGTCCGTGGCACCGAAGCCCGCGCCGCCTTTCGCACATTCCGCGCCCGCCTTTTTTGCGGCGACGAAAAAGAGCGAAACGGCGTCTTTATCCAGCTTTTGCAGTCCGTTCAAGTCGCGGTTCTGCACTTTGAGATGTTCCGCGTCACGCAGCGTGTCGAGCGTAAAGAAATAAGTTTCCGTGCCCTTGTACTCCTCTGCGTGCGCGTCGCACCACGCCTTCGCGCCGCGCAGTCCGCACTCTTCCGCACCCGTAAGAATCACACCGACCTCCGTCGAGCGCAACTTGATTCCTTTTTCGGCAAGAGCCTTTATCAGGGCGACGGCGACAAAACATCCCGACAGGTTGTCGTTTGCTCCCGGCGACACGGTCTTGGGATCGATTGCAAACAGGCACAGCCCCCAGAACGGGACAAAAACTATGCCGACAAGCCCCACCGCCAGCCATTCGCCGCGCGCAAGCCCCGTGCCCACGCTTCCGAGATACGCCCAGCGCGCTATGTCCGCGGCGAGAAGATATGCCGCGCCCAGCAAAGATATTATCGCCGCGGCGGCGAGCAGCCTTCCTCTGTCCTTTATCTGCGGACGGAAGATTTTCGCCGCATCGGTGTGAGCGGTGAAAAACACGCGTTTCTTCACTTCGCCTTCGCACGGAAGCACCGCCGTGACGTTTTGCGACGTGCCTTTGACATACGCACCGTCAAACGCGCGCGAGCAAAGCACCCCCTGCACTATAAACGGCACGAAAGCAACAATAATCAATGCAACGGAAACCATCGACACGAAGAAGTACGCCGCAAAAGCGAGCAGCATACACACCACGGTCACGCCTATCCAGCCGAATGCCGCGGCAGGCGCGACGGGGAAAGTTTCCGTCCTGACGTCCGCTCCCGCGGCAGACAGCAGACCTGCCATATATTCCGCAGTGTCCGCCTCTGCGACGCTGCCCGCGACGCGGTCGGAAATGTCCTCCGCCGTGCGCGCCGTTTCTCCGCTGATAAAATCGGCCGTTTCGGCCGAAGTACGTTTTAATTCGTCGAATTTCATATCTTAAAGTCCACGTTGAGGTTTCTCAACATCATATCGAGCAAGGCTTTGAGCACGGCTTTTTCGTCCTTTTCGAAATTGGCGAAAGCCGTCGCGAAATATCTTCTGTTTGCCTCGTCGATGAGTTCCGCGACTTTCTGCCCCTCCTCCGTCAGCGCAAGCTGCTGTTCGCGTTTGTCCTCTTCCGAAACCGTGGCGGTGATATAGTTCTTCTCTTTGAGCAGTTTCACGCTGCGCGAAACGAGCGCCTTGCTCACATCAGACATCATCGCGATGTCGCTTGCGGTGGGCGTGGTTTCGATGCTGCTGAGCACCACTATCTCATTCGGCGACAGGTCATACCCTTCCAGCGCATTGAGCTGGAAGTCCGTGTAGGAGCGCAAGAGTTTTCTGTACGCCGAGAAAAAATATGCCGCGTTTTTTACATCCATGAAATTAGTATAACATTGAAACAAATAATTTTCAAGGCTATACACTCAAAAAGTTAACAATCTCATCTATTTTTGCAAAATTAAGGGAAAAATGACGAAAATTGTCCGTGAGGGGACGCTCAGCGGAGGTTTTTCAGTCCGCGCGCGACGGCGTGAGCGCTCATCCACGCCCATTGCAGATTATATCCGCCGCAAATGCCGTCGACGTCGAGAGCCTCGCCCATTGCGTACGCTCCGCGGCACAGCAAGGATTGCAGGTCCGCGTCGAATTCGTCGGGGTCGAGTCCGCCCGACATAACCTGCGCCGCGGACGCGTCTGCGGTCCCCTGCAACGTCAGTCGGTAATCTTTCGCGACGGAAGCAATGCGTTCGGCATCAGGCGCCCGGTCGGGAGACTGCCCTGCGCGCGCCATAATCCTTTCGGCGACTTTGGAATGGAACATCCCCCGAAGCACACGCTCGCAGGGGCGCCCGCGCTGTGCGGCAATCAGGTCCGCCAGCTCTTTTTCCGTGACGTCGGGAACAAAGTCGAGGGATACGGTGTCCCCGCGGCGCGCCGTGCCGCGCGCATACAATGCCGAAAGGTCCAGCGCCGCTATGCCGCTCAGACCGTAATCGCGGAAAAGTATCTCCCCTTCCGTGCGGACGCCCGCAAGCGTTGCGGTGCATTTTACACGCACGCCGTTCAGCCCTTTGACGCTTTCCCTATCCGTTTTCAGAGGCACGAGAGAGGGAGAAAACGGGCGGCAGGAATGCCCCAGCGCCCTGTACAACGACAGGCTGTCCCTGCCCGACGAAGCGGAGGAACCGCTTGCAAGCACAATGCGGCGAGCTTTGATTTTTTCCTGCGAAAGCACCTTTCCGTCGTCGCCGAGCACGTTTGCGGTGAGCAAAAATCCCTCCGCCGTACGCTCGACGGCGGACACTTCCCTGCCGGTCAGGATTGCCGCGCCGCTGTCGCGGACCGCGGCGAGAAGCACGTCAAGAACGCTCGAAGCGCATTCGGAATACGGATAAACTCTCCCGTTTACGACGCGCGTCGCAAGCCCGAGCGAGTTGAAGAATTCCACGGCGGCAGAGGGCGGAAAGTCATTGAGGAACCTCCCCGCGACATCGGGACGGTTGTATCCGTCGGCGGAAATGTCCTCGCCCGTCAGGTTGCATTTGCCGTTGCCGGTCGCGAGCAGTTTTTTGCCCGCGCGCGCATTGCGTTCGAGCACGGTCACGTCAGCCGAATCGAGCATAGCGACGAGCGCGAGCGCAGCCGCGCCCCCGCCTATCACTGCCGTATCCGCTTTTCGGGTGCTTTCTTTCATCTGTCGGAAATAAAAAAGCCGAAGCCCGTTCGGGCTTCGGCGACGGGTCACCGATTATTTCTCGGCTTTCTTTTCTACTTTAAAGTAATTCTGGAACTCTTCGAGGACCGCGTAATTCACTTCGTAATGCATCCAGAGGCCGCGCTTCTCCGCGTCGATAATGGTGCTGTCGACAAGCAACTTCATATGATAGGAAAGCGTGGGCTGACTGCAATTCATAAATTTCAGAATCTCAAATGCGCACATATCTTTTTCGAGCAGCATCTTGAAAATTTTCATTCTGTTGACATCGCTGAATGCTTTACATATCTTGATGTAGATTTTTTCTTCCATATTTGTGCTCCTATAATTTATTCTGGCACTTTAATAATATATCCGATTTTTTGTATTGTCAATCCACTTTTGCAAATAACCTTGATTATAATCTTCCCTTTCAGCCTGCTCCGAGTCCGAATTTTCCGTTGCGCGGGTCAACGAACAAAAAGAAGTCGGGCGCGAACGCCGTCAGCGTAAAATAGCACGCCGCGATAAAGACCAATCCGAGCGCCCCTGCCGCACACAGCGCGGCGGAAGAGCGCGGACGGGTGAACGCCGCGTACGCAACGGCAAATCCGAGAAGAACCCCCACGCAGTAAACGGTTATGTCCACGGCAAGTATTGCTCTGCCCGTAAACGCCGTATACGTGTAAAACACCGCAGGAATAAACCCCGCGGCGATGAATGTCGCGGAAAACGCCCCGAACACGCGGTTATTCAGCGTCGGAGCAAGCGGCAGCGCTGTCGCAAAGTAAACGAGAAACGGGAAAAACACCAGTTTCATATGCTCCCATACGCTCTCGTTTACGGGGAAAAATATCCCCGCCGCTGTGCTTCCGTCAGACCACTCGTAAAAGAAATGGGACAAAGCCCCCACTGCAAGAGAAAATATCGCTCCGACGCCGCATACAATGAGCGCGTCGCGTTTTCTCCCTTTGTCCGCACCTGTTTTCATACAGTAAATATATCTCGCGGAGGCGAATATATACGCGACGCCCCGTCCTACTACGCGCATTTCGACAGTCAAAACATCGGTCGCAGCCGCCCTCTGCGAAGAAAAAACGAAAATTTTTCCATCCTGCGCCGCAAATGCCTAAAATCACTTGCCACCCGTCTTATTTTGGTGTAATATATCCCTTGCATTCGGAGGCATAGCCCAGTTGGTTAGAGCGCTACGTTGACATCGTAGAGGTCACAAGTTCGAGTCTTGTTGTCTCCACCACAATCACCAAACCCCCGCTATAATAGCGGGGGTTTCTTTTGTCAACAAGACTCTGCGGGATACAATCCCGCACCGCTTCCGCGGCAGAACTTGTGACTTTGTCACAACTGACGCGCTCCGCCGTCCTGCGTGAACTTCGCACGCAGACCAAATGACGGCTTCGCGCTATTCCGTCGCGCTCTGCGCTCCTTACGAGTCTTGTTGTCTCCACCACAATCACAAAACCCCGCAATCAGCGGGGTTTTCTTTTGTCAACACGGTTTTGCAATTATTTTACTGACAAATTGTGCGCGATGCGGTAGGCGGTGACGGTGTTCTGCAACAGCATAGTGACGGTCATGGGACCTACTCCGCCCGGTACGGGAGTGATGTAGGAACATTTGGGCGCCACTTCCGCATAATCCACGTCGCCGCAGAGTTTGCCGTTTTCGTCGCGGTCCATACCGACATCTATCACGACGGCGCCCTCTTTGACCATATCCGCTTTCAGGAACTTGGCTTTGCCTATCGCGACGCAGAGAATATCCGCGCGGCGGGTGACTTCACCGAGGTCTTTCGTGCGGCTGTGGCAGATGGTGACGGTGGCGTTGCGGTCGAGCAGAAGCTGCGCAAGCGGCTTGCCTACGAGATTGGAGCGTCCCACCACGACGGCGTTTTTGCCCTCGACGGGAACGGAATAATGGTCAAGCAGTTTCATCACCCCGTAAGGCGTGCAGGGAATGAGTTCGGGCTCGCCCGTCCAGAGTTTGCCTTTCTGCACATAGTGACAGCCGTCCACGTCCTTGGACGGGTCGATGAGGTGCAGCAGAGCCGCTTCGTCCAGGTGTTTGGGCACGGGAAGCTGCAAAAGTATGCCGCTGATTTCGGGGTCGTCGTTGAACTGCTTTATCTTCGCCGCCACTTCCTCAAACGTCGCGTCCGCGGGCATTTCGGCAAGCGTGGACGCTATGCCGACCTCCGCGCAGCCGTTAATCTTGTTGCGGACGTAAACTTTGCTCGCGGGGTCGTCGCCGACCAGGATTACCGCAAGCCCTATCCTGCCGAGTTCCTTCTGCGGAAGCTCCCCGACCTGTCTTCCGATGTCTTCGCGCGTGAGACGTGCAACGAGTTTTCCGTCTATTATCTGCATATTCTCTCTCCTATCTGTTGCCCGTGTAAGAGGTGTTTTTCTGAATGACGTCGTGCGCGCCGCCCTCCGTGATGCTGGTGGCGGAAACGACGGTCATCTTCGCGGTCTGCTGCAACTGTTTTATGGTCACCGCGCCGCAGTTGCACATCGTGGAGCGCACTTTGTAAAGGCTCCTTTCCACGTTGTCTTTGAGGCTGCCCGCATAGGGGACGTAACTGTCCACGCCTTCCTCGAAGGACAGACCCGACTTTCCGCCGAGGTCGTAACGCTGCCAGTTGCGCGCGCGGTTGCTGCCCTCGCCCC
Organism: uncultured Eubacteriales bacterium; assembly: GCA_900544575.1. Lineage (GTDB taxonomy): Bacteria > Bacillota > Clostridia > Christensenellales > CAG-917 > Limadaptatus > Limadaptatus stercorigallinarum. Next base: position 40,155 of record UQVO01000005.1, on the reverse strand, counting down.
AATACTCTTTGACGTAATTGCCGTTGATGTTGAGCTTGTTGGTCGGGCTCTCGTCGAAACGGGCAAAATATCTGCCCAGCATCAGGAAATCCGCGCCCATCGCAAGCGCAAGGGTCATATGATAGTCGTGTACGATGCCGCCGTCCGAGCAGATGGGAATGTAAATGCCCGTCTTTTCGTAATACTCGTTTCTGGCTTCCGCGACCTCGATGAGCGCGCTCGCCTGCCCGCGGCCTATGCCTTTCTGTTCGCGCGTTATGCAAATTGAACCGCCGCCTATGCCCACTTTGACGAAATCCGCTCCGCATTCGGCAAGGAAAAGGAAGCCGTCGCGGTCCACGACGTTGCCCGCGCCGACTTTGACGGAGTCGCCGTAATTCTTGCGGATGAAATCCAGCGTCCTCTTCTGCCATACGGTGTAGCCTTCGGACGAGTCTATGCACAACACGTCCGCGCCCGCTTCGATGAGCGCGGGGACGCGTTTTTCGTAGTCGAGCGTGTTTATGCCCGCGCCGACCATATAGCGTTTGCTGCCGTCGAGCAGTTCCAGAGGATTTTCCTTATGCTGGGCGTAATCCTTGCGGAACACCATATACATAAGGTTGCCTTCGTCGGAAAGGATGGGGATGGAATTGAGCTTGTGCTCCCATATGATGTCGTTCGCCTCCGCAAGCCCGGTGGACGCAGGCGCGGTGACAAGCTTTTCGAGCGGGGTCATAAACTCCGAAACCTTTGTTTCGAGAGACATACGGCTGACGCGGTAGTCGCGGCTGGTGACTATGCCGAGCAACTTCCCGAAACTGCTGCCGTCGTGCGTCACGGCGATGGTGTTGTGCCCTTTGCGTTCGACGAGTTCGAGCACGTCGGCAAGGGTGTCGTCGGGCATCACGTTGGAGTCGGACACCACGAAGCCCGCCTTGTAGTTCTTGACGCGGCGCACCATAGCCGCCTCGTCTTCCACGGTCTGCGAGCCGTAAATGAATGACATACCGCCCTCGCGCGCCAGCGCAATGGCAAGCGTATCGTTGCTGACGGACTGCATAATGGCGGACACGAGCGGAATGTTGAGGGAAATCGCGGGCTCTTCGCCGCGCTTGTGTTTCACCAGCGGGGTGCGCAGGCTGACGTTTGCGGGGATGCAGTTCTCATCCGTATAACCGGGGATGAGGAGATACTCGCTGAAAGTTCTCGACGGTTCTTCAAAATACTTTGCCATAATCTTATTCTCCGTGTGTTATTCCTTTTGGATGCGGCCGCGCCGCGGGCGGGTTACGAGAAGTACTTCACCGCCGATTCGAACAATTTCATATCATAATCGCCCGGAACGTTCATATAAAGTCCGTTTCCGGTGCGTTCGCTGTGTCCCATCTTTCCGAGCACCCTGCCGTCGGGAGAGGTTATGCCCTCCACCGCAAAGTCGCTCCCGTTGGGGTTGAAACGTACGTCTGCGGAAGGCTCTCCCGCAAAATCGACATATTGCGTGGCAATCTGTCCGCGTTTTGCGAGCAGTTCCAGCCACTCGGGCGTCGCCATAAATCTGCCCTCGCCGTGGGATACGGGCACGTTTATCACATCGCCGACGTTCACGAGAGAAAGCCACGGCGAAAGATTGGAACACACGCGCGTGCGCACTATCTTGGACTGGTGGCGCGCTATGGTGTTGTAAGTCAGCGTGGGATAATCCTCCGCCGCGTCCACTATGTCGCCGTGCGTCACGAGACCGAGCTTGATGAGCGCCTGAAAACCGTTGCATATGCCCGCCATAAGTCCGTCGCGGCTGCGCAGAAGTTCCCTTACGGCGTCCGTGACTCTCGCGTTGCGGAAGAACGACGTGATGAATTTCCCGCTGCCGTCCGGCTCGTCGCCCGCCGAAAAACCGCCGGGGATGAAAACTATCTGCGCCGCGGCAATGCGCTCGGCAAACTTCTCCACCGACTCCGCCACCGCGGCGGGAGTCAGGTTGTTGACGACGAAAATCTCCGCTTCCGCGCCCGCGCGGCGCGCGGCTTTGGCGGTGTCGTATTCGCAGTTGGTGCCGGGGAAAACGGGGATGAGCACGCGCGGTCTTGCGATGTGCACGCCGCACTTTGCCGCGCTGCCGCCCGTGTAAGAAACTTTCGGGATTTTTTCTCCGCCTTGCTTTATGTTGCAGGTGTACACGCTTTCCAGCTTGTCTTCGTATGCGGCGCAGAGTGCGGACATTTCCACGGTTTCGCCGCCGTATTTCAACGCTCTTTCTTCGGTGACGGTGCCGAGCTCACGTCCGAGGGTGACGCCGTCAGCGCACTCCGCGACAAACGCGCCGTACTTGTATCCGAAGACGTCCGACAGGCTTATGCCGTCTGCAAATTCGAAGCCGAAGCCGTTGCCCATCGCCGCCTTGAAGACAGCCTCCGCCACTCCGCCGTATCCGGGTGTGTAAGCGGAAAGCACTTTGCCCTCGCGCATAAGCGCATTGAGTTTCGCGGCGTTTTTGAGGAAACTTTCCGCCACGGGCAGCCCGTCCGTGCCGTACTCGCATTCAATCAGCCTGACGCGGCTTCCCACACGCTTGAAATCTCCCGAAACCGTCCTGCCGCTCTCCGAAGTCGTCACGGCGAAAGACACGAGCGTCGGGGGCACGTCGATATGCTCGAAAGTGCCGCTCATACTGTCCTTGCCGCCTATTGCGCCCATACCGAGGTCGCGCTGCGCGCGGAACGCTCCGAGGAGCGCGGCGAGAGGCTTGCCCCAGCGTTCGGGCTTGCCCATCGGTTTCTCGAAATATTCCTGGAAAGTGAGATAAACTTCCTTTGTGTCGGCGCCCGCACACACGAGTTTCGCCACGCTTTCCACCACCGCGAGATACGCGCCGTGGAAGGGGCTCTTTTCGCTGATATAGGGGTTGAACCCCCAGGACATAAGGGAACAAGTGTCCGTTTCGCCGTTTTCGACGGAAACCTTGTTGACCATGCACTGTATGGGCGTCAGCTGGTTTTTCCCGCCGAAGGGCATCAGAACCGTGCCCGCGCCTATGGTGCTGTCGAAGCGCTCCGAAAGCCCGCGCTTAGAACATACGTTGAGGTCGCCCGCAAGTGCGCGCATACCCTCCGCAAAGTCCGCGGGGATTTCCTTTTTCAGGCTGCCCGCCTTGGTCTGTCTTGCGACGGCGTGTTTTTCCGCGCCGTTGGAATTCAGGAAATCGCGGGATATGTCGACTATGGTCTTGCCGTTCCAGCGCATACGCAGCCTTGGTTCTTCCGTCACGACGGCGACCGCCGTGGCTTCGAGGTTTTCGGCGTATGCCAGCGCGCGGAATTTGTCTGCGTCTTCGGGTGCGACGACCACCGCCATCCTCTCCTGCGATTCGCTGATGGCAAGTTCCGTGCCGTCCAGACCTTCGTATTTTTTGGGCACCGCGTTGAGGTCGATGTCAAGCCCGTCGGCAAGTTCGCCTATCGCGACGGACACGCCGCCTGCGCCGAAGTCGTTGCAGCGTTTTATGAGCAGCGACGCTTCGGGGTTTCTGAACAGCCGTTGCAGTTTTCTCTCTTCGGGCGCGTTGCCCTTCTGCACTTCCGCCCCGCAGGTGGCGAGGGACTCCGTGCTGTGCGCCTTGGACGACCCCGTGGCGCCGCCGCAGCCGTCGCGTCCCGTCCTGCCGCCGAGCAGAATGACTATGTCGCCGGGAGCCGGGGTCTCGCGCACAACGCAGCGTGCGGGGACAGCCCCCGTGACCGCGCCTATCTCCAACCGCTTTGCGACGTACCCGTCGTGGTATATCTCGTCCACTATGCCCGTGGCAAGCCCTATCTGGTTGCCGTATGAGCTGTATCCCGCAGCGGCGGTGGTCACAATCTTTTTCTGCGGAAGTTTGCCGGGCAGCGTATCTTCTATGGGCGTGAGCGGATTTCCCGCGCCCGTCACGCGCATTGCGGAATAGACGTACGCTCTGCCCGAAAGCGGGTCGCGTATCGCGCCGCCTATGCAGGTCGCCGCGCCGCCGAAAGGTTCGATTTCGGTGGGATGGTTGTGCGTTTCGTTCTTGAAAAGCAGCAGCCAATCCTCGTCCTCGCCGTTCACTTTCACCTTGATTTTCACCGTGCAGGCGTTGATTTCGTCCGATACGTCCAGATTGTCGAGTTTGCCTTCCCTGCGCAGAAGTTTCGCCGCTATGGTGGCGATGTCCATCAGGTTGACGGGTTTGTCCGTCCTGCCCAGCTTTTCGCGCGCGGCAAGATAATCTTTCCACGCCGCTTCGCACTCCGCATCCTCGAACTCCGCCTTGTCTATCGTGGTGAGGAAGGTGGTGTGACGGCAGTGGTCCGACCAGTAAGTGTCAATCATCCGCACTTCCGTGAGAGTCGGGTCGCGCTTTTCGGAAGCGAAATAGTCGCGGCAGAAGCGCACGTCGTCCGCGTCCATCGCAAGCCCGTACTTTTTCACGAATTCAGCAAGCCCGTCTTCGCCCATAGAGATGAACCCGTGCAGCACCTCGACGTCGGCGGGAGCGGGATATTCCGCTTTCAGGGTCGCGGGCAGCTCTTCGGACGCTTCCCTGCTCTCGACGGGGTTGATGACGAATTTCTTTATCTTGTCGACATCCCCGCCTTTCAGGTCGCCGTAAAGCACATAGAACTTTGCCGTGCGGACGACGGGCTTTTCGCCCTGCGACACCAGCTGTATGCATTGCGCTGCGGAGTCCGCCCTCTGGTCGAACTGACCGGGGAGAGGCTCAACCCCGAACACCGCGCACGCACCCTCACGGTCGAGCGCCGCGCTCACGTCGTCGAGCTGGGGCTCCGAGAATATGTTGCGCTTTGCGTATTCGAGCAGCTCGCCGTCCGCGCCTTCCACGTCGTAACGGTTGACGACGCGCACTTTTTCGAGCCCTTTCACGCCCAGCATTCCGACCGCTTCCGCATACAGCGCGCGCGCTTCTGCGGCAAGCGACGGCTTCTTTTCCACGAAAATTCTGTTGACCATATCTCCTCCGTAAAGGGCGGCGCCGAAAGGTGCGCCCTGCGTGCGGCAGTTATTTTCTTTCCTTCCCCGCCGCCAGCGCACGCGCGCCTATGTCACGGCGGTAATATGCGTTGGCAAAACGCACTTTTTTCACTTCTTCGTAAGCCTTGTCCACGGCGGCTTGCAGCGTGTCCGCCACCGCGGTGACGCCCAGCACCCTGCCGCCCGACGTCAGAAGTTTTCCGTCCTCGCACTTCGCGCCCGCAATGTAAAGCTCGGCGCCGAAATCCCCGTCCACGGAAATCTCGTATCCCGTTTCGTACTTTTCGGGATAACCTTCCGACGCTTCCACGACGCAGCAGGAACATTTGTCCGAAAAACGCACTTCGGCGTCTTTCAGTCTGCCCTCCGTGCAGGCGAGCATAATTTCGAGCAAATCGCTTTCCAGCAAGGGCAGGACCGCCTGCGTTTCGGGGTCGCCGAAACGGCAGTTGTACTCGATGACCTTCGGTCCGTCGGGAGTGAGCATAAGACCGAAATACAGACACCCTCTGAAAGTGCGCCCCTCGTTCTTCATTGCGCGGACGGTGGGCAGGAATATCTTTTCCATACACTCCGCCGCTATCTCCGCCGTGTAATACGGGTTGGGAGCGACGACGCCCATACCGCCCGTATTCAGACCTTCGTCGTTGTCGCGGGCGCGCTTGTGGTCCATACTCGACACCATAGGCACGACCGTTTCGCCGTCCGTGAAAGAAAGCACGGACACTTCCGGCCCCGTCAGGAACTCCTCGATTACGACGCGTCTGCCGCTCGCACCGAACTTTCCGTCGCGCATCATCGACTCCGCCGCCGCCTTCGCTTCCGCGCGGTTTTCCGCGATGATGACGCCCTTGCCGAGCGCAAGCCCGTCCGCCTTGACGACGATTTTCCCGTCCTCGGGCAGAGTGTCGAGATAGGCACGCGCGAGCGCGAGGTCGTCAAAAGTTTCGTACTTCGCGGTCGGTATGCCGTATTTTTTCATCAGCTCCTTGGAAAACGCCTTGCTCCCCTCAATTATCGCCGCGTTTTTGCGCGGTCCGAAACAGGGAACTCCGACGCTCTCCAACGCGTCCACCGCGCCGAGCACAAGCGGGTCGTCGGGAGCCACCACGGCGTAATCGACTTTGTTCGCCGCGGCAAATTCCGTGATTGCGGGGATGTCCTTCGCCCCTATCGGGACAAGGGTCGCGTCGTCTTTCATCCCTCCGTTGCCGGGCAGGACGAAAATCTCTTCCGCGCGTCCGCTTTTGCGCAGCGCCCTGACAATCGCGTGCTCTCTTCCGCCCGAACCTACCACAAGGATTTTCATACGCCCACCTCCCTGCTCAATGATGGAACAGACGCATACCCGTAAACGCCATTGCGACGCCGAGTTTGTTGCAGGTGTCGATGACGATGTCGTCGCGCACCGAGCCGCCGGGTTCGGCAATGTAGGACACGCCGCTCTTGCAGGCGCGCACCACGTTGTCGTCGAAGGGGAAGAACGCGTCCGAGCCGAGGGACACTCCCTTTATCGTATCGAGATAAGCCCTCTTCTCCCCGCGGGTGAACTCTTCGGGACGCACGGCGAAATACCTGCGCCACACGTCCTCGCCGATGACGTCCTCGCATTCGTCCGAAAGATAAATGTCGATTATATTGTTCTTTTCGGGTCTGCCGACTCCTTCGGCAAATTGCAGACCGAGCACTTTATCGTGCTGTCTGAGCTGCCACAAGTCCGCTTTCTGTCCCGCAAGGCGCGTGCAATGTATTCTGGACTGCTGTCCCGCTCCCACGCCGATTGCCTGTCCGTCCACGGCAAACGCCACGGAGTTGGACTGGGTGTATTTCAATGTTATGAGCGCGACGATGAGGTCGGTTTCCGCAGAATGAGGTATCTTCTTTTCCGTCACTACGTTGGCAAGCAGCGCGCGGTTAATCTCGAAATTGTTCCTGCCCTGCTCGAACGTCACGCCGAACACCTGTTTGTGTTCCACGGGGTCGGGGACGTAAAGAGGGTCGACCTTGACTATGTTGTAAGCGCCCTTGCGCTTCGCTTTCAGGATTTCGAGCGCTTCGGGGGTGTAGGCGGGAGCGATTATTCCGTCCGACACCTCGCGCGCTATGATTTTTGCGCACGTCGCGTCGCACTCGTCGGAAAGAGCTATCCAGTCGCCGAAGGACGACATTCTGTCCGTGCCGCGCGCTCTCGCATATGCGCACGCAACAGGGCTGTCGTCAAGCCCTTCGATGTCGTCGACGAAGCAGGCTTTTTTCAGCCTTTCGCCGAGAGGTCTGCCGAGCGCGGCGGAAGTGGGGCTGACGTGCTTGAAAGAGGTCGCGCAGCACTCCCCCGTGGCTTCTTTCAGCTCCTTGACGAGCTGCCAGCTGTTGAACGCGTCGAGGAAGTTGATGTAACCGGGTCTGCCGTTGAGTATTTCCACGGGCAAATCCCTGCCGTTTTCCATAAAGATACGCGCGGGTTTCTGGTTGGGGTTGCAGCCGTACTTCAATTCGAATTCTTTCATAGTTTCTCCTGTCACCTGACGTGTTTGTTGAACAGCACGCTTTTAAGCCTGTCCGTTTTGAGGTCGACAAAGCCGACGTACAAAGCGATTTTGTTGTCGGGGTTGAGGCTTTCCCATATCCCGTTTGCGAACTCCGTTATGTCGGAGCCGATTTTCACTCTTTCCGGCTCTCCCGTGAATGTGGGGATGGGGTTGCCGTCGGAATTGTAAGTGTGAATGAAATGTCCGACGCCGTTCAGGGGCTCGTACGAGAAGGTGTAACGATTGCACGCGCTCCCCTTTTCGTCCGCGCTTTTGAGGATGGACAGCTTGTAGCCGAACCTGCCGTCGAGGTCAATCAGTCCGCTTATGCGCGGAGTGAAATTCGGCGCGTCGGGCTCGAAGCAGCGGCTTTCCAGCGCCTTTTCGAAGGTGTCGCCGGCACGCAGTCCGTCCGCTATCGTGTCCGTCTGGTCGCCGTTGGTGACAATCCACTTGTGATGCACCTTGCGCACGGGCGAATATATGATGAGAGAGGGGTCCTCCACTTTGCTTTCGTCAAAAGGATAAATGACAAGTTCGTCCTCTTTTTCCACGAAGACGCGGTTGCGGCTGTTTTCGCTCCTGCCCATAATGAAGTAGGCGAACACCGCATTCGCGCCGTCTTCGGACTTGCCTATTACAATGCCTCTTCCGGGATACGAATTGCCGCGGAGCAGTCCGCAGATGTCGTTTATGTCGTAAATGCTCATTTTATCTCTCCTCCGACGAAGCGGCGCCCCGTGCGGCGAGAAGTTTTTCGGCAACCTTTTCCACCGCAAGCGGCAGCAGTTTCCACTCCGCCTCTTCCATAACTCTTCTTTGCAGAATTTCGGGCGTGTCGCCCTCTCTGACTTCCACTTCCTTCTGGAAAATGATGTCGCCGCCGTCGGGTATCTCGTTGACGTAGTGCACAGTCGCGCCCGTCACCTTTTCCCCCGCGGCGAGCACAGCCTCGTGCACTTTCAGACCGTAAAATCCCTCTCCGCAGAATTTGGGAATGAGAGAGGGGTGCACGTTGAGTATTCGTCCCGCATAACGCGAAGTAAACCTCTCCGACAGTATGCTCATAAACCCCGCCAGCACGATTATCTCCGCGCCTGCCTCGTCAATCGCGGCGACGATTTTGTCCTCGAACTCCTCTCTCGACGCGCATTTTTTCCTTTCGGCGACGACTGCCGCGACGCCCGCTTTTTTCGCCCTTTCCAGCGCATAGGCGTCGGGTCGGCTGGATATGACCGTTTTCACCTCCGCGGAAGGCATTTCGCCCCGTCTTTCGGCGTCGAGTATGGCCTGCAAATTCGTTCCGCCGCCCGACACCAGCACCGCTACCGCAATCTTTTCCACGTCCGCCTCACACTATGACCACGCCGTCTTCCGAAGGCACGATTTCGCCTATGACGTAGGCGTCTTCTCCCTCCGCTCTGAGGCACGCGACCGCCCGGTCCGCGTCTTCCGCCGCCACGACGACGCTCATACCGACGCCCATATTGAACGTGTTGAACATATCCCTTTCGGGCACGCCGCCCTCCTTTGCTATGAGGTCGAAGACGGGGAGCACGCGAAGCGCGGACTTGTCAATCCTTGCGCCCAGCCCCTTGGGAATGCTGCGCGGGATATTCTCGTAAAATCCTCCGCCCGTGATGTGCGACACCGCCTTTACGGTCACCTGACCGAACAGGGCAAGCATAGGTCTGACGTAAATCTTCGTCGGGGTGAGCAGCACTTCGCCGAGACTTCTGCCGCCGAATTCGTCACGGGGGGAAAGCACGTCCTTTTCGGCGAAAATTTTCCTCACCAGCGAAAAGCCGTTGGAATGCACGCCGCTGGACGGAAGCGCAATCACCGCGTCCCCCGCGCGCACCGCGGAATTGTCCAGCACTTTGGCACGGTCCACGACACCTACCGCGAACCCCGCCAGGTCGTATTCGTCCTCGGGATAGAACCCCGGCATTTCCGCCGTTTCGCCGCCTATGAGCGCCGCGCCCGCCTGCACGCAGCCTTCCGCCACGCCGGACACGATTGACGCTATGCGCTCCGGCACGTTTTTGCCGCACGCGATATAGTCGAGGAAAAAGAGCGGCTTCGCTCCGCAGCAGATGACGTCGTTGACGCACATAGCCACGCAGTCGATGCCTATCGTATCGTGCTTGTCGAGCATAAAGGCGTATTTCAGCTTGGTGCCTACGCCGTCCGTGCCGCTGACGAGCACGGGACGGGTCATCCCCGTAAGGTCGAGCTCGAACAGCCCGCCGAACCCGCCGATGTCGCTCGCCGCGCCCGCCGTGACGGTGCGGGCGATGTGTTTCTTCATCAGCTCCACCGCCTTGTATCCCGCGGTGATGTCCACGCCTGCCTGCTTATAGCTTTCGCTGAAAGATTTTTCCATAATTCACCTGACGCCTTCGTTCAGTTTTCTGTCCTTTTCGAGCACGGCGAGCCTGTCCGCTTCGCGCTTCGCTTTGAGCTTTGCGGCAAGTTCCGGCTCGCTCACGGCAAGTATCTGGGCGGCAAGCAGCGCCGCGTTGGCGGCTCCGTCTATGCCCACCGTCGCCACGGGAATTCCGGGAGGCATCTGCACGGTGGACAGCAGAGCGTCCAGCCCGTCCAGAGCGGAACTCTTCACGGGGATGCCGATGACGGGAAGAGTCGTGGAAGCGGCAAGCGCTCCCGCAAGATGCGCCGCCTTCCCCGCCGCGGCGATAATCACGCCGAAACCGTTCTTTTCCGCATTCTCCGCAAACGACTTCGCCTCCGCGGGGGTGCGGTGGGCAGAATAGACGTGCGCCTCGTATTCCACGCCGAGGTCGGCGAGGGTCTTCATTGCCTTTTCGACCACGGGCAAGTCGCTGTCGCTGCCCATAATGACCGCTGCTTTTTTCATATTGCCTCCGTACTTTACCTTTCAAAAAAGGCAGTCTGCGCACGCAGAACTGCCCCGATGTCACATATGTTTGCGGCAGAATTTTTCCCCGCGGACGCCTGCCGCGCTGTACGCGGACAGCGCGAGTACGCAGCCTCCGTTTACGAAAAACACACCGCACTTCTTTTGCATGGTCACATCATACACTATCGGGCGTGCCGATGTCAAAAAATCGGACGCCCTTTTTCAAAAGATTTTGCACATCTTGCGGCGCGCTCTCCGCTCCGCACAATATGCTGTGCCGCGCCGCTCACTCTCCCGTCAGCCGCACCCCGCACGACTCGCAGAATTTTGCCGAAGTATTCGTGACGGGAGCGCCGCAGTTGGGACAGAATTTCGGCATTTTGTCCGCCCTTTCCTCCCGCATCAGGTTTACGGCAAGCGTTGCGGGCATCGTGGCGGCAAGATAATCTTCATACATCCGCTCCGCCTCGTCTTCCGACACTTGCGCGTCTTTTCTAGCGACCACCTTGCCCGCCACTATCTCGTGGTCCGGCAGCAGTCCCGCATCAATCATCCCCTCGACCGCAGACTGCACGGAGGAAACCGCCGCCTGCGACGGCGATGCGGAAAACGACGCAATGACCGCTTTCTCGCTGCTCTGCACCCTGTCGAGAAGGGCGACCTGCACGGTGTATTTCTGTTTCAGCGTCAGACTGAGCGGAATGCAGACGATGCACACCGCAAAAGCGATGAACGGTATGAACGTGTAAATAATCGGCATTTCCAGGTCTTCCGACGACATCCGCACAATCATCATCACCATTGCGGACAGAAAAGACAGCGCGGCGAGGACAAAAGTGAAAGTCGCCCAGACCGTGTATGCTTTTTTCTTCTTTCTGATGTTCTTGCCGATTTTCTGCACCGCATAGACGGCAGGAACGCCGTTCGTCGTCACTTTCATAAGATTGTTCTCCTTTTTGACAGGATATCATATTTTCCTCTTCTTCACAACCTGCACTTCATTCCCGCTCCCCTTTTCGCGCGTGTCCCACGCCACGGGGTATGTTTCTGAAAAATCCCGCGCAGAATTATCCCCAAGGGGATATTATCGCCGTTTCTACTCCCTTGGGGCTAAACTTTTTACAAACACGGAGGCGGCTATGCAAAGCAACGTACAAATTCAGGTGGCGGCGCGCATAAAGGAACTGATGAAAGAAAACAATCTCAATCAGGTTGGGCTTGCCGCAAAAACGGGCATAAAACAGAACACGATATCGGCGTGGCTGCTCGAAAAAAAGGAGCCGAGCATAAGAAGCCTGTGGCTGCTCGCCGACTATTTCAACGTGGACATCGACTATCTGGTGGGCAGAAAGGACTACTGATTTTTCAGTGCCGCTCTTTTGGCAGCACGTCGCACTTGTCGCAGTTGCGCATCACGAATAGCAAAGCGGACAATTCGTCGCAAAGCGCGTCCAGCGCGGCGGCCACGGGCTGATATGCGCCCGACTGTTTCGCGCGGCGGAATGAAAAACAGACGGAAAAAGTGAACGCGGGCTTCCCGCCTGCAAGCACTCTCTTCCCCTCCTCCCTGCCCCTCTCCGCAGCACGGAGGATGTCCTGCGGACACGGACTGACCGTACACGGTGCGCCTTTTCGGGCGCATTTTTCATTTTGCGGAAGAGAGGCAAAAACATTGACCTCGGGCTGCCGCGGGCATATCATAATAAACGGGAGTTTGCTTTAAGGGCAGCGGAGGAAAAAGATGAAAAAACCGCTTGCATTGCTTTTGTTATTCCTGCTCGGGCTGTCGCTCGCGGTCCTCGCCGCCTGCGACGACGCGACGCCCGAACACGTGCACGAGTATACTCTCGAATGCACCGTGCTCGAAGACGAACACGACATCAGCCTGAGTTACGCCTGCGAATGCGGCGACAGCGCCGTGTCCTCACTCGCCGTCAGGCTCACGGGACGGACGGGCGTCGCGGAAACGGTGCAGCCAGACGAGGACGGCATTGCGGACTGCTCCGCATTCGACGGCGAATTTTCCGTGGAAATTCTGCTCGGCGACACCGTGCTTTACGAAACTTCCGCGGTTTTCGCCCCCGTCGATTACTACAAACCCGTCGACGGCTACGAATATACGGAGGGCGACGAGATAATCAAAATCGAATACTATTCTTCCGTCGCGGGCGCGTACAAGCACGCGAACGTAATTCTTCCTCCCGAATACGACCCCGAAAAAGACTATCCCGTGCTCTATCTGCTCCACGGACTGCAATGCGACGAAGACGCGTGGACGGAAGGGGTGTCCGGCTTTGCAATGGGTGCGCAATACACCGTGCAGAACGCGCACTATTTCGGCGGCGTGCCCGAAATGATTGTCGTGTGCGTCAACAGCCTTGTCAATGCGACGGAAACGGAACCCGAATGGACGATGTTTCCGCCCTCCGCGCCGCCCGAACTTGCCGCAACCTACGACCTGACGGGGCGGGATATCGTCGAATGCCTTATGCCTTACGTCAACGGACACTACTCCACTCTCACGGGCAAGGACAACACGGCGATAGCGGGCTTTTCGATGGGCGGCCGCGAAGCGCTGCTCACGGCGTTTGCCTATCAGGACGTGTTCGGCTATGTCGGCGCGTTTTCCTCCGCATCTTTCGGTGAAAACGTAATATCGTCGTCCGACTATGTCCCCGACTTCGCGCTCGACGAGGGCTCCGACGGCTTCCGTTACGTTCAGATAACCGTCAGCCGTTTCGATACGCTGGCGGGGGTCAGCGCCAATATCCACGAAAAACTCGACGCGATAGGTGTCGAACACACCTACGAAATAAAGTCCGCGCTAATCGGACACTCCCCGAGCGTCTGGCGTCCCGCGCTCAACACTTTCGTGCACAACATTTTCGTCTGACAATCGGCGGCGAACAGCACATCATAAAAACCGAAACCCACCAAACAGCGGGTTTTTCGTTGCATTGTCGTTAAGTAAACTGCGTTTTGTGTCGTTTTACCGCTTCACAGCGCAGCCGTTTCGGTCAGGATTTCGTCCAGCGCGGCGCGCCATTTGTCGGGCTCTTCCTGGTCGGGAGAATGGGCGGAGTCCTCGAACCACACCCACTTTTTGTAAGGTGCTTCCAGCTCGTCGAACCACTTCTTCGCAAGTGCGGACGGAGTGTTGTAGTCGTGTCTGCCCTGCGTCACGGCAACGGGCACGTCCAGCTTCTTTATCCTGCTCAGCCTTTGTCCGACGACGTCGCTCCAAATCACGTCGGTGAGATATGTCGCGCCGCGCGCGTATTTCAGGATGTCGCCGAGGCTGTATTCGGGGCTTTTCAGGAGGGGCATCAGCAAGCCTTTCACAAGCCCTTCGTCGCCGTGGTAAATCGCTCCGCCGTAGCGGGACAGGCAGTCGCGCTGCGCCATCATAGCCTTGTGCGACGCATAGACGCCGTCGACGGGCGCGCATCCTTCCAAGGCTTTCAGCGCCTTTTTGTCCCCTCTTTTTCTTGCCTCTTCAAGACAGAAACGGTATGACTCCGCTTCGTTGGAGTCACCGTCCACAAACTGCCCTTCGCCTATGTACACAGACACCAAATCCGGGCGGCGCGACACCGCAAGCGTGCCGATAATGGACCCCCAGCTGTGCCCCACCACCGCGACTTTGCGCACGCCGAATTTGCCCGTGAGATATTCCAGCATAAACTCGACGTCCGACACGAAAGTGTCCACGGAAAGGTTCTGCCGTCTGAGCGCGGAAGTGTAGCTTTTCCCCGACCCGCGCTGGTCCCAGCAGACGAGCGTGAATTTCTCCGCGAGAGCGGAATGGTTGCCGATTATCTGATGACGGTCGCACACACCGGGGCCGCCGTGCAGAAACAGCACCACGGGCAGACCCTTTTTCGCTGCGCGGACTCTGACGTTCTGCCTGTCGCCGTTGACTTCGATAAATTCCGAATAGTCGAGTTCGTACTCTGCCATCTCACATTTCCTCCATCAGCTTGTCGAGTATTTTTTCCATTTTTTCGTTGCGTTTGACTGCGGGATGCTCTATGACCCTGCCGCCCGCAATCACGGTCTTCGGAGCGCGAAGCGTTTCGGGGTGGCTGACGGGACTTCTCGAAAGCAGGAGGATGTCGGCGCGCTTGCCGACTTCCAGCGACCCCGTCCTTTCACTCTCGCCCACAACCGCGGCGTTTCCTATCGTTGCCGCTTTGAGCGCGGCTTTGATTCCGAATCCGCCGAGCTTTGCAAAATAAATTATCTCTCTCCACATCCCGTACTGCGTCGAGAACGGACAGGATGCGTCCGTGCCCATTCCGACCGTTATGCCCGCCGCATATGCGTCTTTCACGCACTGCGTCATACCGTCCAGCACTATGCCCGAATTGAACACGCGGATGTCGTCGAGCTTGGTGACTTCGGGCGGAAGTTTGAAGTAAGGATACGCCGGCGTGTACGTCGCCACGACCGCGCCGCCGCGCGCTTTCAAAGCCGCCGCCGCTTCCGCGCTCATATGCGCTCCGTGCTCGATTGTATCCACACCGCATTTCGCCGCAATCTCCACACCGAGCGGGCTCTGGATATGCGCCGCGACCTTTTTGCCGAGCTTGTGCGCCCTGTCGCACGCCGCCTTCACCTGCTCTTCCGTCATTTTGACTTCGCCCGGTTCGCCTTTCTTCTTTGCGTCCGTAACGCCGCCCGTTATGCATATCTTCACCACGTCCGCTCCGTTCATCACGTTCTGCGCCACGAGCGCGGCAAATTCCGAAGGCGCGGAAGCGGTGAGAGCGAAAGTCCCGTCCCCGTGCCCGCCCGGCGCGGTAAGCGCGGGTCCCGACACCAGCAGATTGAGTCCCGCCGCCTTTCCTTTCCCTTTCCTTATTTCGTCGCGCACTTCGATGTCCGAAAACCTGAAATCGCCGAGCGAACGCAGCGTCGTCACGCCGGAGTTGAGCTCCTGCGCACAGGACGAGCGCACCAACGCTCTGAGTATCGCGGGACCTATCGCGCTGCGCGTGATTTTGAGCACGAGTTTCTGCGCGCCGCCGCCCGAAAGTATTTTGCTCGGCGCGCCCGTTCCGAAGAGATGCGCGTGCGCGTTGATGAGCCCGGGCATAGCGTAAAGCCCGCGTGCGTCGATGACTTTATAATCCGTCACGTCCAAACCTTCGTCGGTGGGAGAAATGCGTTCGATGATTCCGTCCCTGACGAATATGTCCGTGTCGCGCACGACCTCACACTCACGCGTGACGTCCACGAGAGCGCAGCCTCTCACGACAAAATTCTCTTTCTTTTTCATATGCGACCGCCTTCGGGCGCTCCCCGCGCCCCGTTTTGTATATTATAACTCTTTTTTATCCGCAATCAATAGCAATTCTTTACTAAAAGCCCGCACGCCCGCGTGGGACGCCGCGCGTCACCGAAAAACACAAAAAACTCCTTTAATCACGAACTTTCCTTATTGACCACGCAGAAAAAATTTGTTATATTATTTCGGGGACAGAAGCCGACAGGGGTTTCTGTCCTTTTGTCATTAAAACAGAAAGGAGAGATTATGAGAAAGAAGAAAGCGATTGCGCTGATTGTCGCCGTGCTCGTTCTCGCTTCTGCGTGTGCCCTGTTGCTTGCGGCGTGCGACGACGGCACGGCTACGCCGGCAGGAAAAGGCGTGACGCGTCCCGAAGACGTTTTTACGAACGACCTCGATGTCACCGACGCGCAGAATCTGATAGCCGACGCGTCGGTAAGCGCGAGCTCCGCCGCGTCCTCCGCTTCCGCGGTCGCGGACGGCGATACCGAAACGGCGTGGACCGCGGAGACGACTTCCGGGGAATATATCGAGATAACCTTCGACTCCCCTGCCGACTTCGACACCGTAGTGCTCCGCGAAAACGGCAATTTCATTTCCGGATTCAGCTTTGTCATTCCCGACGAAAACGGCGAATATACCGTTGACGAATACGGATATTACGAAAACGCCTTTTACCGTCAGCAGGACAGAATCGAACGCTATCGCTACTGCACTTTCGAGGAGCAGACGGGCGTGACGACTTTCCGCATTTATTTCGGACGCAGCGACGAAGGCAAGGATATGTCGATTGCGGAGGTCGAAATATACAACGTCGCCCCCAAAGAATACGCGAACGAATTCCGTGTGTTCAACTATTACCGTGTGGACGACTTCTACAATATGACGGACGAGGAAGCGGCGGCGCTTGCGGAAGAGCTCGACCGCGGCGTGATTACCGATATGATACTCATATCCTTCGTCTTCTGGGAGGAGGACGGTTCGCTCGTCTACGCGTCCGAAAGCGGCTTCGACCCCGAGGACCGCACGTCCGACCCGACTTTTTACAATCAGCTGCTTGACAAAATCGTGTCCATCGTGGGCGACCGCGACGTGAACATCTGTATGGACCTCTTCCCGTCCGACCTTTCCGCTCACGGACTCCCCTCCAATATGGACGTACTGATGGAAAACATCACTTCCCTCATTGCCGACGACGACCGCGTTGACGGCATAGATTTCGACTGGGAATATCCGACGGGCGTGACGGAATGGAAACATTACGGCGACCTCATCACCCGCGTCAGCGAAGCGATTGACTCATCCGGGGAGGACAAATACATTTCGCTCGCGCTGTCTGCCGACAACGTGCGCCTCACGCAGGAACAAATCGACGCCGTCGATTTCGTGCAGATGATGGCTTACGACCGCTTCGACATCGTGGACGGCAACCACGCTTCGTTCAGGAGCGGAGCGTATTCTTCGATGCGCTACTTTGTCAACATCGGCTTCGACCCCTCGCAGCTCGTGCTCGGCATCCCCGTCTACGGAAGACCCAACAGCTGGGACACCGTCTGGACAAACTACGGCTACGGCAGCGAAGTCTACGCCACGCAGGACAAGGCTCCCTACACCTATTGGGACAACTCGCAATGGCTGTATTACAACGGCACCAACCTCGACAAGACCATTGTATATGACAACGAATTCATACAGGTCTGGGTCAACGGCGGCGCGCTCGTTGCGGACAAGACCGCATACGTCATCGAACAGGGATTTGCGGGTATGATGCTCTGGCGCGAAGATACCGACTGCGATTGGAACGCGCAGGACGGCGAAGGCAATTATCTCAATCTTCTCCGCGTCATCGGAAACACCGCGACAGAACGTATCGTCGGATACGAATTCAACGCATAACGGAGGTTGAACGCTATGAAACGTGCACTTAAAACCTCAATAACGATATTTATGCTTCTTGCAAGTCTGACCGTTGCCGCATTTGCGATGACGGCTTGCAACGACGGCTACGACACCGCTTCCGCATATGCCGAAGCGGAAGAAAAATGGAACTTAGCCGCCAACAAAATGGTGACGGATACGGGTACGGTCAACGCGACCGTCGGCAGCGGAGAAAGCGCCGTCCCCCTTACCGCCGAAGTGTCAGGCAAGCGCGTCTATATCGGGGACGAATTTGTCTTCGATTACACAATCAGATTGAAGATTAATTCAAGCAGCAGTTCTATCAATCTGACTCTCGATGCCGAACGCGATGCCGAAGGCAATACGTCGATTGTAATCGATTCCGCAATTTTGCCGCTGCTCGGCGTCAACGATATCTCCGTTTCGTTCACGGAAGAAGAACTGAACGACACTCTGCCCGTCCTCAATCTTGCCGCGCCTACTTTCTACGACGCGGAGAAAATCAGCGGCGCGGACGGCAACTACTCAATCCCCGGCGATTCTTCGCTGGCGTGGATATTGTGGCAGGTTGCGCCCATACTCGCCTATGACGCCGGCTACGACATTCTGCCTATGATTGAGAGCTGGCTGACCCTCGGCGACGTCACGGGCACGCTGTCGTTTGCCGACGGCAACTTTGCGACGATGACCACTTCGCAGGACATCACCGCCTATATGCCGTACGAGGACGCGGAATTCCTCGCCTACAACGTGGAATTCTTCCCGATGACGCTTTTTGATTTCATTGAAAGCGGAAACTTGATTATCTTCAACTTCCCGAACATTAAGACGGAAGGCATACGCATATCGGGCAACGTGTCAACCTCGGCGACATATACCGTTCTCACCGATGACGCGACTTTCGAGTCCGCTCTCGCCTGAAACAGCTTTCGGTCACAAAACAAAAACCGCCTCCGATGAGGCGGTTTTTTACAGTCCTTATTCTCCCCTTGCCTACACTCGGCTTTGAATTTGCGCTTGAGCAAAGGCGGGGCAGACAACCCGTCCCGCAAACGCGTCAACGGGGATTATACAACGTATAGCGATACTTGTCCTCTTCCGTAATCTTTCTCATCACTCTGCACGGCACGCCCACGGCAACCACATCGGACGGAATGTCGCGCGTCACGACGGAACCCGCGCCTATCACGGCATTGTCGCCTATCGTGACCCCCGCAAGCACGACGGAGCCCGCGCCTATCCACACGTTGTTGCCGACGGTTATGGGTTTTGCGATTTCCAGGCCCGCCTTGCGCTGCTCGGGGTCGGTGGGGTGCTCCGCCGTCGTGAAACAGCAGTTCGGCGCAATAAATACGTTGTCGCCGAAAGTCACCGCCGCTCCGTCCGTTATGACAAGGTTGTGATTTGCGTAAAAGGTGTTCCCCACCGTGATGTTGTAACCGTAATCGCACCAAAACGGCGGCGTGAATATCACGTCCTTTCCCATACCGCCGAGCAGCTCGGCAAGTATCTCCGTCTGCGCTTCCCTGTCGTTGGGATTGAGCGCATTGAAACGGTAACAGAGGTCTTTTCCTTTCTTAATCTCCGCCTCGTATGCGGGATTGTAACACCCTTGAAAGAGGCAGCCTGTCGGCACTTCGGGTTTTCCGTCCTTTTTCATTTTTCCTCCCGTTATTTGGCCACTCCGCAGTCAAAAAGCGACTCGAACGTCCTGTTCCATTCCTCCGCTTCCTCCCATTGAGGCGAATGGGCGGAGTTTTCAAACCATATCAGCTTCTTCACCGGAGCGTCAAGCCTCTCCAACCACTCCTCGGCAAGTGTGTGCACACAATTGAAATCGTGCCTTCCGAGCGTAAGATAAACGGGGACGTCCAGCTTTTTTGCCGTGTTCATAAAATCGGGGTTATCCCTCGCCATAGGCGAAGACCCGCTGTAAGATATGCCCTTGATGTATTTTACGGCGCCCGAAAGCCCGTACTCACCCAAAACAATGGGAATGTCATGAAACAGCAGTTCCTGCCAATACGGCCGCCTGTTGGCGTATGTAGCGCCGCCCAACTTATGAAGCACCGCCCGCTGTTTCATCTGGCAAGCCCTGTTATCACCCGCATATACTCCGTTTTCGGGATATCCTATCTCCGCAAGTGTTTCCAGCGACTTCACATCCCCCGTTCTTTTAGCCTCTTCCAGCGTCCATACATAGGACATCTGCTCGTTGCGGACATAATCCACCACCTGACCGATGCCGACATATGCACAGATGTCTTCGGGGACTGCCTGCGCCAGCCATACGCCTATCGCGCTGCCCCACGAATGACCGACAATGATAATTTTGTCTTTGCCGAACCGCCGTTTGAGCCAGCCGACGACATTGACCGCGTCGCTCACAATCAATTCTCTGGTAAGGACGGTATTTGCCGCTTCGCGTTTATCGTAAGCCAGCCCGCTGCCCCGCTGGTCCCACGCAACCAGCGTGAATTTCTCCGCCAGCGGCGACTGAAATCTGAGCATATGAGCACGGTCGGGAGAACCGCATCCTCCGTGCAGAAACAGAACCACGGGATTTTTCACGTCCTGCCCCCTGATGCGGAGATAATACTTTTCCCCGCCGACCTCGGCAACTTCCTTGCAATCTATTTCGTATTTGCTCATAGTCTGCACCCTTTATGTTATTGTACACGAAACGCCGTAAAAACACAACACTGGCACATCACCCGACATTACCACGCGAGCGTCAGCTGTGACCGTCACAGGTTCTGCCGTCAGGCGTGCGGCATCCCCTGCCGCACGGAGGACTGCGGAGACAACAAAAACCCGAGTGTTACCTCGGGTTTTCTGGTGGGGACAACAGGACTCGAACCTGTGACCTCTTGTATGTGAAACAAGCGCTCTAACCGACTGGGCTATGCCCCCGAATTGCGGGGAGAAAACTCCCCGACGAGATTTCAGTTCTTGTAAGCTCTCTTGCGAGCGGCCTCGGCCTTCTTCTTACGTTTGACGCTGGGCTTCTCGTAGGCTTCTCTCTTGCGGAGGTCGCCGATGATGCCGTCACGCGCGCACTTTCTCTTGAAGCGGCGGATTGCATTGTCCAAACTTTCGTTTTCACCGACTCTGACAGTAGACATCTCATTCACCTCCTTTTTGTCGCAAGTGATATCTATTATACTCACGCGCGAAATTTTGTCAACAAAATCGCGTCGCAAGAAACAGACAATTTGCCTGCCCCGCCAATCAAGCCATTCTGTCGGCAAGCTGCGCGCCGCCGAGGATGTGGATGTGGAGATGTTCCACGGACTGGCAAGCGTTTTTACCCTTGTTGGACACCAGCCTGAACCCGTCGGAAAGCCCGAGTTCGTCCACCATGGCGGAGAGCTTCTTTATGCAGCGGGCGAGAGTCTGCGCCTGCTCATCCGACATCTCGACGATGTTGGCGTAATGCTCTTTCGGAAGCAGGAGCAGATGCACGGGAGCCTGCGGCGCAATGTCCTTGACGATGACCATATCGTCGTCTTCGTAAACCTTGACGGACGGGATATCCCCGTTGATAATCTTGCAAAAAACACAGTCGTTCATATTTATCTCCTTTCCCTTGCGGGAATACGGGCGGTGCCCGTTGGTTACACTCTCACTCCGTCGCCGAAGAGCGCGGTGGGAACCACCATAGCCAGCGCGTTGCGCGCTCCGTCCACGGCATAGACCTTGACGTAATTGGGCGTATGTCCGCACCACAATCCGTCCTCTTTTGTTTCAAACAGCACTTCAACGCTCTTTCCGAGCTGTTTAAGTCTGTATTCCGACGAAAGACGGTGCTTGACTTCGCTCATCTCCTTCTGCCTTTCGGCAACGACGGCGGCGGGCAGAACGGGAAGTTTGCCCGCGACGGTGCCCTTCCGCGACGAATACGGGAAAACGTGCATATCGGCAAATTCGGTTTCTTTGCAGAATTCCATACTGCGGCGGAACGCCTCATCGCTTTCCGTGGGATAGCCCACAATCACGTCCGTCGTGACGGCGGCATCGGGGAAACGGCTGCGTATCATCCGCACCTTTTCGGCGTACTGTTCCGTCGTATAGCGGCGGTTCATATTTTTGAGCACTCCGTCGTCGCCGCTCTGCAACGAGAGATGGAAGTGAGGACAAAAGCCCTTCACTCCCGCGGCGGCATCCAGAAAGCGCTCGTCAATCACGCCGACTTCCAGCGACCCGAGCCGCACGCGCATACCGCAGTTCTGCAAAGCGGTGAGCAGGTCGGCAAGGGATGTGCCTATATCCTTGCCGTAAGCGGAAAGATTGATGCCCGTGAGCACGATTTCGCGGCAGGTGGTTTCTGCGGTTTCGACTTCGCGCAGAATGCCGCTGAGCGCGCGCGACCTGCTGCGCCCGCGAAGATACGGCACAATGCAATAGGAACAGAAATTGTTGCAACCGTCCTGCACTTTTATGAAATGGCGGGTGCGCATAGTGAGCGTACCGCGGAACTCTTCGTACTTTGCCGCGGTATCGAAGTCTGCGGTGACGATTTTGTCGAAAAATCCGTCTTCGCAGCCCTTTGCCTTTTTCACCAGCTCCTCCGCAAGCACGAGTTTCCCTTTCGTGCCGGAGATGAACTTCACTCCGTCACGCGCAAACTGGCTGAAATTGTTCTGCGACGCGCAGCCGCAGACGTAAATCTCCGCTTCGGGATTGATTTTCAGAATGCGGGTGACCGCCTGACGGGATTTGCGCTCCGCCTCCGAGGTGACCGCGCAAGTGTTGACGACGTATACGTCCGCCGCTTCCGGCCACTCACGCACCTCGAACCCGCCGTAATCCAGCACGGCGCGCATAGCGTCCGCGTCGTATTGATTGACTTTGCAGCCGAGCGTCAAAAAGACGACGGATGGTCTTTCAGTCATAGTCCAGCTCTCCCGCGGCATCCATAACCAGTGCCGCTCCGACAATATCCGCGGTTTCCGCGCGGAGTATGCGTCTGCCGAGCGTGACGATGCACGCACCGTTTGCCGCCGCTTTTTCCACCTCGTCCGCTCTGAAACCGCCCTCGCTGCCCACCACGAGCGCAAGTTTGCTGCCGTGCACTCCCGCCTTTTTCAAAGACAGCGCACGCTCTCCTTCGTATGCGAAGAACACTTCGTCGAACTGTTCAAAACGTCCGACCGCTTCGTCGAAACTCACCGCGTCCTCCACACGGCTCAACCATACCGAACCGCATTGTTTGGCGGCCTCCAAGGCTATGCGGCGGGCGCGCTCCGCGTTGAATTTTCTTTCGGCGGTGTACGCCGAACAGAACGGCACGACGGAGTCGACGCCGAGTTCGACCGCCTTCTGTACGACTATGTCCGTTTTGGAGTTTTTCAACAACCCGCAAAAAAGAGTCAGCGAAATCTTCTTTCTGTCCGCCTCCCGCACTTCGTCCTGGTCGAGCAAGGCATAGCCGCTGCCCACTTCGCGCAAGGTGCAGAACCTCTCCTTGCCGTCGTCCGCGCAGACGATGACCTTGAAACCGGGCTTCATACGGAGCACTCGGGTCATATGCAGAAATTCGTCGCCCGTGACCGTAACGGTATTGCCGCGCACATTGTCGGGCGTCACGAAAAAACGTCTGAGTTCCATATTACCTCGCAAGCCTGAGCGCGCGCCAATCGCCGTCGGCACGTCTTTCTTTCGCCGCGAAACCGTATGCCGCAAATGCGGCTTCCGTCTCTTCCAGCCTGTCCGCGATTATGCCCGACGCGATTATCTCGCCCCCGTCGGTCAGGTGCTCCCCCACCGACGGCGCAAGCCTTTCCAGAATGTCGGCGGTCAGGTTTGCCAGAATGAGGTCGGCGCGGCGGTCGCCTTTCAGCAAATCCGCTTTTTCCACCTCGCACGCCACGCCGTTGAACGCGGCGTTCGCCCGCGCCGCTTCCACCGCCTGAGGGTCGATGTCGCACATATAGACGGTTTTCGCGCCCGTGAGCGCCGCGGCTATGCCGAGTATTCCGCTGCCGCATCCCACGTCGATGACGTCCTTGCCGCAGGCGTCCATAAGTTCAAGACACATACGCGTGGTCGCGTGCTCCCCCGTCCCGAACGCCATACCCGGGTCAAGGCGCAGAATACGCTCCCCTTCGGACGGCTGATACTTTATCCACGAAGGCACTACGGTGACGGATTTGGTGACGATGGGTTTGTAATACTTCTTCCACTCGTTGGCCCAGTCCTCTTCGTCTATGACGCGTGAGGATATCTCCCCGTAACGGACGCCGTGCGCCGCCATTTCCGCGAGCCTTTCCCCGAGGGCGGGCAGGAATGCCGTATCGTCTTCGGGGACGACAGTCGAAACTTTGACTTCCGAGCTTTCGCCGAACGCTTTTTCGTCGGCGTAATCCCATACGACGTCGCTTTTGAGAAGGTCGATGAAATCCTGCCTGTCCACGATGTCGACGCCTTCCGCTCCGACATCGAACATTGCGCTGGCAACGAGTTCGGAATTTTCGTGATTGGTGATGACCGTAACGAGCTTGTATTTCATTTTGACAAAAAATAACGGTTTATCGACCATATTCAGCCGATAAACCGTCGTTTACAGTTTTTCTTTATACTCTTTCTTTCTCGGAAACTGTTTGACTTCGAACGCCGCGTCAAGCCTGCGGAGCAGGTCTTTCTGCTCGCGGCTCAGGCTCTTGGGCACTTCGACGACGACTTTGACGTAAAGGTCGCCGGAGTCGCTTCCGCGCAGTTTCTTTATGCCGCAGTTTCTGAGTTTGAACACGGTGCCCGACTGCGTGCCCTCGGGTATCTTCAACTCCTGCGCCCCTTTCAGCGTCGGGACGGAGATTGTGCATCCGAGCGCCGCTTCCGCTATGGTGACGGGCACTTCGAGCTGCAAGTCGCTGCCCGCTCTGCGGAACAGCTTGTGCGGACGTACGGTGATTTCCACGACGAGCGAACCGCGCTCTCCGCCGTTTCTGCCGCCGTTGCCCTCGCCTGCGTACGTTATGGTCTGCCCGTTGTCAATGCCCGCGGGGACGTTGACGGTGATTTCGCGGGTGCGCTCTATCCTGCCCTGACCGCCGCAGGACTTGCAAGTTTCGGTGACGACCCTGCCCCTGCCTTTGCATACGGGACACACGCCCGTGCTGCTGAACTGTCCGAACGGGGTGCGCTGCACCTGCGTGACGTGTCCCGTGCCGTTGCAGTTGGTGCAGGTCTTGAACGCTTTGCCGTCCTTGGCGCCCGTACCGTTGCAGGCGGAACAGTTCTCGACCCTGCGCACGTTTATCTTCTTCTGAACTCCGAACGCAGCTTCTTCGAAAGTGAGCGTAAGCCCGACTCTGATGTCAGAGCCGCGCTGCGGGGCGTTGGCGCGGGACTGCTGCGTGCGTCCGCCGCCGAAACCGCTGAATATGGACGAGAAAATGTCGTCCATATCGAAGCTGAACCCCTGTCCGCCGCGAGTGCCGCCGAAGCCGCCGAAACCTCCGAAACCGCCCGTGCCGCCGCCCATCGGTCCGTTCTCCGAACCGTATTCGTCGTATGCCGCGCGCTTCTGGGGGTCGGAGAGAACGTCGTAGGCGTGGTTGATTTCCTTGAACTTCTCCTCGGCGTTCTTTTTCTCCGCTTCGCTCGCATTGGTGTAAAGATCGGGGTGATACTTCTTGGCAAGTTTACGGTAGGCGAATTTCAATTCGTCCGCGCTCGCCTTTTTGTCCACTCCCAGTATCTCGTAATAGTCTTTGTCTGCCATATCTTCCTTGTGCCGCCGCGTAATCCGCGTTGAAGCGCGACGTCATCGCGCTTCCGGCGAGCGCTCACGCGCTCATATACGTTGCGGATAATCCGCAATGTGTTCCTGCGGAGCGCAGGACGTGCGCTCCGCAGAGTTTTGTCAGTCTTCCCAGCCGCCTTCGGGAGGGGTCATATTGTCGCCGTCGTTGACGACTCCGTCGCCGCCCGCAAAACCGCCGTCGTTATTTGCCGCATTCGGGTCGAATCCCGCCTGCTTCGCCGCTTCCGCCGCCGCTTCGGGGTTCTCCTGATAGAACTTGGTGAAGATGGGATCGGTCACCTTGCTGAGTTTTGCGACTATGTTCTTGACTTCTTCGTCGCTTTCCGCCTTTTCGAGCGCTTCGCGCGCTTCTTTCACGGCGTCGGTGAGCGCGGTCTTGTCCGCATCCGCTATCTTCTCCTCGTTATCGGTCCGGAACTTCTCGATGACGAAGATGAACTGCTCCGCGTTGTTCTTGGCCTCAACGAGGTTCTTCCTCTTTTCGTCCTCTTCCGCGTACTTCTCGGCGTCCTTGATTGCCGCCTCGATGTCGCTTTCGGAAAGGTTGGAGGAAGCGGTGATGGTGATGGACTGCGACTTGTTGGTGCCCTTGTCAACCGCTTTGACGGACACTATGCCGTTTGCGTCGATGTCGAAAGTGACTTCGATTTGCGGCACTCCGCGGGGTGCGGGCGCGATGCCCGTGAGCTCGAATCTGCCCAGCGTCTTGTTGTCGCGTGCGAATTTTCTCTCGCCTTGCAGGACGTGGATGTCAACGGAAGTCTGATGGTCCGCCGCGGTGGAGAATATCTGCGATTTGCTGGTGGGGATGGTGGTGTTGCGGTCGATGAGCTTGGTGAACACGCCGCCCAGGGTTTCGATGCCGAGGGACAGAGGCGTGACGTCAAGCAGCAGCATATCCTTGACTTCGCCGGCAAGCACGCCCGCCTGGATTGCCGCGCCTATTGCGACGCACTCGTCGGGGTTGATGCCCTTGTAGGGGTCCTTGCCGATGAACTTCTTGACAGCTTCGTACACGGCGGGAATACGCGTGGAACCGCCGACCATAATGACCTTTGCAATGTCGCTCACGGACAGTCCCGCGTCTTTCAGCGCCTGTTTGGTGGGAGTCATCGTCTTCTCGACGAGGTCCTCGGTGAGGGAGTCGAACTTTGCTCTCGTGAGGTCCATATCGAGGTGTTTGGGCGCGCCGTTCGCCATAGTGATGAAGGGAAGGGAAATCTTCGCTTTCGTCACGCCGGAGAGGTCTATCTTCGCCTTTTCCGCGGCTTCCTTTATACGCTGCATCGCCATCTTGTCGGAGGACAGGTCGACGCCCTCTTTCTCATTGAATTCGGACACAATCCAATCCATTATCCTCTTGTCGAAGTCGTCGCCGCCCAGACGGTTGTTGCCCGAGGTCGCCAGCACTTCGAAAACGCCGTCGCCGAGTTCCAGCACGGAAACGTCGAACGTGCCGCCGCCGAGGTCGAAGATGAGCACTTTCTGCTGCTTGTTCTCGTCCTTGTCAATGCCGTAGGCAAGCGCAGCCGCGGTGGGTTCGTTGATGATACGTTTGACTTCGAGCCCCGCAATCTTGCCCGCGTCCTTGGTCGCCTGACGCTGAGAGTCGGTGAAGTAGGCGGGAACGGTGATGACCGCTTCCGTAATCTTTTCGCCGAGATATTTTTCCGCGTCGTTTTTGAGCTTGGTGAGAATCATTGCGGAGATTTCCTGCGGAGTGTACTCCTTGCCTTCAATCTTCACTCTGTGGTCGCTGCCCATCTCGCGTTTGATGGAAATGACGGTGTGTTCGGGGTTTGCGACGGCCTGACGCTTCGCAATCTCGCCCACGAGTCTTTCTCCGTCCTTGGTGAACGCCACGACGGACGGCGTGGTGCGCATACCTTCCGCGTTGGGGATGACGACGGGTTCGCCGCCTTCCATAACCGCCATACAGCTATTGGTTGTTCCGAGGTCTATACCTATGATTTTTCCCATAATCGGTTCTCCTTTCAAAACTTTATTTCATCCGTCTTTCGACGGCGAATTTTTGTATTTACGATTTTGTTTTCCGCAGCAGTCCTATTCCGACTGCCACGCATATCCGATGTTTATCCGTCGTTTTCGACATTTCAACATCCGACTTTGACGCTTGCAGGGCGCAGAACCTTTCCGTTCAGCGTATATCCCTTTGCAAGCACTCCGACGACTTTGCCCTCTTTTCCCGGCGCCTTTTCGCGCTCCACCGCAGACATAAACGCCGCGTCGAAGTCCTTGCCCTCCGTGTCTATCTCGGCAAGCCCGAAAGATTCGAGCGCGTCGAGAATCTGTCTCTCCATCATATTGAACCCGGTCAGCGCGGACTCGTCCGTCAGATACTTGCGCGCCAGGTCGCAGTTGTCCAGCACCGTGAGCATCTTTTCGATGACCATCGACTTACCGAGCGTCTTCATCTCTTCCGCCAGCGCCGCGTTGCGTTTGCGGTAATTGTCGAAGTCCGCTTGCAGGCGCATTGCGATGTTTCTTGCCGAAACGCTCTCCGCCATACACTGCCCTATGCGCTCTTCGAGAGCTTCGATATACTTATCGTCGCCCATCTCCTCGCGGTCGAGCACCTGTTCGCCCGCCGCCGCGTCCGTCTGTTTTTCCTCTGCGCGCTTCGCGTCGGCTTCCGCCTTCTCGCGTGCGTCTTCCGCCGCTTTGGTTTCGGCACTCTTCGCGCGCTTGTCCTTGTACTCTTTCTCTTTCATTTCACTCTTCGTCCTTATCGTCGTTGTCCAACACCGTGCCGAGCGCTTTCTTCATATACTCCAACACCCCGATGACCTTTTTGTAGTCCATTCTCTCGGGGCCTATGACGCCCGCTCTGCCCACGACTTCGTCGCCCACTTTGTACGCCGCCGTGATGATGGCGCATTTGTCGACGCCGCTGTCCTCCTTGCCTATGCGCACGGAAAACTCTATGCTGTCCTCCGGGTCGGCAAGAAGTTCGGACACGCTGTCGTGGTCGGAGATGACGGCAAGGAAGTTCTTCGCGTCCTCCACGTTGTTGTACTCCGGATAGTCAAGCATTTTGAGTGCGCCTTCGACGACCACATTGTCAGCGTGCTCCGCCATATACGTCTGTATTATCGCAAGCACCGCGTCGAATATGTCGCGGAAACCGTCCGTTTCCTCGTCGAGTTCGCTGTCGAGGTCTATGCCGTCGAGCTCCCCTATCGTCCTGCCCGCGAACACATTGTTGAGCATACGGGTCGCGGTGTCGATGTATTCGTGTTTCAGGTCGCCGTCCACGTCCAGCATCTTGTCCGAGATTATGCCCTCGTCGGTCACGATGAGGACAAGCACGCGGTTCTTTTTGAGGGGCACCAGCTTGACTTCCTCAATCACTACGTTCCCGCCGCGACTGCTCACGAAAAAGGAAGTGTAATTGGTCACGTCGCTGATGATTTCCGCCGCACGCTTGGAAATGTCGCGCACCTCGCCCAGCTTTTCCGAAAACCTGCTGCGTATGAACGCCGTTTCCGCGTCGGTCAGCGCCTTATCTCCCGTGTGCTCGATGTCGCCGACATAAAGCTGATATGCGGGTTTCAGAGGCACTCTGCCCGCTGAAGTGTGGGGCTGGTCGACATATCCCAGCGCTTCCAGCGCGCTCAGCTCCGCCCTGATGGTCGCGGAACTCACTTCGGGCATATATCCCTTTTGTATGTCCGCACTCGAAACGGGCTGTCCCGTCGCGATATAAACATCCACCAGCGCGTGCAGTATTTTCTTTTTTCTTTCGCTAAGCTCTTTGCTCATACCGACCTCTGCCACGGATAGAGTGCTAGCACTCAATATCTTTGACTGCTAACAGTATATTTTTTTGTCTGCCAGATGTCAATAGTTTACGACTATTTTTTCAAAAAAAATTAAAGCGCACACAATTTTTAGCCGCGCGCCCGCACGAGAATAACGTAATGGCCGACAACGAAGTGAACAAATGCCCGAAATCGGTTGCATTTTTCTTCGGGGTTTGCTATAATCCGAAAGCACGGTAAGCTGGTGTGGCTCAGCAGGCAGAGCGATTCACTCGTAATGAATAGGTCGGCGGTTCGAATCCGCCCACCAGCTCCATAAAACCCCGCTGTAATCAGCGGGGTTTCCTTTACGCCGTGAGCGGATTCTTACCTTTCGATGACGCGATTTTGCGCCCTGCGTGAACTTCGCACGCAGACCGGATGCCGCAAAATGCGCTATTCCGTCGCACTTTGTGCTCCTTACGAATCTCGCCACCGGCTCCATTCGTCGCCGCAAGGCATCGTTAGCAACACCCCGCAAGTTTTGCGGGGTGTTTGCGTTTGTGCCTGCGTCTCCTCTGCGCGTCGCGAAAATACGGACGTTCGCCATGCTCCTCGTTTCCCCGCTCCGCCGTAAACTGTCGCGTTGCTCTCTGATTTTCGCTCCGCGGGGCGGCTTATGCCGCTGTTTTTCACAAGGACGAGCGGGGTTTCCTTTACGCCGCGAGCGGATTGTTTTTTACCGCGGAGTCAGCCTTTCAGGACGTCGTAGCACATATCGGGGTCGTCGGACATCACGCAGTCCGCGCCTATGGATTGGAGATATGCGACGTCATCGGCGTCGTTGATGGTCCAGTACTGCACGGCGATGTTGTATTTGTGCGCATACTCGATGAGCCCTTCCGTGCCGAGGAAACTTATCGTCTTGCTGTAAGGTATCTGCAACGCACAGTAACCCACTCCGCGCTTTGAGAGGTCCGCATTTGTCAGATACGCAAACCAGAAATCCAGCACCTCACATATGGAGGAGGAACGCAGCATATCGGGATAATTTTCGTCGACGTAATCGGTGACGTTCTGATTGAACGTGCCGAAAACGACGTCGCCGAGCAGTCCGCGCTCTTTCAGGGTTTCGTAAAGGATGTCCGCCGCCTGTTCTCCGAGCTTGCCGCTGTTCTTAATCTCGATGACGTAACGGAATTTGCCGTATTCTTCGGGAGCGGCGGCGACCGCCTCATCCGACGCCATATAATCCAGCACTTCGTCCAATGTGCACACACGCAGTCCCTGTGCGGTTATTTCCGCTTCCGAAAGATTGCGGAAAGGATACTCCCCGTTCAGCTCGAAATCGTAGCCCATATTCAGACGTCTGAGCTGCGCAAGCGTATAGTCTTCGGGGCGCGCGTCCGACACGCCGAACACCTGTTCGGAATTTGATGTGCGGTCAAGCGTGTGGTCGTGCAGCAGAATGAGCTCTCCGTCCTTGGTGATGTGCAGGTCGAACTCCCAGATGTCCACCGTATACCCGCCCGTCGTCGCCTCTTCTATGCCTAGCTCGAAAGCGTTGAGAGTGTTTTCGGGGGCGACTATGCTCCCCGCGCGGTGCGCCGACACCATTGCGGTGGTTTCGGCTATGTACGGGTTGACCTCCCCTGCGAAATAATTCTTTTCCACGTCGCAGTCCGCAATGCCTATGACGCAGCAGCTCACGCCGAATATCAGCACGAACAGCCCCAACATAACGCCGAACAGCACTTTGAATTTCTTTTTCATCTCTTCACCCCCGCGTCCTAGAAGCGCCCCGCTGTCGCGGCACGCTCCGCCGCACGTTTTTATGCGGCAAATTCCGCATCTTCTTCGGGTGCGGGAACATAGTTTTTGCCGAAGCATCTGAAATGGCGGAAACGGAAAATTATCGCTTCGCGCGCGAACATCATTGAGAGGAACGCAATCGTTCCGCCGAAGAGCACGTCGGAGAAGAAGTGCGCGCCCACGACGATACGGCTTATCGCAACCACCGCGGTGAACGCGACGGGGAAAATCCAGCACAATGCGCGCACGCCTTTGTTGCGTATGCCTAGCACGTCGGGAAGCATAATGAGCGCATAAGTCATACCCGCCGCGCAGGTGTGCCCGGACGGGAAGGATTTGAACGCGTCGGTTACACCGTATGCGCTCTCAAAATACGCCGACCACTCTTCCGGCTGTCCGCCGCGGGACTCGTACCAGTTCTGGAAATTCGCAAACCCGCCGAGGGACTGTCCGAGGTCGCTGTTCATCGCACGGTAACGCATTCTGCCGACGGGTTCTTTGATTATCATAACGAGCACGTTCGCAATCACCGCCATAATGACGAATGCGATGACGAATTTCATCAGCTTTTTCAGCGTTTCGTCCTTGATGCGGTAAAACGCCGCGGTGACGACTGCGGAAGTCAAAAGCGCGCAAAGCACGGCAATGACGGTCATAGCGGTTTCGAGATAAGTGCCCTCCGCGTGCGCGTGTTCGCCGATATAGCCGAACATATCGTCAAAGAAGAACCAGAACGCGAGGACGGAACCCGCGAGCAGTATCACGCATATAATTTCGCGCATCGGGCGGAGTTTGAGAGTGCGCCAGACATACAGCATAAGCAGCACGACGCAAATGCCCGCCATAACGTAAATCGGCGAAGAACCGAATATCTCGAACGCGACGCCGAAAACGTCGTGCGAAAGATACTCGCCCTCTTCCAGCGCGCCGCCCGTCAGCAAATCGCTCACTTCGAGGTCGGTAAACGACGCCGCAATCAGAAGCGCGGCAAACACCGCGACAAACAGCAGCACGCCGACGATTACTCTGTTCTTCTCGGAAAGTCTGGAAAAAATCATAATAATCCCCCTTGGCATTTAATGCATTTTTAATATAATAACATAAATTTTCCGCCGCTTCAACCTCTGATTGCGCTGTTTATCCGTCTTAATGCCGTAAGAGGCGGCAAAACCGCACACCGCGGGATAAAATGTTTGAAAAAACGGCGCAAATCCGCTTGCACCCGTACGCGTTTTATGCTATTATCACAAGGCAAACGGCTCACGCCGCAAACGCACGCCCTCATGGTCAAGCGGTTAAGACGTCGCCCTCTCACGGCGGAATCTGGGGTTCGATTCCCCATGAGGGTACCAAAAAAGGCAGCAGAGGCTGCTTTTTTTCTTTACCTCAACAGGGGTACCAAAAAAGGCAGCAAAAGCTGCTTTTTTTCTTTACCTCACAGGGGTACCAAAAAAGGCAGCAGAAGCTGCTTTTTTTATTTACCTCACAGGGGTACCAAAAAAGGCAGCAAAAGCTGCTTTTTTTTTATTTACCTCGATTGTGAAAAGCGCGCAGGCAATGTCTGCATAAGCAAATGCCGCGGGCGGTATTTGCACAAAAAAACGCCGCGGCGGTATTGAAACGCCGAGGCGATGTGCTCCTAAAACGAGAAACTCCCACGATGCCGTGTGGTGTCATTTTATAAACCTGCATGTGCAGGGTGGGTCAACAGCTGCCGCTTGCTTCTGCCTTCCCCTAGACGAGGGGGCCTGACATCCGCAAGACGGACGCGCTATCCCGTATAAAATGTTGTGGTTCAAAATAGAACACCATCACGAGCATAGCAGGAATTTCTTCGGTGATTAGATTATACCATATCGCGTCAAATTATGCAAGAGGGAGATATTGTCATTATTTTTCCGCGGTTTTCCGCAATCTAACGCGGCGGATTGTCGGATTATCTCCGTTGTGCGGAATTTTTCCGTTTTAGCGATTATTAAATAAACGACATTTGCGCCCGGATTGTTTCTTGAAACGCAGCCCGCGCGGGTTTATCATATTATATATCTTCGGGCGCGTGACGCGCCCATTACGGGTGAAGATGATAAGGAGGATATTATGAAAAACCGACTCGGACTGCGCACAGTCCTTCCTGCCGCGTTTTTAGCGGCAATCCTCATCCTGACCCTGGCGTTCGCGTGCACTTCCGCGACCGCTTCCGCAGAGAATTCCGTGCTCGCCACGGAAGACTCTTCCTTAACTTTCGGTCAGGTGAGCGACATCCACTATTTCCCCGCCGAGCACTGCTACTCTGCTGACGCGGCGGATTACGAAGACAGTGATTTTTATCACTCCACGACGGGCGACACCAAACTCGTCATCGAAAGCGGTGCCGTGGGTACGGCACACATCGAAGCATTCATCGAAGACGCAAGGAAGGGAGAAGCGCCCGTCTATCTGCTTGCGACGGGCGACCTTTCCAAGAACGGCGAACACGCGGCGCTCATCGACGTCGCAAACGGTCTGCGCTATTTGCAGAACGAAGTGCGTAAACTCGGCGGGAAATATGCAAATTTCCAGGTGCTGGTGAGCCAGGGCAACCACGACCTTTACAACGGTTCGGGCAAACTGTACGACCCCGACGACGGCTCGGAATATCAGGCGGAAGTCGTCACGTCCGCACAGTTTGCGCTCATTTTCGCGGGACTCGGCTATCCCGATATGACATATGAGACCCTCTGCGACATTTACCCCGCGGAATACTGGTCCTCTTCCGCGACGAACGCTTTCGCCCCCGACACCGACGGATACGTCGAGTCGGCAAACGCGGACAACCTCACATTCACCTATTACAACGAAAACCTCGCGGGTCTCGCGAACGGTTTCAACTACGGCGACTACACCGAACTCTTTTTCGGAAAAGAGCCTGACAAAGAGCCGAATATTCCGGATAAAAATATCAACGCGTTGAGCTATTACGTCGAAATCGCTGACAGCGACTTTGCGTTCTTCGTGCTTGACGGCACGGACCGCGAACTCACCGAAGACGTCGTTCCCGTGCGTATAAGCGAAGCGGAATACAACCTCATATCCGAAGACGTCAAAGCGTTATATCTCGGCACGGAAGACGGCAAAATCGCGACGGAAGCGGCAAGCCCCGACAACGTGCTCGCTGCGTTCGCAAACGGCGAACCCGTGTATGCCGACACGGGCTACAACCACATCACGGGCGGCAGGCTTAAAGAAGATTTGCTGGAATGGATGAGAGGGCTGACCGCGGCAAATCCCGACCGCACTTATATCGGCGCGTATCATTTCAACATTCTCCCCCACTTCGAACAGGAAGACGACATCCTGAAAGACTTCGTGTTCTACAACTGGGAATACATAGCCAAATCCTTCCTTGAAATGGGCATACGCTACGGGCTCTCAGGGCATATGCACGCAAGCGACGTGGCATACTACACCGACGCCGCAGGGCGTACTTTCTACGACATAGAAACGGGTTCGATAGTCAGCTACGGCTCTCCCCGCCGCTATATGTCCGTCACGCGCTATGACCTTGCGGACGGCAAAGTCGGGGAGAAATTCACCTCCTCCCTGCGTGTGCTCGATTCCTTCGACGGAATGAACGACGACGGAGATTACGAAAACTACAACGACTACATCACGGAAAATCTCTACGGACAGCTCGTCGAACGTATAGTGGACCACTTTATCACTATGCGCACGATAGACGACCTCGACATTGCGGGGCTTGTCGGCAGCACAATGGGGCTTGACAGCCTGCTGGAATACATAATAGATGTCGTAGCGTACGACCTCTATCCGGGCGACGTCTACCCCGACGGCAACACCTATGACAATCTGATGGATTATGTCAACGAGAGCATCGCGGCGGAACTCATCAATCTGAAATTCGGAGATTCGGGACAGGAACTCACCCTCGCCCAGATTTTCTCGTTCATTATGATGGCACACGCGGAGGGGCTCGAACCCACCACGGAAGAAGTCTTCGGAAGCACGTCCTCCGCGTCCGCGTCTTCTGCGGCCGACGGCGGCATCATTGACCCGAACGACGAAACCTGGCGCGCACGCTACACCGCGGCGCTCCGCGATTTCGCCGCCAAATGCGACAGCGGACAACTCGGCCGCGACCTCTTCGGCATTCTGCTTGACGCGCTTTATTACGACGACGATTCCATCCTCAAAACTCTGTTCGACTACGAACTCGACTTGACTCAAACCAACTTCTCTCTCACGAACGCTCTGGTGCAGATAATCAACAATCCGTCCGTTGTAACGCGGTTCCTGCCCTTGATTGAAAGTCTGCTCGGCTTCGGACTCGACGACGCCATCGTAGAAGAGATTAAAAAAGCGGAAGGCACCACAGGCGTTACGGCAGAGCGCTTCGTTCTCTCCGAGGCGATGAATACGATATGGCCGGTAGCAAAAGGTTTAGTCGGCAGTCTTCTCGGCATCCAGCTTTCGGGCGACACGCTGTACGAGGGTGTGGACAATCTGCTGAACTCTTATCTTACGGACAGCTTCTATGTGGGACTGAGCGGCATAGCGAAAAACATAGTCATCGCGTTTGCGACCGACGACGAAATCGACCTCGCCGACCGCAACAAACCCGCGAAAGAAATGATACTTGCTCCGCACGAAGGTTACGCCGAGGGCTATTCCGAAACCCTGACATATGTCAGCGACCTGCCCGTCGATGACGAATTCAATCCTCCCACACAGGACAACGGCAGACTGCCCTCTCACCTGACCGCCAATTTCCTGCCGTCGGATGAAAACGGAGGCAAATTCGCGGTGTCGTTCTATACGAGCGAAGAAATAGGCGCCGAAGTCACGCTTACGGACTCCGACGGGCATTCTTACACCGTGAGTATCACGGAAGACGACCTCAATGCGAGCGAAGACACCGCCCATCGCACGGTAACCGAGAGCGCGGGCGACGTTTATGCTTCCGTCACCCTCACCGGCGGCACTTACGCGCAGTATATTCCGCTCATAGACCTCGGATTGCTTACCATCTCCCACACCGAAACGGGCGTGGAAGACGAGGACGGCAATTTCACGGAATACGTGTGGGGTCAGCGCGACGAGGCTCCCGCAAACAGCGTCATCTATAAAAACCGTTGGGTCGCCGTGTTCGAGAACCTCACATTCGGCTCCGAATATACCTATGCGGTGCGCGGTCTCTACCAAAACGGCGAAGTGTCCAAAGTGTTTGACCTCGGCGCAAATCTCGGCATAAACAATTTCACCTTCACCTCCGCACCTTCCGAAACAACGACCGACTTCGACTTCATCGCGATTGCCGATATGCAGGGAATGATACAGTCGATGTACGAAGAATCAGCGGCGGCAATCGACGCGATAATGCAAAACGCAGGCGGATACGACTTTGTACTGAATGCGGGCGATATGGCGGACAACGGCGACAATTTCAATCAATGGGGCTGGGCGCTCAACGAAAACGTCGAGTTCTTCGGCAACACTTCCACCATCTCGACGGCGGGCAATCACGAGGACGAAGGCGGCAAACTTTCCGCTTTCCACTACTACGACGCTTTCTTGCCCGCACAGAACACGGACACCGGGCTTTACTTCTCGTTCGACTATGCCACGGCGCATATCATCGTGCTCAACACGAATGACGCAGACAGCACAACCGGCATTTCAACCGCACAATACGACTGGCTGGAAGCCGATTTGGAAGCAAACAGCGACGCAAAATGGACGTTTGTCCTGATGCACAAGAGCCTCTACTCCGGCGGCTCCCACTCCTTCGACGGCGACGTCGCGGCAATGCGCGAACAGCTTGTGCCTCTCTTCTACGAATACGGCGTGGACATCGTCTTCGCTGGACACGACCACACCTACACCGTCACGGAATGCCTTGACGGGGAAGGCAATGCGGTCAGCCGCGCTTCGAACGACGGCGGCACCGTCACGATGTCCGCGGACGGCAGCGGCGTGATGTACGTCACTCTCGGCACAATCGGCACCAAGTTCTACGAATATGTGTCCAACCCCGAAATCGAGGGCAAGTTCGACGCAGAGCTCAGCGTACTCTCCACTCTTGCCGAGCAGACTTTCGCCAAAGTTTCCGTGCGCGGCGACACTCTCACCTTCACCGGCTACACCGTCGCTGATGACGGCACGCTTTCCGCAATATACAACGAGCCTTCCGACGATATGCTGCTGGTCAAGATACTCGTGCCTATTGCGGCGGTCATACTCGTCGCAGGCGCGGTGACGGCGGTGGTGCTGGTGCGCAAAAAGAAAAAGGCGGCTGCACAAGCGGAAGAATAAAACTTCCCTTCTCTGCCGCACGGAGAAAAACGACATCCCGACCCCGTCTGCTTATTGACTTATGATAATATTTGTCGGAAAATATAATCGAGCGATAGGCGGACGGGCGTGCGCGCGAACCGCGTAAAACGGCATCGCCGCACTCTTTCCGAAATGAGCGCTCTGCGCTCATTTTGCTTTTCGCAAATTTCTCGGACAGGTGAAAAAATGGGGAAATGGATAGTCAAGTATCGTTACGTCATTCTTGCGGTGTTCATCGCACTTTTAGTGGTTTCCGTCATTTTCCTGCCCACTATGATAAACAGGGTCAATTATGACCTGACCTCCTATCTTCCGGACGATTACGAAACCAGCAAGGGCTACGAATTCCTTTCCGAAACCTTCAACATACACGGCGACGTGGAAATCGGCGTGACCGCAACGCGCGACGAGATTTCGAGAGCGGCGGAGGAAATTCTCGAGCTCGACGGAGTGACAAACGCCATCTGGGCGCAGTATATGGAAATGCTGCTCGAACTCGGCGTATACTCTCCCGACAACGCGGACTTTCTCCGGATGTACAACATTTTCACCGACGCCATAGACAAGGGCGCGGTGACGGTGACGGACGGCGAATTCGTCTACGACAACGGAGTAAAGTGCAACTGGGCACTGCTGGTCACCCTGGAATATCCGCCTTCCTCGCAGGAGGCAATCCGCGTGTTCGGCGAAATCGAAGACATTCTGTCCGAAGTGGCGGGCGACGGCAATTACGCGATGAGCGGGATGACGGAACAGGCGAACGCGCTCTACGAGACCGTGTTCGACGAACTGTGGATATACCTGATTGCCGCGGGCGTCGTGGTGCTGCTCATACTCGCGTTCACGACCAATTCGCTGATGGAGCCGCTCATTTTGATACTCACCCTCGCGGTGTCCATCATCATCAACCTCGGCACAAACGCAATCTTCCCGTCAACGTCGATGATTACGTTTGCCGTGACTGCGATATTGCAGCTTGGGCTGAGTATGGACTATGCGATATTCCTGCTCCACCAATACCGCAGCGAGCTGCGCACCACCTGCGACCCCAAGCAGGCGCTTGCCGCCGCGATTCCGAAATCGGCAAAAGCGGTCGCTTCCAGCGCGCTGACCACGGTGGTCGGCTTCCTCGCGCTTATGTGTATGCAGTTCGAGATAGGCACCGACCTCGGGCTTTCGCTCGCGAAAGGGATAATCTGCTCTCTCGTCACGGTCGTACTGCTCCAACCCTGCCTTATGCTGATGCTGGACAAGGCAAGGGTCAAGACCCAGCACAAGTGTCTCGATTTCCACTTCCGCGCCCCCATAAAACGCAGCATACGCGACCGCGGCTGGGTGTCGCTGGTGTTTGCCATGCTCTTCATCCCCGCGCTTATAGGTTCGCTGACGTTGAGCTATACATATGTGCGCTTTATGCCCGAGCCCGACACGTCATCGTACAGCGACGACCAGATGTGGAACTATTCCACCGCCAAGGAACTCGGCAATCAGGTTATGATTATCGTCCCCAACGAGCGCGTGGACGAAAACGGCAATCCGCTTCTCGACGAAAACGGCAACCACGTGTATTACATAGACAAAAACTACGAATTCGTGCGCAGGCTGAACGAACTCGGTGCAGAAACGGTGGAAGCGGACGGCGTTACGCTGAACAAACTTTCCTACAAACTCGGGATGTACGTTATGATACCCGAAGGCACGGTGATTTCCGTCGGAGGGCTTTCCCTGACGCTGGAACAGGTCTTTATGCTCGTCAGTGACGTGCTTCCTCTTATGAACGCCGACACCATTGACTTCACGGCAATGCTGGATGCGGTGAAAAAGATTCTGCCCGACATCACACTCGCGGAACTTATCGAACTTGCGGGACAATTCGGCGAGATGCAGGACCAGATGGCAATGTTCCAAAGTTACGTAAACGGGGGTTATACGATGTATACCGTGGGCATAAACCCCGCAATCGACTTTGAAAGCCAGACCAGCTTCGACATTCTGGATGAGATTAAAGCAATCGCGAACGAGATATTCGGCGACACGGGAATGCGCTGTTACTTCACCGGTTATACGCAGGGAGCGTACGACTTCGCGGCGGTGACCCCTGGCGACTACAACCTCGTCACGGTCATATCAATAGTCGCAATACTCGTCATCCTCATCTTCACCCTCGGCGGCATAAAATTCCCCGTGCTGCTCGTCGCGCTCATAGAGTTCGGCATCTGGATAAACCTCATAATGCAATACATCTTCACGGGCGGGACGATAAACTTTATGTCCTACCTCGTCATCACCGCCGTGCAGCTGGGGGCAACCGTGGACTACGCAATCCTCATCACGACGAAATTCCGCTCGCTGCGCAAGCGCTTCGAGCCGAGACAAGCGGCATACCTTGCGACCACGAGCTCCGTGATGTCGGTCATCACGTCCGCACTCATTATGGCGGGAGCGTGTTTCAGCATCTTCGCGGTGTCGTCCAACCTCGTCATACAGGAAATGACCTTCCTCATCGCACGCGGCGCGCTTATAAGCGCAATACTCGTCATATTCGTGCTCCCCGCCCTGCTCTCGTTTGCAGACAAACCCAAAGGACTCGAAATGCACATACCGCGCACCCCGCGGCTGCGCCCCGTGAAGTTCAAACGTCGCAAAAAGTACGTCCCGAAAATTGCCGAAACCGCACCGCCCGTTTCGGACAACGCGGAAGCCGCACAACAAAACACCTGACGACGCAAGGATGGCACTCCGAATAAGCGTGCGTCGTGGAGGGGTGTCACGCGCCGCTCAGCCAAGCGTTCAAAGGGAAGGAGGGGCAACACTCCCCTCTCTTTGATAGTGAATATTGTATCCCCCTTCCTGCGGGTTTCCCCCGCAACCGTACCCCCTGAAAGGGCACCCACGGT
>UQVO01000004.1 GCA_900544575.1 uncultured Eubacteriales bacterium | reverse complement strand
TCTACACCGTCTAATTCGTCGGCAGCGTCAGATGTGTATAAGAGACAGCTTAAAGGATAATAAAAAAGATTATATCAAATTTGCAAATAACATAAAAGAGTTTCTTTTTAGAGAATCAAACAATATTGCTTTATTGACAATTTTAGCCGATATTGGCATGGAATTTGAAAATGATTTGCCTGGATATGCTTTAGATTTAACATCGAATATTTATCTTGTCTTGAACGATTTAACAAGATATTCTATGTCGATTAAGAATCCCACAAAAGACTTGCTTGAAAAACAAATTTTGATGAGTGTCGGGATCCCGTTTACTCTAAAGAAAAGGTATGAAAAATATCTTCCGCAAACTAATTTGCTCGACTATTTCATTAAAATTTTTTTAAGTGGCGATATTTCAATAAGAGAAAAGTGCGGTTTGATATTAGATTACTTATATTCAATTATTCCAAATGATGACGATCATGCGATTGAATATCTCCAAATACAGAAAATGGATTTAAGAAAATCGAAATTATCAGTTATTGATGATAAATACATAGCCGTAGAACCCTCAGTGTCAGGAGCGGCGGAAAAATTGATAAAAGAACAAGAAAATACTAATGAGTTCGACAAAACTATATCTGATTTAATTAAAGAGTGCAATAATAGATTTCTTAATGGGCAATTAACTTTAGAGCATTGTGTTGAAACTATAGATCATTTAATTGATAGAATCGAGAATAGTGCGCATAGATTTACATATGAAAACAACTTGATAG
Organism: uncultured Eubacteriales bacterium; assembly: GCA_900544575.1. Lineage (GTDB taxonomy): Bacteria > Bacillota > Clostridia > Christensenellales > CAG-917 > Limadaptatus > Limadaptatus stercorigallinarum. Next base: position 108,258 of record UQVO01000004.1, on the reverse strand, counting down.
CTTTAATTAGTTATGCTATTTCTCATGACGAATTAGATAATCGGCACAGAGATAAGTATTGTGATATATGGATAAACGGCATATATCGGATTATAAATATGAATGGAAGCTTTGTTACAGATTATAAATTTTCTCTTATTTTATTTGCCCAGATAGAGAAAAATATAAATCAAAACACAAAGAATAGAATTAAAAAGTTAATGCTTGATTGCATCTTATATTGCGGCTCAAATGGAATAATAAATAATATATCGCGACTAATTCATAGTTATTTGCTTCAAAAATCTTCCTTATCAAAAATATTCTTTAATACTATTGTGAAATTATCAGAAGATGAGATGAATCATCAAAAATATAATGCGAACTATGCATTTGCTCATCAAACTAATGGGGATAGCATCTCGTTTATTCCCAATATGGAGCCAAAACTTATTGGAGTCGATTATTATATTAAAGAGAAAGGGGATCAACCATATATCGAAAAAAAGAACGAAATCATTAATGATTATCTTTATAATGAAAAGCAAGTAGATGTATCTTCATTCGAGATGGTGGATCATGATATAACGCTTATGAGCTATGCGCTTAATTGTATCGCTACAATCAACGACGCTACGGAGCAACGGATAGTAAAGAAGTATATTTTGGAAATGATAGATATGTATCAAGCGACGTCACATACGTATAGACATAATGAGGTATTGAGTGTTTATCAAACTTCAGAAACGCAAGCATTATTGCAAAGGGAGTTGATTTCGGGGGGCAAGCATACTGATATTGTTCTTAGCATACTTTTCGATGAAATAGATTTTTCAAAATTCAATTCCCAAACTATTGAGTATTATCAAGATGTTTTTGGAGTGTTACTGTCCTTTTATTTTGATGCGCACAATAATAAGGAGGATAGGAGCAAATGCGAAAGTATCATCTATAAGCTTGCAGAAAAAATAGCTGGTATACAAAATGAAACTGTAAAGGAAGAGTTGTATAAGTCTTTGATATTCGCTCTGACAAGAAGCGGGGGGATAGGCGATTGGAGTAAATGTAAGACTTCATATTCATATCGTGACAAACAATTCTTGAATGAAATATTTAGCAAATATGGTGGTTACCATTTAGCGGATTTAATTGATGTGATTTATAAACTCCATATTGACGAGCTTTTGCCTGAAATTTTAATATCGGCTTGCAATGCATTTCAAAAATGCATTGAATATTATGGTGAGGATATATTCGGTAGAATAGTACAAGAAAAAATTTCGTTGATCCTTTTAATGATTACAAAAGCTTTTCTCGATTTTAATGAGAAAATAAAAGAAGATGCGAAAATAACAGAAAGTTATGAATGGATTTTAAGTAAGTTACGAGATTTAGGTCACGCAGAAGCCGCCGTTATACTTGACGAGTTTAGAATTCATTAAAGTTTACGAGGTAGAGTTATGCTTAAAGAAGAAGAGTATTTCAAATTCATAATTAAGCAAGAGAAAATGTTGACCGATGAAATCAAAGAAGCAATAAAAGAGCAGACAAGGCTGAGTAAGATTGCACATGAAATGCAGGACCAACGTGATGATCTTGAAGAAAGATCTAAAAATTTAATGGTTTTAGGTTTTACAAAGCTAAAAAATAAATATCCGGATATTGAAAGTAAGCTAAGTCAAAAAGACACAACGATAGAGTCTATAAAGTGGTTGTTTGATGAATTTATTAATAAATCAGACAACTATTTATATATTTCTCAACGAATGAAAGAGATACCGGAATTTCAAGAGAACCAAAAGTTGCAAGATGAGTTGAGTATTGCAACCTATAATTATTTTAATGCTGTCTATGCTTTGAATAAAAAAATTGATTCTGATAGAAAAAAATTTTTCTCAAAAAAATACATAGAAAAAATGGATAAATATGCTGATAAAGGACTAATACTTTATTTCCTTGAAACTCCGGATATTGATTTACTTGATGAGGAATTGACGGAAAACTTTTTAATTGATACTTATTTATACAATGATTGCATTGGCCTCAAAATAATACTTGAAAGATATGTTAATATACCTACTTCAAGTCCAATTATGCGAAGAAAAAGTGAAGATTTGGTTGTTGCAATAAATCTAATTAATGATGGATGCTATAGATCAGCGGCCAGGAATATATTCGCCTTATTGGAAAGTGAACATAAACGTTGCGCTGATGCGTTTGAAGGGTATTTTTCAAAAAAGAAAGCTTATAAAAACGGATACGAGCGTGCTAATAAAATAAAAAACCTATTAGATAAAATTAGTATAGAATGGGAACAGCATAGCTGGGAGAAGATTAACGATTACTATAAAAAAGTTTTCTCTAGCAATAAGATTGAGGGGGTATGTTTCCGAAATGGTATTGTGCATGGAGACTATTTGGAAGATGCGATAGATACAAACTCAAGAGAGGTCGCTAAATTAGTTTTGCTGTGGTTAAATTTAAGATTAATAGCTGACAGCTTAAGTATTTTGGAAGACGGCTACAATAGTGTGCTTTCTTACATCGCTGGATGGGCAATAAATCAAGAGTCTGACAAATAATTAAAAATTTTTCCGAAGTGAGTGACCCTTGAAGTGACACAGTCTTACAGGCAAACATCAAGAACCCCAGAAAGTAAACGCATACGTTTGCACACAAAAGATAAAAAAGCCCGCTTAGATGCGGGCTTTTGTTTTATACATTTTAGTGACAGGAGATTAAAATCATCAGTTGCCTGTCCGCCGCTTCGCCTTTTGCGCGGCGGCACAGCGGGGCATCAAGACCCCCGGAAAGTAAACGCATACGTTTGCACACAAAAGACAAAAAAGCCCGCTCAGATGCGGGCTTTTTGTTTATTTGGGTTTGTAAAAGTTGAGTTGCGAAGATTGATGAATTTGTGGAAACGCAACAAAGCGTATGGTATAATCAGATTCAGGGGGATAACTTAATGGATAATATGTCAGATTGGATTGCCGAGTGCGAAAGGTTGGGCAAAGAAGGGAACACCGATGCCTACTGTCATCTTGGCGAGTATTTTCTCGATAAAGAAGATTATAAAAGTGCCAAACATTATTTCCAATTAGCGTATTCGAACGGAGATGGAAACGCCTTGTACAGTCTGGGTATTGCCTGTCTGAGTTCGGATGACGAAAAAGAGCAGAAAGAAGGGTTTGAGTACATTAATCGCTTTGCCGCTCAGGGCGACGAATACAGCTTCTACATTCTCGGATTTTGTTATATGAACGGGGTTGGCGTAGAAAAAGACGTCACAAAAGCGGTAAAGGCATGGGAAAACGCAGTCGAATTCGGAATTGTTGACGCGATGGTAGATCTTGGCAAGTATTATTCGGATACCGCAGACGACGCCAATCTCAAAAAGGCAATGCGGCTTTATGTTCGAGCGGAGGAAAACGAAAGCGAACTTGGAGCATACAATATCGGTTGGGTATATGCGAACAAGCTTAACGATGCGCAAAATGCCATAAAACATTTTGAAAAGGCAATCTCGTTAGGGTCATACGATGCTTTTTACGATATTGCAAAGATTTATTACGATGGACAACTTGTCGATAAGGATTTGAAAAAAGCGTTGCAATATTTCAATGCTGGAGCCGAAAAGGAAGACGCAGATTGCAATTTTTCTCTGGGCATAATGTATCTCAACGGTCAGGGCGTAGATGCGGATAAGCAGAAGGCCATCGATTATTTCAAAAAGGCGGCGAAACTCGGCAGCAGTTCCGCAAAAGTGAATTTGGCGAAGTGCTACCTTGAAGGCGACGGAGTAAAAAAGAACAATAAGAAAGCGTTTGAACTGTATATGCAAGCGGCGGACGAAAAAGCGGAAGCCGCATACAATATTGCTTTGTTATATCTCGACGGACGCGGTTGCGACAAAAACGTCGAAGAGGCACTCAAGTGGTATAAAATCGCCGCAGATAAAGGAGATACCGACGCCATGTTCGACCTTGCGGAGATTTACGACAAGGGCGAAATCGTCAACAAGGACGACGCACTTGCGTTCAGATACTATAAACTTGCCGCCGACGGCGGCGACACCGCGGCAATGTGCAACCTGGGGCTGTGTTATATAAACGGACAGGGTTGCGAAGCGGACTACCAAGCGGCAAAGGAATACCTGGAAAAGGGAAGTGCCGCGGGTGTTGGCATGGCAACCATGCAACTCGGAAATATGTACTACAACGGCGTGGGCGTGGAGTGCGATTACGCAAAAGGCATAGAATTATATGAGAAAGCCGCGCAACAAGGCTGTCCCAACGGTTATAACGATCTCGCAATGGCCTACTGCGACGGAAAGTATCTGAAACGTGACTTTGCAAAAGCGCGTGAATTGTTCGAGAAGGCGGCCGACTGCGGAGTCAATCAGGCGTATTACAACCTCGGGCTTATGTACGAATTCGGACACGGCGTGGAAAAGGATTACAAGCGTGCGGTCACTTTGTACAAGAAGGCGGTGGAGCTCGGCGTGTCACAGGCGCTTGCTGCAATAATGCGTTGTGTCAAGGCGTACGAGGATAAGAAAAAAACAAGGCCGCGCACGAGAGGCTAAAAGCAAGAGCGGACAATAGTGGCATGAAGCGCAAAAGGTTGCGCACAGCTGTGACGACAAAGTGCAGAACTTGTTGCATCTAATTTTGTCGTCCCATTCTCTTATTTTAACATGGGTATGAGCGAATTGCCGTATACGTGGTGTCGCGGCTTGACGTGTCTTGCGCAAAGCCTATAACCGCGCTTGGAAAAAGGGAATCGGTTTTATAGATTAACCATAATGAATCACAGTTTGGTTTTGTACTGTGGATCGGATATTGGTCAAAGAAGGTTTAATCCTGTATGCAGCGACAGTGGAATATGGTATAATTGTTTTCAGGGGTTATTATGTTCAATATCGTTTTGGTTGAGCCGGAGATTCCGCAGAATACGGGAAATATAGTGCGGACGGCGGCGGCAACGGGTTGCAAGGTCCATCTCGTCAGACCGCTCGGATTTGACATTTCCGACCGTGCGTTGAAACGTGCGGGACTTGACTACTGGCATCTGACTGATTTTATCGTCTACGACAGCTTCGGTGATTTCCTGTCCGAAAATGCTCGCGGACGTTTTGTGCGTTGCGGTGACACGTTCAAGGTGGAAGACGGCGACGGTCCGTCCTTCTGGTTTTATTCCACCAAAGCCGCAAGGCGCTATGACGAGGTTTCTTTCAGACCCGGTGATTTTCTGATTTTCGGCAAAGAAACGAAGGGGCTTCCCGAGGATTTGCTTCGGGAAAATTACGAAAACACGTTGCGTATACCGATGAGGGCGGAGGCACGCTCGCTCAACCTTTCCAATTCCGTTGCGATAGCCGTGTATGAGGGTTTGCGTCAGAATTCCTTCGGAGCGCTCCTGTCGCAAGGTGTTTTGCGCGGATAGCCGTCGGGGGTTTTTGTACGGACGGGCGGAGCGCCTCGCCGTCCGAAAGGACCTTTTTCCGTCTTTTTAGTATCGAAACACATATCGTGTTCGACAAAAATTGACGATACGTGTTTCAATTCCCGAGCATATCAGGGGGAGAGGATTTTGCGGGCATTCCGTTTCAATTTCCGTTTGCGCATTGCGCGCGTGTGTGATATAATGCACACGGTCGGGTGCGGACGCGGATGTGCGGAGCGCCCGACGGAATAACCGCAAATAATTTTCATATAAGGAGAATTCCTATGAGCAAGATGACAATCAGAGATGTCGACGTCAAAGGCAAAAAGTGTCTGACGAGAGTCGATTTCAACGTGCCGATGGTTGACGGCGTGATTACCGACGAAAACCGCATCAACGGCGCACTTCCCACCATACAGTACCTGATGGACCACGGCGCGAAGGTGATACTTTGCTCGCACCTGGGCAAGCCTCACAACATTTTCACCCCCGGGTTCGGGCTCACCAAGAAGGAAAAGAAGGCGGTTGAAGCGCTGCCCGAAAGCGAGCGCGCCGCCGCTACGCAGGAATATATCGAAAAGGCGCTCAAAAACGACCCCAAGAAGTTTTCTCTGAAACCCGTTGCGGACAGACTTGCCGAAATTTTCCCCGGCAAAGTCACGTTTGCGACCGACCTTGTCGGTGAGGACGCACACAAGAAGGTTGCGGCGCTCCGCGACGGCGAATGCGTGCTGCTCGAAAACACCCGTTTTGAGGCGGGCGAGGAGAAAAACAGCGAGGAACTCTGCAAGAAACTTGCGGATTTCTGCGACATATACGTCAATGACGCGTTCGGAACGGCTCACCGCGCGCACGCGACGACCGCAGGCATTGTGCAGTACGGTTATGCTCCCATCGCCGTCAGCGGCTTCCTCATCGAGAAGGAGCTCAAATTCCTCGGCGGTGCGGTGGAGAATCCCGCGCGTCCTTTCGTCGCCATACTCGGCGGTGCGAAGGTTTCCGACAAGATAGGCGTCATCGAAAGCCTCATCGGCAAGTGCGACGCGCTCATCATCGGCGGCGGTATGGCGTATACTTTCCGCCGTGCGCTCGGCTTCAAAGTCGGCAACAGCCTGCTGGAAGAAGATAAAATCGAGCTCGCAAAAGAGCTGATGAAGAAGGCGGAAGACAAGGGCGTCAAGCTGATGCTCCCCGTCGACAACGTCATCGCGGACGCTTTCTCCAACGACGCGAACATAAAAGTCGTGGAAGGGGACATCCCCGACGGCTGGATGGGGCTGGACATCGGACCCAAGACCATAGCTATCTTCTCCGACGCGGTGAAGAGCGCGAAGACGGTGGTCTGGAACGGTCCTATGGGCGTGTTCGAGATGGAAAACTTCGCCAAGGGAACGAAAGCGGTGGCACAGGCTCTTGCCGAGACCGACGCCATCACCATCATCGGCGGCGGCGACAGCGCGGCGGCGGTTGCGCAGCTCGGATATGCGGACAAGATGACCCACATTTCCACGGGCGGCGGCGCTTCGCTGGAATTCCTCGAAGGCAAAGTCCTTCCCGGCATTGCCTGCCTGAACGATAAGAAATGACACCCTCCGCGCGGCTCGTCCGCGCGGATTTTTCTTTCCGCACGATTTACAAAACGGCGTGTTTATATGTGCAAAACGACGTTTTAACGTGTGATTTGTGCGGAAAAAGCAGCTAAATTACGAAATATGACCGTCGCGGCGGAGGGCGCTGCCCAACGCTGCCGATAGGGTAGAAAGGAGAATATTATGCGCAAACCCATCATTGCCGGCAACTGGAAAATGAACAACACCATAGCGGAAACCAAGGCGCTCGTCGACGACCTTATTCCGCTTGTCAAGGACGCCGCTTGCGACGTCGTCATCTGCACGCCTTACACCGACCTCGCCGCGGCAGTCGAAGCCACGAAGGGCACCAACATCAAAGTGGGCGCGGAGAACGTGCACTGGGCGGAAAAAGGCGCGTTTACGGGCGAGATAAGCGCGAAGATGCTGGTCGAACTCGGAGTGGAATACGTCATCATCGGACACAGCGAGAGAAGGCAGTATTTCGGTGAAACCGACGAAACCGTCAACGCCAGAATGAAAGCGGCGCTTGCTGCGGGACTGAAACCCATCGTCTGCGTCGGCGAAACGCTGGAAGAACGCGAGAGCGGTCTGACGGAAGAAGTGGTCACCCGCCAGACGGTCGCCGCATTCAAGGACATCGACAAAGACGAACTCGACAACATAGTCATCGCATACGAGCCCGTGTGGGCGATAGGCACGGGCAGAACCGCGACCGCGCAGGATGCGAACGACACCATCAAGGTCATCCGCGACACTATGGCGAAACTCTATTGCCCCAAGTGCGCCGAAAACAGAGTGCGCATTCAGTACGGCGGCAGTATGAACCCCAAGAACGCGAGCGAGCTTATGGCAATGCCCGAAATCGACGGCGGACTCATCGGCGGTGCGTCCCTGAAAGCGGAGGATTTCTCCAAAGTCGTCAACTACTGAGCATAACCGCTTAAACCGAAAGCGGCGCTTTCTGCGCCGCTTTTTCGTATGACGAAAATCCCTCCACGAACGGACTTTTATTCTGACGGCAGACAAAAATTTGTAAGAAGTCGCCGAAAACGGTGTTTATGCGGAAATTTTGAAATATAAAGTCCGTAACAGGCGATAAGCGTCGAATGCCGCAAAAAAAATGCGGGTCAGTCGAAATCGTCCGGATGTCCCGTTTCGAGTATGTCGTCGGCGGAAATGCCGAGAAAGGTGCACAGCCGCGACAGGGTGGCGAGAGTGGGCTGTGCGCGTCCGGAAAGATATTGCGACAGCGTAGGTTTGGACACGCCTATGGCGTGCGCGATTTCGGTCTTCGTCTTTCCGGAAAGCTCTATTTCGGTTTTCAGATTTTCGGTAATTTTGTCTTTGAGGTTCATAGCACTTTGCTAAATAATATTAAGTATTGCCTAATTTTGCTTGACAATTAGGCAATGCCTAATCTATAATTGCAGTAATAAAAAAGGAGAGGGCTTAAATTGCAATGCAAACAACTCAAATCGTAATCTTTGCAGTGCTTGCGGTCATGGTCGTTTTGACGGTGGTTCTCTCGGTCACAAGGAGCAGCATTATGACGGTAAGCAGAACAAGACTGTATCGCGAAGCGCACGTAACGGACAAGGAACTCATATTAAACGCAAAAACTTTCCTGGGACTTTCGACTTTCGAACACCGCATACAATTAGACAAAATCAATGCGCTCAGCATAGCGAAAACTATGGGCACGTCGAACAAAATCGGGTTGTTCGTCGGCGTAATCCTTGCTGTTTCGGCAATGGGGTTATTCGCAATTATGTGGCCTGTGGCGATTGTGCTCCTTTTAACAGGCATTTTGGCCATAGTACTTGCAGTCGCGCTGCGTCCGGTGCTCGTGAGCGTAGGATGCGGAGGCTGGATAGAGAACATCAATTTCCAACGCAAAGCAAGGACTATGGCAAAGGAAATTTACGCACAGCTGGTCGCCAAGCTGTCTGCTTCCGCACAGCAACCTGCCGTGCAGCCGCGATTTGCCGCACAGCAATCTGCCGCGCCGCGAACCGTCGCACAGCAATCTGCCGCGCCGCAGCCGCCCGTTGTCGGAGTGCGGCGTAATCCGACGCAGGAAAGCGACGCGTAACGAACCCTTGATATCGCCTCATCCGAGGCATCCTTTTCCGCGCCGCCGTCTTCTGACGGCGGCGTTTTTTTGCAGGTGCGGCGGCGGAGCGGGGTATGCGCGGCGTGCGTTCGGTTGACGGACAGGGTGCGCTGTGCTACAATTCTTGCGAAAAAAAGTTTCGTCCTTCGGACGCTAAACGAGGATTTTTATGGAAAAGAAAGTCGTTCTTGTTGTTATGGACGGCGTGGGCAAGTCCACTACGGGGCTGGGCGACGCCGTGACGATGGCGAACACTCCCGTGCTCGACAAGCTGCGCAAGGAATGTCCCTGCACTTACATCAAGGCTCACGGCACGGCGGTCGGGCTGCCCTCAGACGAGGATATGGGCAACAGCGAAGTCGGGCACAATGCGCTCGGTTGCGGTCAGATTTATTCGCAGGGCGCAAAACTCGTCGAGGAAGCCATCGAAAGCGGAAACATTTTCAAGTCTGCCGCCTGGCGCGCGCTTTCGGACAACTGTGTGAAGAATGAGTCTGCGATGCATTTCATCGGTCTGCTTTCGGACGGAAACGTGCACAGCAACATATCCCACCTTATCGCGCTCATCAAAGGAGCGAAAAAGGAGGGCATAAAGCGCGTGAGGGCGCACGTTCTGCTTGACGGCAGGGACGTCCCCGCGACCAGCGCGCTGGTGTACGTCGATATGCTGGAAAACGCGATGGCGGAGCTCAACGACGCGGATTTCGACGCGCGTATCGCTTCCGGCGGCGGCAGAATGACCATAACGATGGACCGCTATTTCGCGGACTGGGATATGGTGAAAAGAGGCTTCTACACCCACGTTTACGGTGAGGGCAGACAGTTCGCGAGCGCGACGGAGGCAATCGGGACTTACCGTACGGAGGAGCCGGGAGTCATAGACCAGAACCTGCCCGGTTTCGTCGTCGCAAAGGACGGCAAACCCGTCGGCGCGATGAGCGACGGCGACAGCGTGGTGCTGTTCAACTTCCGCGGCGACCGCGCGATAGAGCTGAGTATGGCGTTTGACGACGCGGATTTCAAGGGTTTCGACCGCGGCGATATGCCGAAAGTGATGTTTGCGGGGATGCTGGAATATGACGGCGACCTGCACCTGCCCAAGCGTTTCCTTGTCGAACCGCCAAAAATCGAGCACACGCTCACCGAATTTATGGTGGCGCACGGTGTGAACGAGTATGCCGTGTCAGAAACGCAGAAATTCGGTCACGTCACTTATTTCTGGAACGGCAACCGCAGCGAAAAATTCAGCGAAGAGTTGGAAACGTGGCAGGAGATACCCAGCGACAGGGTGACGTTCGACCAGCGTCCCTGGATGAAATCCGCGGAGGTCACAGACGCGGTAATCGAAGCGGTGAAGAGCGGCAAATACGGCTTTATCCGCTGCAATTATCCCAACGGGGATATGGTGGGACACACGGGCAACATCGACGCGACGAGAATCGGCGTCGAAGCCGTCGACCTCGGACTTGCAAGGCTGCTTCCCGTCGTCAAAGAAGCGGGCTATGCGCTCATAGTCACCGCCGACCACGGCAACGCCGACGAGATGCTGGAAAAGAACAAGAAGGGCGTCGTGAGCGTGCGCACCGCGCACAGCCTCAACCCCGTGCCTTTCATCGTCTATAATGCGGACTGCGAAATCGCCGACGGCGAATTCGGGCTGAGCAACGTCGCCGCCACGGTGGCGAAACTGATGGGGCTCGAACCCGACCCCCATTGGAATGCGTCCATCGTGAAATAAGCGTTCATTGCGCAAAACCGAAGTTTAATCCCGCAAAAAATCGGATAAAAACCCCGCTTTGAGCAAAAGCGGGGTTTTGATTTGCATAAACACAAAGCAGGCAAAGCCGTGCCCAACCATTTTCAAAGTTGTCCGTCGGGCAATCCGTGCCCGTCGGTGCCGCGGGATTGTCAGACCGTGTGCGGCTCTCTGATGTAGACGGGGGGAAGAGTCGGCGGGGGAAGTTCCTTGCGGTAGGAGAATTTGAGCAGCAGAGGGGTGAGCAGAGTGGTGACTATGATGAGTATGAGCACGAAGGGCATTATCGCGGAGTCGACAAGCCCGGAGTCCACTCCGCGCTGCGCACACACGAGCACGACTTCCGCGCGCACCATCATTCCTATGCCCACCCGCAGACTGTCCTTTATGCCGTAGCCGCATATCAGCGCGCCCGCGCCGCAGCCCACGACCTTGCCCAGCATCCCCGCCAGCACGAACACCACACCGAAGCCCGCCATAGCCGCGCTTATCGACTCGAAGGAAGAGGTGATGCCGATGTTGGCGAAGAATACGGGGGCGAAAATCATATAATTGCTGATTTCTATCTTGCGGTCGACGTATTCCGCCTCGTGCAGACCCGAGAGCATAAGCCCCGCGACGTATGCGCCCGTTATGTCCGCCACTCCGAACCACGTTTCCGCCGCATATGCGTAAAAGAAACATACGGCAAAACCGAGTATGGGAATGCGGCGGGTGTGAGGATATTTCTTCGAGATGTATTTGAAGGCAAGCCTGATGAGTATGCCGACGGCTATCGCCGCGGCGAAGAAGGCTATCATCATCCCGACGGAACGCCCTATATCGCCCGCACCGCCCGTGGCGTCTATGCTGATGAACAGCGAGAGCAGCACGATGCCTATCACGTCGTCGATTATGGCGGCGGCAATGATGGACATCCCGACTTTCGTGTTGAGTTTGCCGAGCTCTTTGAGCGCGGCGACGGTGATGCTCACCGACGTGGCGGCGAGTATGGTGCCGTAGAAAAGGCAGGAAATCAGGTCGGATTGCGAGAGAGAGGAAAACCTGCCGCCGTAAAGCATTCCGCCCGCGGCGAGAAAGCCGAAGAGCAGGGGAAACGCGACGCCCATAACGGTGATGACGACGCTGGGCACCCCAATCTTTTTGAACTGTTTGAGGTCGGTGTCCAGCCCAGCGGAAAACATAATGAGTATGACGCCGATTTTTGCGAGGAAAGAAAGCCCTTCCGTAGCGGAAGAAGTGAACACGTTCTGTCCGGGGATGTACTTGATGCAGCCGAGCACAATGCCCGCGATTATCATACCGACCACCTGCGGCAGTCCGAGTTTTTTGCCGATTATGGAAAAGAGTTTTGCAACGACCAGTATGAGAGCGAGCGGCAGAAGCAGTTCGTCGACGTTCATATTATCCTCCGTGTGAGTGACTTCCTTTCAATCTCCGTGTACGTTATACATTTGCGCGCGGGACAAGTCAAGCATATGAGGGAAAGAGGGGGAATGTTTCCGTCGGCCGACGGCGGCGGGAGGGCGGAACCGACGCTTCCGCGGCGTGCGGGGAGCGGTGTCGGACGGCGGCGGAAAGGGGGTGTCGGGAGGGTGTAATTCGCATCGGCGAACCTGCGCATCGGGTTCGTCCGCGAGGAATACTTCCTTGCCCGACGGGCGTCGGGAGGGACGCGAATGCAAGTTCGGATGATACAAAACGTAATGTTTTATTACACGAAACGCGAGATTAAATGCGTTTTTAAGCGTAATTAAAGCCCGAAACGAGCTTTCGGCAAAATGATTGACACCCGTCGCGCAAAAATGGTAAAATCTATATGACCGACAGAGGTTGACTATGTTTGATATTGTTACGATCATGATTGGCGTTTCGTTCACCGTCCTGGCGCTTGCCGCGGTGATTGTGGGTGCGAGCATCGTGCTGTGCCTGGCGACGCTGATAAAAAATCTGCCCAAAGGAGTCCGTGCCGTACGCGCCGCCACCGAGTCGTCGCTGTGCGTGCTTGCGGCTTACAGCCACGAGATGGCGGAGCAGATGTGGTTCGGAAGAATTCAGTCCTTCGTCGGGAAGTATTTTCTTTACGGTGTCTGCGGGATATACATTTCGGTGGCGAAGTTCTTCGCCTGTGACAAGTGCCGCGTCTTCCGTACGCGCGCCGACAACAAAAAAGTCCCGCATTTCGATTCTGCGCCGCATACCGTTACGGGGCAGGGCGGTTCGTCGCCCGCGTCCGCGGCGTTTTTGAAACTTTCCGTTGTAATGAAACAATGAGCGTCCGCCGTTGACGGACTGTCTGCGTTTCGCGTCTTTATGCGCGCTCGCGCGCGTGGCGCGACTCCCGCACGCGTATCCCGCACCCGCGCCTGTAAGAATTTCGTAAGAATTCCGTAAGGAGGGGGTAAGAATCGCGGAATACTATATAAGCAGGAGGAGGGCGGCAAAGCCGCGTACGCAGACGGGTCCGGCAATTCGGCGGGCAATAACGGCGGTTTTCCGCAAAATCACAAAAAAACGCAAGAAAGAAGCAGGAGAAGAAATATGCTTAAAGTGACAAATCTCAGAAAAGTTTATCCCAAGAGCGACCGTGTGGCGGTCGACGACATTTCGTTCGAGCTGCGTCCCGGCGAAATCTTCGGATTTTTGGGACAGAACGGCGCGGGCAAATCCACCACGATAAAGTGCCTGACGGGCATTCTGCCTTTCGACGGCGGCAGCATCGAGGTGTGCGGATACGATATTCAGAAAGAACCCATCAAAGCGAAAATGAATATGGGGTACGTCCCCGACAACCACTCCGTCTACGAGAAACTGACGGGCAGGGAATACGTCAATTACGTCGCGGACCTTTACCGCGTGTCCAAAGAGGACAGGACGGCAAGGCTGGAACATTATCTCGACCTGTTCAAGCTCCGTTTCGCGATAGACAAGCAGATAAAGGCGTACTCTCACGGTATGAAGCAGAAGATATGCATCATCGCCGCGCTCATACACGAGCCCAAGCTCTGGGTGTTGGACGAGCCTATGATGGGTCTTGACCCGCAGTCCACCGCCGAGATTATCGCGTATATGCGCGAGCATTGCGCGAAGGGCAACACGGTGTTCTTTTCCAGTCACAACCTTGACCTTGTCAAGAGGCTGTGCCACCGCGTGGCGATAGTCAACGAGGGTCACCTCATCGACTGTTTCGACCTTGCCGGACACGAAGAGAACAAGGCGAACCTCGAAGAGAGATTCTTCAAAATCACGGGCACTTACGAAAAGCGTCTGTTCGAGGATTACGTGGCGCAGGAGCAGGCGGAGATGCGCCCCGAAATGCCCGTAGACGAAGAGGAATCCGCCCCTGCAAACGATAATTCCGGCTTCGTCGATACGGAGGATGCGCAATGAACGATAAGATATCCTGGCTCAGCGTCCGGTCGCTGGTGCGGCTGGAAATGCGCGCCCGGTTCGGCTCCAAGGTGGATATGTCCGCCAAGGACAAAGCGGGCAAAGCGCTCGGCGTGCTGTTTACGCTTGCAATCTACGCCATACTCGTGACGGGCATTTACTTTCTGACGGCGATGTTCGTGAGAAGGTCGGAGCTGCCGTTTGAATTCCTGGTGCTCGCGACGCTGTTCACGCTTTGCGTGACGACGGTGGTTTCCATCGGCAACGTGGTGAAAAACCTGTATATGAGCGGCGACAACGAGCTTTTGCTGCGTTTTCCCGTCAGCGGCAGGGAGATACTTCTCGCCAAGTCCATTTACTGCTTCGTGCACAACGTGGTCATCAACCTGCTGGTGATGCTGCCCATACACATCATATTCGGCGTCGTGACGGGCGCGCCCGTCGGGTTCTACTTCGCGTCGCTTGCGGTCATCATAATCACTATCCCGCTGCCTTACGCGATTGCCAACCTGCTCGCAATCCCCGTTATGATGATAATGAATCTGGTCAAAAACCAGTTCCTGCTCGTGCTCATTCTGCTTATTGCGGCGATATGCGCGGTGTTCATCCTCTATATGACCGCTCTCGGCGGCGTGCTGGACTATATGCGCGACGAAAGCGCGGGGATGTTCTCGCCCGCCGTTATGGACCGTCTGCGCGACATAGCGGGCGCTGCGTATCCTTTCAAGTGGTATGCGCTTCTGCTTGCGGGCTGGATGTTCGGATATTCCGCGACGGAAATCGGGCTTTCGTTCCTGTACATCTTCCTCATTACGGCGGCGCTTGCCGTGGCGGGCTACTTCGTCACCACGCGCACGTACTATAAGATTATCCTTACGGGCGTGGAAACGGAGAAGGTGTCCTTCCAGAAGAAGATACCCAACATCAAACGCAGCGTGTTCGGGACTCTGCTTCACCGCGAGTTCTTCCTCATACTGCGCTCCTTCAACTATTCCTTCCAGTATCTCGCGATGGCGGTTGCGGCACCCGTGATGGTGTATTACTGCAACGACCTTGCGGCGACAATGGGGCAGAATACGGTCGGTGCCGCGATAGTGCCCGGTCTTACGCTGCTGGTCATCATAATATTCGTTTCCATCATAGTGTCGTTCGCGTCCACGTCAATATCGCGCGAGGGCAACTCGTTCTATCTGACGAAGATAGTGCCCGTGAGCTACACGCAGCAGATACTTGCCAAACTTTTCCTGTATGCCGCGGTCGGCACCGCGTCCGTCGTGCTTTCCTGCATAGTGGTTGCGGCGGCGTTCGGCACGGACAGGGCGGGCAATCTGCTCACTTCGCTCGACGTGGGCTGCATCTTCATCATTTCAGAGATGATAGTGCTTGCGCTCACCTGTCTTGCGATATCCGCGGACGTCAAGTCCCCGACGTTCAACGTCGTCGGCGACGGCGAAATGGTGTCCGCCAACAAGAATATGGTGCTCTCGCTCATTGTCGGCATACTCGTCGCGGCAGTGTTCGGCGTGTTCACGATGGTGTTCAGCTTCCTGCCTCTCTCAATCGGCACTGTGACGATAGTCGACAGTATGGGCGACATTTACGCCATACTCTCCGCGATTTCCGTGGTTATACTTGCCGGCAGCGTGGCGGCGCTCTTCGTCAACCTCGAAAAGCGCTATCAGAGAATCGCGCCCTGACGGCACGGCTGTGTTTGCATAAGGTAAAATATGAAGAAAGTAATGATTGGCATACTCATTGTCATTCCCCTCGTTGTGCTGCTGGTGATGGGACTGGTCACGACCTTCGTTTCCGTCAATGCGTACATCGGGGTCGAGAGCGTGGAACTGGATAAACACGACCTCACTCTCGAAGTGAATGAAACATACAAGCTGGACGGCGACGGCGGTCTGTTTGTCGTCACCGTGCTGCCCGAACGCGCTACGGACAAAACCTACGAATGGTCTATAAGAAACGTCCGCAGCCGCGACGCGAACTATCCCGACGGCGACAACGGCAAAGACGGGTTCTGGTACGTCGAACTGCTCGACGCAAACGGCAACCACACCGATACCGTGACCGCGGGCGGGTCTATACGCATCAACGTGCACTGCAATTTCGAAATCGTCGTCACGGCGGAAACCTATACCGACGTCTGCACCGTGGTCGTCGGCGGCGACATCACCGCCATCTCGCTTGACGACAGTATTACTCTGCGCGCCGGCAGTTCGGAGATGCTGAGCGCCGTGTTCACGCCTATGGACGGCGCCGCTTACAATGTCGAATGGCACGTTTCGGAGTCCGTTGTCGCGTCTGTCGACCGCAACGGCATCATCACCGGTCTTCGCGAAGGCGAAACGGAAGTGTGGATGAGCGCGGAAGACTCCAAGGGCAATGTGATAGAAAGCAACAGAATGGTCGTCACCGTCACCGCGGGAGCGACCTCTTACGGCGACATAGTCAACGTCCATTACGACGGCTTCGACATCGAAAACGAACTCGGAATTTCTCCCGAAGACATAACTGCCTGCGTAGGCTGTACGGTTGAGGACGGCATATTCCGTTTCGAGGAAGGAGCGACCCGCGCCGTAATCGAAATCGGGGGCAGCGATACCCCCGCCATCATCAATCTCTGCGAAGAGAACGCGATAGAAATCGTGGAGCACGGCGCGCTCGGAGATTATATCCTCGAAGTGGGCGGAGAGGAGCTGTATCTTACGGCAAGATACGCGTCCGTGTTCAGACGCGGCGAGAGCGTGGAAGTCATATGGTCGTCTTCCGACACCCAGGTGGCCACCGTCGACGAAAACGGTGCCGTGACGGGGTTGTCCAGCGGCGACGCGGTCATCACCGCGACGGCAACCGACGGCGGCGCGGAGGCGGAAATCACGCTCGAAGTCCAGCGTAAAGTCGCCGTGCTCGTGAGCGCCGTGACGCAGGACTCTCTTGAAGTCGGACTCGCGCAGGAAACCGTGTTCGCTTCTATGAAATTCGACGAAGACGGGACGCTTGTCGACAACACATTCTCCGTCGGAGTGCTTTATCCCGCTATGTTCGAAGGCGAGGATGAGGAGAGCTTCTACGAGGCGTTCGAGTTCACGACAGACCGTCCCGACCTTGCGTATTTCAACGATGTCGACGGCGACGGCATACTGAACAATCTGCTGACTTTCAACGGAGCGGCTATCGAGGCGGCGGCGGAAAACGGCGAGAAGATAGACATCACCGTGACCGTCCGCGCGAAGTATCCCAAATACGCCAATCTGCCCGAATATACGACGGCTTCGTTTGTCATCACCGTGGTGGACGGCGTGTCGGTCGGCGATTACGCTTCGTTGAAGAGGGCGCTCGAAACGGAAAAAAAGAGTGCGGTCTTCCTCAATGACATTCCCGTCGAGAATGCCGCCGGACAAGACGGCGCGACCAACATCTACACCTACGGCAGCGTATACGGCAACGGTTACACCGTTTCCGCCGAAAAGGACCAGATGATAGGCAAGACCGAACCCATTTTCCACGTCTATGCCGACAACGTCGTGTTCAGCAATCTCACTATACGTCCCAATACGTTCTCGGATGAGGACATCGAAAACGGAGATTTGACCATAGACGATGCGTCCACGTTTACGTTGGGCTATTGCATCAAGTACAATATTCGGGCACGCAACTCCGCCACAGGCGAAACGGTGACACAGATAAAAGGCAGCAGGATAGAGTTCTGCATACTCGAAAACGCCACCACGCTGGTGCAGCTTTCGGGCGCCGAAGTCGAGATAGAGGGCAGCATAATGCGCAACACCGGCGGCGTAGGCATACACGTCAGGAATGCGTTGGAAGGCAGCATACAGTTCTATAACAACCTTACGCTCACCAATTGCGTGATGTCGAATATGGTCGGCACCGGCATCAATCTTGACTGGAATTATTCGAACTCGAAGTATGACGAAAGTGCCGGTCAGCGCAGTACGTTTACGCAGAAAGGCTTCCTGGATATGTACAACTGGCAGCCCGGCGAAAGTCTGACGCTCCTGCCTTTGGAAACCTTAAAGGAAATAGGTTTGAACGAGAGTACCGCACAGGTCCTGATAGGTGCTTTGCAGGATATGTTGCTTGAAGAAAAAAATCTGGAATCTGTGCGCAGGGAAGTGGACGGTGTGACGTATATCCACCTCGGCTTTATGTCAATGGGCCTTGGCAAACAGTCGCATATTATGTACGGTTATGACGACGAGGGAAGACGCGCCGAGAGAGTGTACGACGTGAATACCGGAGAAATGTCGGCGCGGTATGTCGATACGCAGGAGGCGGTTGACCCCGACGAAATCAGCTGGAATATGACGCTGGAAGACAGCCGCATCAAGTGGTTCTGCAGCAGCGATATTTCTCTTCTCAACCGTATATCGGGGCTGCTTGAAGCGGTGGGGCTCAACATTCGTGACAATCCGATATACCTCTTCGGATACAACGACGAAACGACGGACCTCGTGCCCGGTATGACGTATACCGTAAACAGCAAACTCATAGAGCGCCTGCACGGCGAAGCCTGACCGCATACGGGACTGCGGCAGGCACAAGGGCTTCGGAAAGGGGAGAAAACAATGAGAGGACTTTCCGCATTCCCGGTGCGGAAAGAAAGCGTGCGGCGCGCGGACAGGGGCTTCCGCGCGGCACGTACGCGGTAAAGGAGTAAATATGAAAAAAGTCATGCTCGGCGTTTTGGTGGTCATACCCATCATCATTATGCTCATCGTGGGACTTGTCACGTCCTTCGTTTCCACACAGGCGTATATCGGCGTGGAAAGCGTGTCGATGGACAGGGACACGGTGCAGATATTCTGGTCCGACGTGAAGGAGGATGCAAACGGCAGATACATAGTCAATCTCAACGACTATATAAACGTCACCGTGCTGCCCGAACGCGCCACCAACAAGACCGTCGAATGGCAGATTCAGGGTGACATCGAAGTCACGACTTCGGGCGTCCCCGGTGTGGAGCTCGTGGAGGCTTCCGACGACGGATATACCGCTGTGGACACCAACACCACGGGGCTTCTCGAAATCACGGGCTACTGCACGTTCAGGGTGTCGGTAAATGCGGAAGGGTATCTTGACACCTGTCTTGTCGAAGTGACGGACTCCGATGTCCAAAGCATCACTCTGTCGGGTGAAAACGAGCTTTTCACGGGCGACAAGACAATGCTTTCCTCGGCATACAACCCGGTCGGAAGTATGGTCACGGAAGGCAGATGGGAGTCGGACAATCCCTCCGTCGCCACAGTCGACGCAAACGGCGTCGTGACAGCGGTCGGCGAGGGAAGCGCCGTGATATATATGTGCGCAACGCAAAACGGCACGGGTGAAGAAGTCCGAAGTGAAGGCTTTACCGTAACCGTAAAAGCAGGCGCAAGTCTTTTCGGCAGTACGGTGTACACCGCGGAGCGCAGGGTCGACCTTGCGGCGGCGGGCGTCGCGGACGCTGCGGCGGCAACTGGCGGCGTCATCGAGGACGGTGTGCTTGTCATAGACGACGGCGCGTCTTCCGCAACGGTGTCTTCTCCCGCGGGCGACGTGACGTTCGTTGTCTGCGGCGCGGACGATTTCGTCATAGCGAATGCCGATTTCTTCGCCTACGACCCTGACAGCGAAGACACCTATACGCTCGGTATCGGCGAAATTCCCCTCGACCTCGACGCAGAATGGCTCGCGGATATCGGAGCGCAGGACGAAGCGCCGTCGGCGACGTGGAGCAGCAGCGACGAGTCTGTGGCGACAGTGGACGAAAACGGGGTTGTGACCGCCGTTTCGAAAGGTGAAGTCACGATTACGGCAACCGTTGCGGGAGTCAGCAAAGAAATCAGACTGTTTGCGGTCGAGAAGATATCCATCTTCCGCTTGCAGCTCGACGAGAGTTCTCTTGCAGTCGGGCTTGCCCGCGAAACCGTGTTCGCTTCCTACCGTTTCGACCCGACGCACGAGCTGACGCAGGATGATTACGACCGAGGCACGGAGTTTTATGTCGACAACGTGCTGGAAATCGCGCTCTCTCTTCCCGTCGTGCCCGAGGAAGCGGACGACAGAGCGGAGTTTTACGACGCTTTCATATTCAAAACCGACCGTCCCGAACTCGCGTCCTTCGAGGGCAACGTGCTTGTGTTCAATGCCGATGCGATAAGCGAAAGGACTGACATCACGATTTCCGTGAGCGCGCGTTATCCGCGCAATCCTTCCCTTGCGGCACAGACGCTGACGATAACCGTCATTCCCGCAGTCGAGGTCAACGACGTCAACGAATTCTTCGTGGCGGCGCGTTCCACCCAGACCTTTACAAAACTCTTTGACGGACTCAGCCATAGATACGACCCGAATACTCCCGCATTCGACGGGGACATCGTGCTTGGCTCCGACATCGCGTACTGCGATACGGAAACGGGCGAGCCGTTGCTCACCGCATTGGACGTGACGGCGGAGAAGTATCAGTACAATAACTATGAAGCGCAGATTTGTTGCAGTCTGTACGGCAATAATCACCGCATTTATGCAAGCCGGTCGTTTATGACGGAGTACAACTGCTGCCTGGTGACCGTCCGTGAAGAGGGTGCGGTCGTGAGCAACGTCACCATTTCTCCCAACAACGACGTCGGCGACGAGATACAGGCGGCAAGCGACGCGCAGGGCATAAAGGGTTATGCGATACAGTTCAGGACGGTGAGTTATGACGACGAGTACGTCAACGACAATCTGACCGCCTGCCGTCTGGAATACTCCATAATCCAGAATGCGGGCACGGGCATAGGACTGCACGGCGTGGATTTCACGATTGACGGTTGTATTGTGCGCAATATGGGCGGCACTGGCATCTATGTCCCCACGAATATGGAAGACAAAGAATCTGCCCACGACGAGGACGGCGACGGAATAGAAGGGGATGTGAAGTACAGCATACTCCGCACCCACAATCTCGTAATGTCCAACCTCATCGGCACGGGTATGAGTTTCCATTATGTCAATTTCTCCAATAACGATTACAAAAAACAATTCGCCGACCAAAAGGCTGCGGCGGGACAGGTCTCCACTTTGATTCAGACCGGGTTCCTCGATATTTACAACTGGCAG
Organism: uncultured Eubacteriales bacterium; assembly: GCA_900544575.1. Classification (GTDB taxonomy): domain Bacteria; phylum Bacillota; class Clostridia; order Christensenellales; family CAG-917; genus Limadaptatus; species Limadaptatus stercorigallinarum. The sequence continues at coordinate 86,870 of UQVO01000004.1, read as the reverse complement.
TCCACCGACGCTTTAAGCCTTATTGACAAGGACAGCATCGACGACACCGCCGCTGCGTTGATTGAGCCCGCGATGGCGTTGTTGAAAACTGCCTTGGAAAATCCGAAGTTTGCTTATCTGATTAAAGATTACGACGGTACGAGCTATGTACACTTCGGTTTCGTGTCCACGGGTCTTTCCGAGAAGAGCTATCTCAATCCGAGTTTCGAGGATGAACGATTCGTCGAATTGTCAACCGACATGTTCAGAGAAATAGGCGGCAGCGGAGTGATATTGGGTATGTTGCCTAATCCCATCCGCGTGTGGTGTTACACCGCATCGGAAGGCGACATAGTCCCCGGTGCGACTTATACCGTGAACACCCGTTTCATCGACCGTTTGCATCAGGACTGACGGGCAAGACCCGAATGTTACGCAGTGCGGCGCCGCTCCTCACGGGGCGGCGTTTTTTTGCGTCAACGGGCGGTGGGGCTGCCCGTAAAACCCGCGCCCGTCGCGGCATACCGCAGACGCAGGGGAGGGCAAAGCTACGCCGAACGGTATGGGCGGGCTGCGTCGTTTCGGCGCAGATTTCTTCCGCTTGACATCGCGCGCGTAATTTATTAAACTTTAACTTAGAAATTTGCGCGCGATATCGCCGCATATGAGGGAAAAATGTCTAAAAACGTCGGTCTTGTTCTCGAAGGCGGCGGCGTCAAAGGAGCTTACGAGCTCGGCGCCCTCATCGCCCTCATCGAAAAAGGTTACACATTCAGCGCAATCACGGGCACTTCCATCGGTGCTCTGAACGGAGCGGTGATGGCTTCGCAGGGGATAGAAAAACTCGCGGAGTACTGGGAGGAAGCGAAATATTGTCCCGTGTTCGACTTCGACGACGATACGGTCGCACGTTTCCGTCAGAAGGATTTCGACCTCGACCTCATCATCGCCACGGGGAAGAAACTGCTTTCCGCCCGCGAGATTATCAAAGAGTCCTACGACCACACTCTGGAATTCGTATACAACAGATTGAGCGAAGCGGACATCCGCGCAAGCTCGGTGGATTTCGGCTGCGTGACGTACAACATCTCGGATATGGAACCTTTCGAGGCGATGAAAAAGGACATCCCCGAGGGCAAACTGATAGATTATATCGTGGCGTCCGCGTGTTTCCCCATTTTCCCGCCCAAACAGATAGACGGCAAGAAGTTCATCGACGGCGGCGTTTACGACAATATGCCCATCAATCTGCTCGCCCGCACGGGCTGCAAGAAGATGATAGTCGTGCGCACCAATCCCGACTCCAAACAGCCGAAGCGCAGAATAGAGCAGTCCGATTTGGACATACTTTACATAACTCCGTCCGCAAATCTGGGCAGAGCCATGGCTTTCTCGCCCGAAAGAATAGAAAACCTCAAACAGCTGGGTTATGCGGACGCGCTCCGCATCGTGACCGAGGCGGAAAACTCCGCGCAGACGGTCGCGGCGGATTGAGGGAAAGTCCTTATGTCGGAAAAAAACAAAATTCTGCTCATTGACGCAAACAGTCTTGTGCATCGCGCCTATCACGCGCTCCCCAATCTCAAAACATCCAAGGGGGCGTACACGGGCGCGATTTACGGTTTTCTGACCCTGTTTCTCCGCATAGTCAAGGATTTTGCGCCGACTCACGTCGCGGCGGCTTTCGACCTCAAAGCGCCGACCTTCCGCCACAAACTTTATGCGCCCTACAAAGGCACGCGCAAGCCTATGGACTCGGAACTTGCCGAGCAGTTCGAGCCTCTCAAAGAGCTTCTGACGCTTATGAGAGTGCCCGTGATAAGCAAGGAGGGATATGAGGCCGACGACGTGCTGGGCACGCTCTCGGCGCGTTTTGACGACGATACGGTCATACTCACGGGCGACCGCGACAGCTTTCAGCTGGTGAGCGACACCACGCGGATTTATTGGACCAAAAAGGGCGTGAGCGACGTCGAAGTCATCGACCTTGCCCGCCTTGCGGAAGACGGGTTCACTCCGCAGAGTTTCATAGACTACAAAGCGCTCCGCGGTGACCCGAGCGACAACATCCCGGGCGTTGCGGGCGTCGGCGAGAAAACAGCAAAAGCGCTGCTTGAACAGTACAAAACGCTCGATGAAGTGCTTTGTCACGCGGGAGAGATAAAAGGCAAGGTCGGCGAAACCCTCGCCGCCAGCCGCGATATAGCCTTGCTGTCGCGCACGCTCGCGACGATTGACAAGAACGTCCCGCTGGAAGTCACGGAGGATGACCTTCGCTTCGATGGGGTCTATTCCGAAGAGGTGCAGAAGAGGTTGCAGGAGCTGGAACTCAATTCCGTTGCGGCGAGGATGACTTTCGTCGCCGCCGACGGCGCCGCTCCCGCTCCCGCCTTTGAAAAAGAGGTCGTCAAAGTCCGTTCCGCGGAAGACATCGCCGCGATAGACGGAGGGGACAGAGTGTCCGTCCTGATAGGCGCGGGAGTGAGCTTCTCTTTCGGAGGAGGCAAAGAATACGAGATAGACTGCGCCGAGGACCTCTTCGCGGAGGGGATGTCATTCGATGACGCCGTCGCCGCCGTGAAAAGTCTTGCCGAAGGCCGCACGCTCATTTGTTACGATTACAAATCCCTTTTGAAAAAATACGGCTTTGCGCCGAAGGCGTTTTTCGACATTATGACCGCGGCGCACCTGACGCGCGGGAGCGCTCCCATAAAGTCCGTCGAGGCAGTGCTCGGCGCCGAGGGATACGACGTCGGTGCGGCGGAGATGTTCCGCTATGCGGAGGAGGCGGAAAAGTCGCTGTCCGAGCAGGGGCTGGACAAACTGTTTTACGAAGTGGAACAGCCGCTGACCGTCGTGCTCGCCGCAATGGAAGAGCGCGGTATATGCGTGGACACCGAAAGGCTCGCGGCACTCAAAGTCAAGTACGAGGAAAAGCTCGCCGCCCTTACGTCCTCCATTTATGCCGCCGCGGGGACGACGTTCAACATCGCTTCGCCCAAACAGCTCGGAGAAGTGCTGTTCGACAAACTCGGTCTCAAACACGGCAAAAAGACGAAGACGGGCTATTCCGTCAGCGAGGACGTGCTGACGGGGCTTGCCGCCGCACATCCCGTGGTGGAGCAGGTGCTGGAATGGCGGCATTACGCCAAACTTCTCGGCACTTATGTGACGGGAATGCAGCCCCTCGTGAACCGCGGCAAGATACACACGGAGTTCAACCAGTGCATCACCGCAACGGGCAGACTGTCGTCCGCCAACCCGAATTTGCAGAATATTCCCGTGCGCGGGGAGGAAGCTAAGGACGTAAAAAGCGCGTTCGTGGCGTCTGAGGGCTGCGTGCTCGTGTCGGCAGACTACTCGCAGATAGAGCTGCGTATGCTAGCCCATCTCAGCGGGGACGAAAAGCTCATCGAGGCATACAACAACTCCGCCGACATACACGCGCTCACCGCGTCGCAGATACTCGGCATTCCGCAGAGCGAAGTCACTCCCGCACAGCGCAGGGACGCGAAGGCGGTCAATTTCGGCATAATTTACGGAATGAGCGATTTCGGCCTTGCCGAAAACCTCTCCATCCCGAAGTATAAGGCGAAGGAGTTCATAGACCGCTATTTCGCGACGTATCCGAAGGTGAAGGAGTTTATGGACGCCAACATCGCTTTCGCGCGCGAACACGGCTATTCCGTCACTATGCTCGGCAGACGCAGAAGCCTGAAAGAGATATCTTCGTCCAACTACAATCTGCGCACGGCGGCGGAAAGAATGGCGATGAACACGCCGTTGCAGGGTTCGGCGGCGGATGTCGTCAAACTTGCGATGCTCGCGGTAGAAAAGCGGCTTGCCGGGATGAAGTCGAAGATGATATTGCAGATACACGACGAGCTCATAGTGGACGCCGCGTCTGACGAGGCGGACGAAGTCGTGAAAATACTCAAAGAAGAAATGGAGGGCGCAGTCAGACTGCGCGTGCCCCTCGTCGCCGACGCAAACAAGGCGAAGAGCTGGGGCGAACTCAAATGAGAGGATAGGATGAACGTAGCGATTATAGGCGGCATAGGCAGCGGAAAATCCGAAGTGCTGAAAGTGGCGCGGGAGATGGGGCTTGTGTGTCTGTCCGCCGACGAAATCAACGCCGAGCTGCTGCGCAGCCCGGAATATGTGGAGAAGATAGCGGCACGGTTTCCCGAGTGCGTGGTCTGCGGCGTGGTCGACAAACCCCGCCTTGCCGCGCTTGTGTTTTCCGACAAGGAGAGCAGGCTTGCGCTGAATGCGATTGCGCACCCGGAGATTGCGAAAAAGATTGCCGAATGCGACGCGGACCCTCTGGTGGTGGAGCTGCCTCTCGTGCTCGAAAGCGGGATGAAGGATATGTTCGACGAAATCATCCTTGTCACCGCCCCCAGGCGGGAAAGGCTGAAACGTCTGCAAGGCAGGGGGCTCGCGCTTCCGCGCGCAAAAGCGATTATGCGTTCGCAGCTGCCGACATTCGTGCTCAGGCGCATAGCGACCCGCACGGTGGAGAATACGGGCACCGTCGAGGAGTTGCGCGAGGCCGCCCGCAATCTGCTGCGCATTCTCTGCGAGTGATGCGCGACATCGCACAACAAGCACTTTATAAAGCATAAAAGGGAGGAACAATTATGATTACGGGCAAAAAAATAGTGCTCACCGGGGCGAACAGCGGCATAGGTCTGGAAGTGCTCAAACTTCTTGCCGCAGGCGACAATAAAATTCTCGCCGTGGACCTCAACACGGACAACATCGAAAAGTTCGACCGCAACAAGGTCGTGCCGATGACTTGCGACGTTTCGACGCAGGACGGCGTGGACGCCATATTTGCCGCGGCGGAAGATAGGCTGGGCGGCATCGATATTTTCTATGCCAATGCCGGTTTTCCGTATTACGAAACGATGGATTACGTGGACTGGACGCGCACCGCGCGCATATTCGAAACGAACGTGTTCTCGCCCATCTATTCCTATCAGAAATTCCGCGCGTACCTCGGCGGCAGGGAAGGGCAGTTCGCAATGACCGTTTCCGCCATAGGCAAGATGGGGATGCCCGGTTATGCGCTTTACAGCTCCTCGAAGTTTGCCGTGCAGGGCTTCCAGCAGGCGCTCAGGCTCGAAATGCCAGCAAACATCAAGATGACCTGCCTTTACCCCGTCGCCACGGACACCAACTTCTTCAAGGCGGCGGTCAAAGGACAGGACAAGGTCATCCGTCAGAAACCTTTCCCCGTGCAGAAACCCACGCACGTCGCAAAAGCGATGGTCAAAGGGCTGGAAAAGAAGAAGAAGTACGTCAATCCCTGCAAACTTTTCTCGTTCGCACTCGTTTTGTTTGCCGTCTTCCCCTTCGTCCGCACAATATACTGGAAGCTGGAAAAGAAGAAGCTCGACAACTTCGAAGCACAGAAGTGACAAGCCCGCCGCGCGGCGCCGCTTAAAGTAAGGCGACATAAAACGGAGAGGTTATATATGTTGGAAAAAGGCACAATCGCCCCCGATTTTTCGCTTCCCGACAAGGATGGCAACATCGTTTCCCTGTCCGATTTCGTCGGCAGGAAAGTCGTGGTTTATTTTTATCCCAAAGACAACACGCCGGGATGCACCCGTCAGGCGTGTGCGTTTGCCTCTGCATACGATGAATTCCGCAAGAGAGGCGTGACCGTGATAGGCATCAGCAAAGACGGCGTCGCCTCACACGCGAAATTCGCGGAGAAATTCTCCCTTCCGTTCATTCTGCTTTCGGATGTTGACCTCACCGCAATCAAAGCCTACGGGGTGTGGCAGGAGAAAAAGATGTACGGCAAGACCGTTATGGGCGTCGTCCGCAGCACCTTCATCGTGGGAGAGGATGGAAGAATTGCCGCCGTGATGCCGAAAGTCAACCCCGACACCAACGCGCAGGATGTGCTCGCTTTGCTCTGATGTGTGCGCTCCCGTGAAGTCGGACGGTGCGGCACGTTGCATCCCGCTTTGAAATTGCTTTTATCTTGCATCAAAAAAGGACGCTATTCGGCGTCCTTTTCCTTTGCTTTCAGTTCCGCGACCTGCCGTTCCGGCTCCGCTATGCGCTCGGATTTGGTAGGCTTGTGCTCACGGGGAGAGCGGTTCGCAAGACGCGGTTTCAGCCACTTGACCGCATATGCGATGAACACCGCAAGGAAGAACGCCGACAGAATAAGGGATATGTAAAAGGCGGCGTGAAAGGAGTAGGTTAAAATTTATTTGTAAGCTATTTTGAATGAAATCGCAGCTATCCAAAAGTAAGAAAGAGGCAATATATTTAAGGCAATGCTACAAGGCATTATCAAAACAAGAAAACCCTACTAAACAGTAGGGTTTTGCCTGATTTGGTGGAGGTGCGGGGAGTCGAACCCCGGTCCAACCGGCCGTTGGCGGTGATTTCTACATGCTTATCCGGCGTTTCGGTGTCTCTCGCTTCGGCACGTCGGCGAGCCTCCGCTTGACAAGCCCGTAATGACAGCGGCCTTACCGGGCGATGGGACCGCGTTGTCTGTTTTTATGATGCCGCTTGCCCGGGGAACAGAAAACCCGAGGGCGACACGCTGACTAAATTATGCAGCGAGGGCGAACTCCATAGTGGAGTTCTTTTGCGTATTTTTCGCGTTTATTTTTTATTTCCGTTTTTACGCAGACGAGCCTGCGGCATGCTTACCCCGTCTCAAACCGACTGTCGAAGCCGGTACACCCCCACGCCGAGGGTACGCGACGCAGGTAAGGAGATTATAGCATATTATTTCCCGAAATCAAGAGAAATTGCCTGTTGCGGCGTCAGTTGTCCTGTGCGGAGCGGAGCGATGCGCGCGTTGCGGGTGAAAAACGGAATAAAAACGCACCCATACGGGTGCGTTGGTCAGCCTGTTTGCCCGCGGGTGTTTGCGCGCCTATTCTTCGCCGACGGTTTGCTCGCGGGATTTGCGCAGGAAAGCCTGCGTCTTTTCGCTCTGCGGATTTTCGAAAATCTGATAAGGCGTGCCCATTTCTTCTATAACGCCGTCCGCCATAAAGATGACCTTGTCCGCCACATTGCGCGCGAAGTCCATTTCGTGCGTGACGACAATCATAGTGCTGTCGCCCGATTTCAGCCCTTTGATGACTTTGAGCACCTCGCCCGTCAGTTCGGGGTCGAGAGCGGAGGTCGGCTCGTCGAAGCAAAGGATGTCGGGAGAGAGCGCGAGGGCGCGCGCAATGGCTATGCGCTGTTGCTGTCCGCCCGAAAGTTCGCACGGATATGCCGCCGCACGGTCACCGAGCCCGACTCTGTCCAGAAGCGCCTGTGCGCGTCTGTCAATGTCGCCGAAAAGCCTTTCGCGCACAGCGGTTTTTTCCGCCTTCACTTTGTCGGCGAAATCCAGAAGTTCCGCGCGATGAGTGGCTTTAAGTTGCTTTTTCCTGACGTTAAACTCCGTTTTCGGCAGATTTTCGTTTTTCAGCGCGTCACTTTCCGCCTTGTGGCGCAAGAGAATCTCGCGCTTTTCGGATTTTGCCGCGGCGTCGATTTCCGCGCATTCTTTGCGGCTCTTTTCCTTGCCGAGGAGTTCGGCGGCGAGCTTGATGTTGGTTATGGCATTATAGTGCGGAAAGAGGTTGAACTGTTGGAACACCAATCCGAAGTGCAATCTCTTTTTGCGTATGTCTTCCGAATTTTTCTTGTCCGCGGCATTGCCGTCGAAGAGCACTTCGCCGCCTACGACAATCCGTCCTTCGTCGGCGGTTTCGAGGAAGTTCAGACAACGGAGCAAAGTGGTCTTGCCGCTGCCGGAAGAGCCGATTATGGCGAGCACTTCGCCTTTCTGCAACTCGAAATCGATGCCTTTGAGCACCTCGTGATTTCCGAAACTTTTTTTCAGTCCTGCAACTTCGAGTATCGCCATATCACACCTTGTAATAGCTCAGCTTCTTTTCTGCGAAGCGGAATATCAGCGTCAGAATGCCGACGAATACGAGATAGAAGACGCCCGTAAAGAACAACGGCCAGATTAACGCCTGGGAAAGCAGTTTTTCCGCCTGCATTATAAGTTCGGAAATCAGGATGACGCGGGACAGAGCCGTGTCTTTTACGAGAGTGATTATCTCGTTGGACATCGGCGGCAATATTCGTTTTGTCACCTGCGGCAGGATTATGCGGAAGAAAGTCTGCGAGCGCGTCATGCCGAGAACCTGCGCGGCTTCATATTGTCCACGCGGGATGCTCTCTATGCCGCCGCGGAAAATTTCCGAAAAATATGCCGCATAGTTGATTGAAAACGCTATGATTACCGCAAGGAAACGCCCCATATCCGTCAGCCCGTAATGCACGATGAAGTACAGGTCGACTTGGGCAAACATATTGTCCGTGCCGAGCAGTCCGGGCAGATAATATATCATGAAAATCTGCAACATCAGCGGGATGCCGCGGATAATCCAGACGATGATTTTCATGACAATTCTGACGATTTTGATTTTGCTCATCGAGCAAAAACTCATGAGCAAACCGAGCGGCAGCGAAAACAGCAGCGTAAAAAAGAAAATGAGGCAGGTATATCTGAACCCGTCCAGCAGATAAACGAATACTTGACCGAAATCCATAATCAAATGGGAAGGGAGTTCAGGCTCCCTTCCCGTTGTTTATCAAACTTAGCCGAGCACGGAATAGTCCGTAATCAGCGCGTTTTGCAGGCCGTATTTTTCGGCGATTTTCAGCGTGGTGCCGTCTTCGATGAACTTTTGGAGAACCGCGTTGACTTCGTCACGCAGAGTGTCGCCTTTGCGGAAGCCTATTGCATACTGTTCGTCTTCGGAGCTGAGTTCGTCGATTATCTTGAGGTTGGAATAATCGCCCTGACCTACTATGCTGTTGGCAAGCAGGTAATCGACTACTGCAAACTGCGAAGCACGTGTGTTGACCTCGGTGAGCGCCGTCATCTGGGAAGTGGCGCCTTTATGAGTGCAGTTCGGCATATTGGTTGCGACATATTCCTCACCGGCGCTGCCGCTTTCGAACGCTCCGGAAACGGTTGCGCTGTTGAGCATATCAAAGGTCGCATTGGCGTAATCGCCGTCCGTACGCACCACAACGCACTGCTTGTTAATCATATATTTGTAAGAAAAGTCGACAAGCTGGTCGCGGGGCGTGCCGTCGTCGGCACCGTTTGCGGTGAAACCGTTCCACAGACAGTCGACGGAACCCGAATTGAGTTCGACATATTTCTGTCCCCAGTTGATTTCCTTGAACACGACTTCGTATCCGAGCTCAGCGAACACCGCCTTGGCAAGCTCCGTGTCGAAGCCGATGAGCTCGTTATTTTCGATATAATTCATCGGCGAATAGAGAGTGTAGCCGACGGTGACGATTTTGCTGTCGTTGTCGCAGGCGGCGAGACCGACGGCGACGGAGGCGACGAGCGCGACGACGAGCACGAGTGCGAAAATTTTCTTTTTCATATATCCCTCCTGATGAGTTCCTCTGCCTGTTTCGGCGGAGATTACCGTGTCATTATACTTTACCTCGCTAAATTTGTAAAGCGATTTTGCAGCTTATTTTGCCGAATAAGGAAAAAAGAGCCGCTTCGGGCTGTGACAGAGGTTGTCGGAGCGTCGAATTCGTCGCAGACGCGCCGCGAACGACGTTCGCGACAATGACGTCCGAAAATTTTCTTGAAGGTTATGCGCGCCCGATGCGTGCAGAATGTGCGCGGGCGCGCGCCACGCGGCGGTATATTAAAGGATGGGGACGCTAAGAGGGCGGCGGGAGTCTGAAAAGAGAGGGCGAACAAAGAGGGCGTGTTCTCATATGGCAGAACGGGCATATGTGCCGCGGGCGAAGCGAGAATTCTCGGATGAAGAATGCCCGAAACAGGAACGGAGGGCAGTTTTGCGATGCAAAAAAACGCACCGAGAGCGGAAGAAGACTCTATTATAAAAAATGTCGCAGAGGAGCAAAAAATCCGTTGACAGCAAAAAAAAGCGGTGATAGTATTAAGGCAACTTAACAAACCGTTGACGGGAAGAAAACGGGTGACGGACTCAGAGAGAGTCGGCGGCGGTGTGATGCCGGCAGGAACCGAACCCGATAATATGGGCCCCGGAGGGCCGAGGCGAAAGGCAACGAGTAGCCGAGGACGTAAAGCTCGCGTAAGAAGCCTGACTGTGTTGGCAGTCGATGAGTGGGTGCGGCAGCGATGCCGTGTCAATGCGGGGTGGCACCGCAGAGTCCAAGACTTTGTCCCCGACAGCAGTTTTTGCTGTCGGGTTTTTTGTTCCTTCGGCAAAACTGCAAACCCGAATGCGTCGGAACGGATGTTTGGTCGAAAACACGAAGCGTGTTTCGGCCGGGCAGGAGGCGACAGACGTCGGCGGCGTGTTGCGGGGAAAGCCCGTTTGACGCATTGTCCGCAGGCGCGGTATGGCACGGAAACGATGTGTAAGCCCGTGCGCGCAAACGGGTGAACGGAAAAGACATTCTCCGGCGTTGCCGGCAAGAAAATAAGAACGGAGGTAATTCCTATGAGCAAAAAAGAAATCCCTTACAAAATCTATCTGTCCGAAAACGAGCTGCCCAAGGAATGGTACAACGTGCGTGCCGATATGCGCACAGACCACCGTCCCCTCCTCAATCCGGCAACGCACGAGCCCGTGACGCTCTCCGAACTCGAACCCGTGTTCTGCACAGAGCTTGCCAAGCAGGAGCTGAACGACAAGGACGCTTTCATCGAAATCCCGAAGGCAGTCAGAGATTTTTACAAGATGTACCGCCCGTCGCCCCTGGTGCGCGCGTACTGCCTTGAAAAGTATCTCGACACGCCTGCGGAAATCTATTATAAATTCGAAGGCAACAACACCAGCGGCAGCCACAAGCTCAACAGCGCGATTGCGCAGGCGTATTACGCAAAGGAGCAGGGGCTGAAAGGCGTCACGACCGAAACGGGTGCGGGACAATGGGGCACCGCGCTCTCTATGGCGTGCGGATATTTCGGGCTTGACCTCACCGTGTATATGGTGCGCTGCTCCTATGAGCAGAAGCCGCAGCGCCGCGCCGTGATGCAGGTGTACGGAGCAAAGGTCATACCTTCTCCTTCCGATACGACCGCGGTGGGCAGAAAAATGCTGGCGGAACATCCCGAAAACACCAGCGGCAGCCTCGGCACCGCAATCTCGGAAGCGGTGGAAGTCGCCGTGACGGGCAAGGACACCCGCTATGTGCTGGGCAGCGTACTCAATCAGGTGGTGCTGCACCAGTCGGTCATCGGGCTCGAAAGCAAGGCGGCGATGGAAAAATACGACGTATATCCCGATATGGTCATCGGCTGCGCGGGCGGCGGAAGCAACCTCGGCGGTCTGATGGCGCCGTTTATGCGCGACAAACTGAAAGGGGAGCGCAACCCGTACTTCATCGCGGTGGAGCCGATAAGCTGCCCGTCGCTGACGCGAGGCAAGTTCGCGTACGACTTCTGCGACACGGGCAAGGTCACCCCGCTTGCGAAGATGTACACGCTCGGCAGCGGTTTTATGCCCGCTCCCACGCACGCAGGCGGTCTGCGCTATCACGGAATGAGCCCCATACTCAGTCAGCTCTACCACGACGGCTATCTCGACGAGGCGCGCGCAGTCAGCCAGGTTGACGTGTTCAAGGCGGCGGTCGAGTTCGCGAGAGTGGAGGGCATACTTCCCGCTCCCGAATCCTCTCACGCCATCAAGGTCGCAATGGACGAAGCGAGAAAGTGCAAGGAAACGGGCGAGAAGAAAGTCATCCTCTTCGGTCTGACGGGAACGGGCTACTTCGATATGGTGTCCTACGACCGCTTTATGCGCGGGGAACTGCAAGACGCACCTCCCACGGACGAATCTCTTGCCGCGGGCGAAAGCGAACTGCCCGAAGTCTGACATCGCCGCAAACACGGCAGAAAACACGGTTAAAAGCTCCGCAGGTGCGGAGCTTTTTTTTTGCGTCCGCACAGGTCGGGAAGGCTTCGCTCTGCGGCAGACAAAGGAGTGACTGCGGCATTGTCGGAAAGTGCGGTGCGACGGCAAAACGGCAACGCTCCGTCGCCACGACCGCCAGGCGAAACGGGCGCGGAGCGAGATGTGCGGAATGCCTGCGGAGAGGGCTGCGGACGGGGTTTTTGCCTCGGCAAACGCGGAAAAATGCTTAAAAAGAGAGTGATTTTACAAGAAGGAAGGAAATCCTTGCGCAATTTCGAAAATCCACTAAACAGTAGGATTTTAAGAAAAAGTATTATAAATTTCGCCAGAAAGTATAATAGTTTTCGTCGTTTTTTAGAATACTTGGCGGAAAAAGGGGGCATTGTGCGAAGCGCGCGGGCGTTGTATAATTGTCTTTGCACGAAAGCGGAGCCGGAGCGCTCCGCCGAGGATTGTGCGGGAGCAGACGCAAATGAGAGAGGATTTTGAAGGAACAAGGGTGGTGACGGTGCCCGCCGAAGAGCGGGCGGCGGTGACGGCAAGGTTGAAGCGCAGGCGCACGGCGCGCATTCTGTGCGGGGTGCTCATACCTGTTGTCGTGCTTACGGTGTTTTTTGCCGTGATGCTCAACGTCCGTACGCTCGGAGTCGGGACGGGGAATACGGACGGAGCGTACGGGACCGTGCTCGCGGACATCGAGGGCATCACGGAGGCAAACCCCAGAATCATAGACATCGCGATGCTGGGGGCTCACGATGCGAATTCCTTTTCCGTAAGCGCCGACAACTCAATCGATAACAAGCCGGGCAGCGATATGTTGAAGTCTGTCTTTCCGATAACCTCGGGTTTTCAGTATCGTATGGCGGTCACGCAGGTGGTGTCCCCGTATCAACTGCTGATGCAAGGGGCGCGGATGCTGCATTTCAAATATACATATTACGACGGGGAATGGTTCGCAACGCATAATATACTGGGCAGGGAATTCGCGCTGGACGTGCTGGACGTGCTGAAATTCCTCGACGAACATCCCGGTGAGGTCGTGATACTGTTTTTGCAGAGCACTTATTTCGGCGAAAACCAAAGCCTCGACTCCTTCCACGACTGGCTGGCGACGGTGGAGTATAACGGCAAAACGATATACGATTTCGTCCATTACGACGAGGTCAACGTGTTCGGGTCCGAATTTTCGGGCGGAGTGACCATTGACGACCTGACCTACAACGACGTCACGCAGAACGGGACGTCCGTGGGCGTCGTGCTTATGGACAGGCGCGAATACGAAATACCCGAAGGAGAAACGGAGGAGAGCGATTTTTCCGCTTACTTTTTCGACATCGACGCGAATGCGTCGCACGAATGGCACAACCGTATGGGGACGGACGTGCTGGCGGACGATATACAGCGCTATGCGATGGAAATCAGCGTCACGAGGCTGTACCGCTGGAAACTGCGCGTAAATCAGGCGCAGGCGACGGTTTCCGTAGCTACTGTCGGCGACGTGTTCCGCGACATAGGCGCGTGGTCGTTGGTGAAATTTGCCGAAAAACACAATGCCGCGCTGCTCGACAACGAGAATTTCGATATGTGGCTGAAAGCAATGCCCGTGTTTCAGGTGGATTTCGCAAACAGCGACCGCGGCGATTTCAACAACCGCGTGAATGCGAAAATACGCACGCGCAACGAGGAAATCGTGCGCATATTGCTCTCAGAAGGAACGACTTATGAGAATTTATACGGTTAGACACGGTCAGACCGACCTCAACGTGCAGAAGAGGATGCAGGGGCGGCACGGTCTGCCTCTCAATGCGACTGGCATTGCGCAGGCGGAGCGGCTTGCCGACGAGCTGAAAGGCGTGTCCTTCGCGGCGGTGTATTCCTCTCCGCAGGAAAGAGCCGTGCAGACGGCGCGGATTGCGACGCGGGGTGCGGCGGTCGTCACGGACGAGAGATTGCAGCCGTTTGACGTAGGCAGCGCCGACGGGCAGGTTATCGACGAAAATATGCGCCTTGTCGTCGGGCTCATCCCCGACCCGACGGTTTACGACGGCGTGGAAAACCCGAAAGATTTCGCGGACAGGATATATTCCTTTCTGGACGAACTGACCGCGGAATACGCGGGCAGGGAAGTCAACGTTATGATTGCGGGGCACAAGTGCACCACGGGGTGCATAGACTGCTACTTTAACGGTATGCCGTCGGACGGCGATTTCTTTTCGCGTTCCGTCAGCAACGGGAATTTCAGAATATACGACGTCCGAAAATGATTTCCACTGTCTTCGCGGGACATCCCGCGGGTCAAAAAGAGGGCGCGCCGCGGGCGCGCCCTTACTTTGCGCAAATCGGGTTTTGCGCACATTCGGAGCAACCCGTTCAGAGCAGCCCTCGGCTTTCGAAGAACTTCCGGTTGAACACGACGGAAGGGTGGTCGGGTTGCAGTTCTGCCGCCGTCTTGTGGCATTCCACGGCTTTTTTCTCCTCTCCGTCCTGCCAGTAACACGCCGTGAGCTCCACGAGCGGGATAATTCCCCTGCATTCGGGCTGGTCGAAATCGCCGTATGCGGAGAAATCTTTTGCAGTTAATGCCGCCGAATACCAATATATTGCTTCTTTCCACATCTTTTTGCGCTTGAACAGCGACCCGAGCTTGCATAAAACCGCGGCACGCGGCTCGCCGAAACGGAAAGTGCCCAGCAGCGTTTTCATCGCCTCGTCGTACTTTCCGAGCGCGATGTAGCAGTCGGCAAGCACCTTGCCGGACTCGATTTTGTTGACCGCCCATCCCTCGCCCTCTACCGCGCCCGTGAGGACAGCCACCGCTTCGGCGTAAAGGCGGTTGGAGTAAAGCTCCCTTCCGTAATAAAATGTATGGCGCGGGTCGAGCCTGACGCCTGCGGCGATGTTTTTCTGATAAATGTCGAGGTTGCGCCTTCCGCGCACTTTTCCGGGGACTTCGCCGTGGCGCATCGTGAAGTGCGAGAATATGATTTTCCCCTGCGGAGAAATACATTCGTGGACGCAGCCCACCCAGGGAGGGCAGTTCTCGCGGCGGAGTATCCTTTCGCGTATATAGGAATACGTCGCGCGCCCCTCCGCGTCGAACGCCACGTCGTAGCGGCACATAACCACGTCGGGTTTTTCGGTTTCCAGCCGTTTGCGGAGTTTGCCGAGCAGAACTCCGTTTTCGGGAGTGACGATGTCGTCGGCGTCCATCCACATTATATATTCGCACGTCGCCTTGGAAAAGGCGAAGTTCCTTGCGGCGGCGAAGTCGTCCTTCCACTCGAAATCGTAAATTTTGTCCGTATATTCCGAGGCAATCTTTTTCGTGCCGTCCGTGCTGCCCGTGTCGGCGATTATTATTTCGTCCGCGTACGCGCGCACTCCGTCCAGCGCCCGCGCCAGCACTTTTTCCTCGTTTTTGACAATCAGACAAAGTGAGAGCAGTCCTTCCATAGTAACCTCCGCGACATTGCATTTATATGATGTAGTAGGGAATTTTGGTTTACATAAATTTCAGGAGGACACGCTATGTTTTCTAACAGATATTGCAGAGTATGCGGCTGCTATCCGTGCAGATGCGTCGGGAACGTCACGCCCGAACCCGCACCGCGCGGAAGCTGTTGCTGTCAGGGGCCTACGGGACCGACGGGTCCGCGCGGACCGATAGGACCGCAAGGCCCGCTGGGGCCTACGGGACCGACCGGACCTTCGGCGGTGACCGTAACGGTGGGGCAGACCATAACGGGACAGCCGGGCACCGCTGCGTCCGTCACGGATACCGGCGGAGCAAACCCCATTCTCACCTTTACCATACCGCAAGGTGCGACGGGAGCGACAGGCGCCACAGGCGCAACGGGAGCTACGGGCGCAACGGGTGCCACGGGCGCTGCGGGAACGCAGGGTGCAACGGGTGCCACGGGCGCGACGGGTGCCACGGGAGCACAGGGTGCAACAGGCCCGCAGGGCGTTCAGGGTTTGCAGGGCGTCGCGGGTACGCAGGGAGCGACAGGCGCCACGGGCGCAACAGGTGCAACGGGAGCAACCGGACCGACAGGCGCAACCGGTCCGACCGGACCTTCGGGGACGGGCGCCGGCCCCACCGGTCCTACGGGTGCGACGGGTCCCACGGGCGCGACGGGCCCCACGGGTGACGCGGGTGCGCAAGGTGCGCAGGGTCCCACGGGTGACGAAGGTCCGACGGGTCCCACCGGTCCGACAGGTCCAACCGGTCCTACGGGTGCGACGGGTCCCATGGGCGCGACGGGCCCCACGGGTGACGCGGGTGCACAGGGCGCACAAGGTCCCACGGGTGACGAAGGTCCTACCGGTCCTACGGGTCCTACCGGTCCCACGGGAGCGACGGGGCCCACGGGCGCGACGGGCCCCACGGGTGACGCGGGTGCGCAAGGTGCGCAGGGTTTGCAGGGTGACGAAGGTCCGACGGGCCCCACCGGTCCGACGGGTCCCACCGGTCCTACGGGTGCGACCGGTCCCGTGACCCCCGGCACTGCCGTTGCGGACGTGGCGACCACCGCCAATACCGAAACGCTCGCCAACAAAATAAACGAACTTCTGGCGTCTTTGAGGGCGGCGGACATCATCGAAACTTGACGTTTGCGGGAGAGGAGGAAAGCGCACGGTCCGCCGTGCGCTTTCTTTTTGTCAATTCGGGCACGCGCGGCGAAGGGAACGGCGGGCGGCGCGGAATAATTTCATTTTCATTGCACCTTTATTAAATTATTCTGACATAAACGGAAAATATATTGTATATAACGCGGATTTGCTGTATATTGGTTATTGGGTTTAAGATGAATTTAATCATTTTGTAACCTTAGTGTAAACAATAATATGCCGCAAAACGGCAACGGAGGTCAGATTATGCGCCTTTTGGTGGTTGAAGACGACGAAAAGCTGGCGAAGATACTTTCGACATCGCTCAGCGTCATAGGGGATGTGGACATCGCGCTCTCGGGGGAGAAGGCATTGCAGGACGTGGAAAAGACTTATTACGACCTTATCATTCTCGACCTTATGCTCGGAAAGCTGTCGGGAATGGAAGTGCTCAAAGAAATCCGCCGCACCTATCTTATGCCCGTCATCATCCTTTCCGCTCTCAGCGACATCGACAAAAAAATCGACTGTTTCAGGCTCGGCGCGGACGATTATATGACGAAGCCTTTTGCGAGAGAGGAGCTTATGGCGCGCGTGGAGGCGTGCCTCAGGCGTACGGGCGGCAATTTCAGCAGCACACACTACAAGTTCCGCAATATGGAGGTGAACTACGTCAACAAGATGATGACGGTGGACGGCAACTATGTCCCTATGAACCGCAAGACGTACGAAATCCTCGAACTTCTCGTGCGCAACAAGGAAATCATTATGACCAAGCAGCAGATTTTCGACAGAATCTGGGGATATTATTCCACCACGGGGACGTCGGTAATCGAGATAAACATATTCCGTCTGAGGAAGATACTTTCGGAGTACGGTCTGGACGTATGTCTGAAAACCATCAAAGCGACGGGATATATGTGGACGGAGAAAATCTGATATGGTGAGAGTAGACCGTGACATAAAAAAGCGTTGGCTGCTGTTCGCGCTCATAAATCTCGTGCTGATACTTCTGGTGTTCGGCTCGCTTATCGCGGGTTTCGGGGTGTATGTTGCGACGGCGCAGCAGAATGCGGTGCGCGACGGCGTGCGCGCATATGCCGAGGACCTGGCGGCGCGCGGAGTGGCGGAGATAAAGAGCACTCTCGGCGAGAGCAGCGTGGCGCTGTACGATTCGCCGGAATACTATTTCGCGCTTTACACCGTGACGGGCGGCAACGTGATGATAGAAACGGCGGACGAATTCATTGACGTCAACCGTCCCTCGCTCGGCGGCCGCGTCGGTGAGAACCGCAGGGAAGAGATTGCGGGACATTGGTTCGAAACCTACACCGCGGAGGTGCCCGCGTCCGACGGCGCTTCGGAATCGACTTACTATGTGAAAGTCTTCGCCCCGTGCGACAGCCTGGTCGCGGCGATGGACGAGATTTCGCTTTACAGCATCCCGTTCGCGATTGCGTTCATCGTGGTGGTGGTGGTGTTCAGCTTCGTATGGGGCTACATCGCCATCAAGCCCATAATGACGGATTACATCAAGCAGAAGGATTTCATCAACGATATGTCGCACGAAATCCGCACCCCTCTTGCCGTCATCAAGGGCAATCTGGAAAACGTGCTTGCCTCTCCCGAAGCGAAGGTTTCGGAGCAGGCGGAGATGCTTTACGCAAGTCTTGACGAAGTGGATTATATGTCCGACATTTCCTCCGGGCTCCTCAACATAGTCCGCGGCAGAAGCGCGGGCAGGGGGAAGGAAACGAAGATGAGCGACGTGGTGTCCGACACGGTGGATATGTTTGCCGATATGGCGACGATGGCAAACAAAGCTCTTATCGCCAACATCGATTACTGCGACATCCCCGTGGACAGGGAGAAGATAAAGCAACTCGCGTCCGTACTCATCGAAAACGCGGTGAAATACACCCGCGAAGGGGACAGGATAAACGTCAGGCTGAAAAACACGAAGGACGGCTGCGTGCTGACTGTGAGCGACACGGGCATAGGCGTGCCGAAAGGCGACCTCGACTCCATCTTCGACCGTTTCTACCGCGCGGACAACGTGAAAGACATCCCCGGCACGGGGCTGGGGCTTTCGATAGCGCAGGCGATAGTCGAGGGTATGGGCGGCAGCATAAAAGCCTCCGCAAACGTGCCGTGCGGCTTGGAAATCACGGTGCAGCTCAAACGGCAATGACAAACGGTATTTTGCATAAAACGACAGTTTACAGTCGCAAAAAGACGTATGAAGTGCCTGCACGCGCATATTCGTTGTGCCGCGGAAGGAGGTGCGAATGAAGAAGAAGGCGTTTTTGCTCATTATATTTGTCCTGCTTGCGTGTATGCTCGCGGGGACGCTTGCCGCCTGTGACCGGGGCGACGACCTTCCGACGACGACTCCCGTGTCCTGGGAAAAATATCTCGAAGACGCGGCAGACCGCATAGCGGACTCAATTGTGCTCGACGGCGGCAAAATAGGCGTGAAATTCTCTTCCGACGTGACGGCGGAAGGGGAGGATTACACCTTTTTGCTGGGACTGAATTACGACCTTACGGCGGCGGACGCGGCAAACTCGTGTCTGGTGCTGGAAGTCAGGCAGGCGACTTCCGCCGCGGCAGACGAAGGTGAACTTTCGGACATCTCGGACGCCTCCTCCGATGACGGAGTGCTTTTCAGGATTGTCTGCGACAGCTCGTCCACCTGGATAGACATCGCACCGGGGCTCGCGCTTTCGGACGCGCGCCTGCAAGTGGAGAACGTAGGGATTTTCGATTTGCTGGGCGTTGCGTTCGACGAGGACAATATCTTTTCGGCGCAGGAAGCGTTTTCCGACATAATCTTCAACCTCGGCAGGGCGTTCTTTGACGGGGTGAGAGTTGACGCGGACGGCGACACCTATGTATTTAACATAAACAACACCTACAAGGAAACGGGCAGGGAATATTTCAACACCGTGCTTGCCGTGTTCGGCGAAAACGTGGCGAATTCTCTGCTTGCGGCTTTCGGCATAAGCGATTCCGACGAGCTGTTCGATATGCTGCCCGATATGAGCGGCGAAGTGGTGCTGACATTCCCAGAAGAGGGCGGAGCGCTGCTTTCGGCGGACAATCTCACCGTTTCGGGCGGAGACGCGGGGATGAATGCGGAGTTCGAAGTGCGGCACGAGCTTTATCCCGAGCTGGCGGAAAAAATCCCCGGCGACGACGCTGTGGGATACGTCCGTACGAAAGTGGGCAATTCGCATATGGAAGGGACGCTCTCTCTCGTGCGCGACGGCGGCACGCTGGTGAGTTACGATTACGTCCTCGACGCCAATCTGGACCTGCTGACGCTGATGTTCAACGATTACGACCTTACGTCGCTTGACGAGGACAACTATTTCCATCTGCGCGTCACGCACACCTGCACCGCCGCCTGCGACGATTTCTGCGCTTCACGCCTGTTGCCGTCCCGCGGCGCGCTCATAGACCTCGCTTTCTCTCCGCAGGACTTTGACGGCAGCTACAATGTGTACATTTCCGTCGGTTTGAGCAGCCTTATCTCGTCCGACAGGGCGGCGGAGATAAACGAGCTTATGGGCGTAACTTCGGGCACTTATATACCCGAATACGTCCTGTTGACTTATCCTTATGACGACTTCGACGAAAGCTCGCTTCCCTGCCGTATGCTCCTTGCGCTGTATGCGGGCAATATGTTCACGACGGGAAGAGTGGAGATGGATATGAGTTCCGTATCCGGCATCGTCGACCCGATTGTAGCCGTGCTGAACGGCGAGGGCGTTTCCGTGGACAAACTCGTTTTCGACATCGAAAGCAACGAGTTCGCTATGGCACAGCCGCACGACATTTATTCCGAAACCGTGTACATCATAGACAGCTCCGTCGGCGACGTGAAGGGTTACGGTCTTTTCGGCGACCAAAATGTCCTGAGCTGGGAGTGGGAGGAGCCTGTCGCGTTCGATATTGACGGCGAAAGCGTCAGCATCACCAATATATACGACGAAGAAGGGATGCTGCTGCACGGCGTTCAGGACGGAGAATACATCCCGATGAGCCCCGAAGAAATCACCGGGATGGTCGGGAGATATTTCGTCAAGGCACAATGCACTGCAATCGACAAAACGTCGCAATTCGACTTTTATGGACGTGTTCTGGAGATTGAAAACCTTGATATTGACGAAAGAGGGGTGCAGGAGGTGGTTTTCACCGTCGAATATCCGGGGCCTCTCAGCGCTCTTGCGTCGTCAGGCGTAATCCCCGAAGACGCATATGAAAGCTCGGACGAACTGACGACCGAGGTGACCGCGCGGATAATGCTTACCGGACGCAGTTCCGCCGACGTGGAATTCATGCCGCATGTGGCTTCGGACGCCGAACTTTCCGTGCTGTCCGCGGACACTCCGGGCGTCGGAGGTATATACACGGGGCAGAGCACGGTTATGCCCGAATATGTTTACGCCGATGCGCGCGTGCGGTACGACAACGGCTATGTCAAGGAAATGACCCTTGTCGGCGAATGCGACGAGCTCGGCGTGCACTATGCCATTTTCAGTCATTATTACTATACGAAACAGTGCGGCGAGATTACGGTGAGGTGGAGCTTTATGGACCGCACTTACGAGCGGACATATTATATCCAGCCGCCCGACAGGATTGAATTCGACATCGACGAGGAAAATATGCCCGCCCACAGCGTCGGCGATACAGTGTATATGTCCACCCTCACAAACAACATCGATGCGATAGCGTACTATGACAACGACGACGGCACGAGCAAGGGCATAAAACTTTATCTGACCGCCGAAAACCTGTTTATCAACGGTATTGCGCTTTCGGAGAGTTCGAGCTATTGGATAAGTCGCTCGATGACGTATAGCGGCTATACTGTCGAGTTTCTTGTCGCCAGCACTTACAGCTGCCATGTCGAAGTGTTCGGGGTCGAAAGCGCCTCTTTTGCGCAACGCGTTGATGCTTACCTCGGCGACGAGGCGACTTATATGTTCACGCAGTCTTTCACCGAGCCGGATTTCTGGTTTACGGGCACGGAATATGAGTTCTCCGGCAGCATAACGAACGCGACCCACGGCATCAACAGCATTCCCGAACGGACATTGTCCGTGGTTGTGGAGCGTTACAGCGCGGACAACCCCAGATATCCCGAAACGGTGGATTTCACCGCGGAAGGCGCCGCGGTGTCCGTCACGTCCTTCGAAACGTCTACAAGGTTCGCCGCGACCGACGACGCGGGCGTGCTGACATCATCGGATTTCCCCGCAATAATAGTCGGACCGATTGACGTTTCGTTCGGACTGGTGTTCAACGACCCCGGCTACTACCGCATACATCTGCGCCTTTCCGGCAGCGGAGGTTTCACCGTATATTGGTATGTCACCGTGGCAGAGTAGTCCGCGGCAAAACAGTCCGCGGCAGAACAGGCCGCGGCAGAGCAGAGCAATGCAAACTGCCGTCCGTTCCGCCGCCAAACAGCAAACAAACAGCCCCATTCATTGAGGGGGGCTGTTTGTTTTTAATCCCGTCCCCGTACGGGGAGAAAGATAGGATTACGCTTCGGCAACAGTCACCTGATATTCAAATGACATCGCACCTGCATACACTATGATAGTGAAATCCCCGGCTTGTGCCCATTTGTAATTTTTGATAAATGAACCGCTAGCAATAATAGCCGTATCGGAAACGTCGTTGCCTTCGCTGTCCAGCACCGCCCAACCAGTATTTTTCGTTGTGTTTGTCCACTTGAAATCATTAGCGGAATCGGTAATGGTGATTGTTATGACAGCCGTGTTTCCACCTACTGCGAACGTGAATGCGTTTTCGCCGACTTTGACGTCCTCGGTATAAACGGATTTGTCCAGTGTGTTTTCGATGGTGGCATTCTCGCTGAGCGCCACAATTTCGACTGTTCCGTCTTATTAAAGTCATCATAAATAATCATTAAATATTTTCACGAGTCCGAGGGGGACACGGAATGCATCGAGCGGCTTGTCAAGCGGATTTTCGGATAAAAAACATTGCCGCCGATAGGCAAAATGATAAAATTACATAATCATTAAATCAATGGCCGGGATATTTCCGACATATTTACACAAAATGTTTGATATGTATCGTGCAAAATGCAAGGCATATGAAATATTACAGTAAAATTGCAACTATCATTACCGTTTCGGAGGTACAGTTTAATTTTAATTTAATTTGAATGATAGGGATGATTAATATACTGATGCTAGGCATATTATGCCCAAAAAAACAAAAAATAACAAAAAGGAGAAAATTTATGAAGCGGAAATTATTTCTGACTGTCATCATGGTTTTGGTACTGTGTCTGACGTGCGGTATGCTTCTGGTCGCCTGCGACAAAGACGACCCGGTTGATCCTACGCCGCCGCCCGCGACAGACGAGCCCATAACCGTTACTTCTGCCGATGTGTGGCCCGAGGTGCAAGCATATCTGCAAGCAAATAACGAGTATGCTCTTGCTCTCGAAATCAAAGCAAAGGACGAGAACGGCAATCCCACCGGCAATCCCATCTTCGGTCTTGCGTTTGAGAAGATTGGTGACGAGTATGTTATGTACGGCAACGTGGGCAGCAACAGCTACATCAAGCTGAAGGGCTTCGACATCATCGGTCTCATCGACAAGATTGACAGCCTTGTCGGCACCTTTGATATCGGTGACTTATTGAAAGGTCAATCCGTCAAGAGCCTGCTCGAAATGGTCGGCGCAATGATTTGGGCGGAAGACGCACTTCTCTACAACAACAATGTGTATGACTTCACGTTCGATATCAGCGGCATTCTTGATTTGATTGGACCCATACTGGCCGAAATCGAAAACATCGACGCAACCGTTGCCGGCTTCATCGGTGTGACTGTCGAAGAGCTCGGTTCTACCGTTCAGACCGTTGCCGATGTCATCGGTCTCAAGTACGATTCCACCAACGGTATAGTCAACGGACTTATCAATGCAATAGCGACTTTGGTCAATACGCATGACATCTCCATTGTCATAGGCACGGGCGACGCGGTCACGAATGACGAAAACAACCCCTTCGGCGGCGTCATCACGGGCATCAACGCAGACCTCCGCGAGAGCGCAGCTCAGAACCTCCTCAAATTCTCCGTGGACGGCACCGTCACCGGATATGAAAACCAGGAGGAAGGCGCCCCTGTTGTCAATCACACCTATACCATCGATGTCGATGTTGACATCAACCCCTTCGAACTGCTTGCCATCCTCGACGCAGTTGAAAAGAACGAAGACGGCAGTATGGCTGTCGATATGAGCAAAGACGAAATCATTGCGTTGATTAAGAGCGTAGGCTATATCGGCGTGCAGGTGAATGAGGTAGGTGCGGATAACGCTGTCATTAAGAACATCCTCACCCTTTATTACGACTCCGGCGATTATGCCGTGGCGGCGTTGCAGTCTCATCCCGTTATGGGGCAAGCAAGCCTCGGTCTGGGCGGCGTATATAACATCGACGCGCTCATCGACGTCATCGGTATGCTCACCGCACCCGCAGGCGGAGCGAGCGAGCCGCAGCAAGGAAGCGACAGCGGCTTTGACTTTGATAAGATAATCGGCATTGTCGAAACCGTGATGGGGTATATCGACCTCGACAACATTGCCGCGGACGGTGTGACTATTGACTTCGCGGGTCTTGTTCCCGAAATCGTCAAACTCATAATGCCCGAAGGCAATGCCAAAGTTGAAGGTGCGGTTATGGATGTCCTCGGCAGCGATTCGCTTAACATCAAATTCGGTGCGTTCAACTTCGGAAAATCCGAAAAGACGGAAGCGAAAGACCTCATCGCAAACCTCAGACTCGGCAGCAATGAGTATACCAACTCTTCTCTCACCGAAAATCACGGCAATTACATTGTCGACATCACCGGTGCTCCCGGTCTCAGTGACGGTGACAAGATAGGACTCGGCTCCGACATAACGTCCGGTATGACGCTGTCCAATGTCGGTTACGAAGGAATTTATCTCTTCAACGGCACGGACATCGACGGCAATGCGGCAGTAACGTCCGGCATCATTATGGATGTCATAGGCTTTGACCCGAACACCCTCGGCGAGCAGACCGTTACCGTTTACGTCGGCGTGGTTACGGACTTCTATTTTGCTATCGAAACCATCAACGGGCTTGGCGTCTTGGAAAACCCCATAGTGCTTGACCCGATGTGGCCTCTCTTCGGCGTGCTGCGTTACGATGTGACGATTGAAGTGGTTGACCCGATGGCGAATTACGAACAGGCGATGGGCATAGGCTACGATCTGTACGAAACCTATACGGGGGACATTACGAGTATAAATATTAATGTCGGACAAGCTTGGACGGCTGGTAGTGCTGAGGGTACTTGGGGTTTGCCTCTTGACGGTATCTCTATATGCATTGCTTTGAGAACGGGTGACGACACTACTACTGACAAAATATTGTTCACCGCAGAAGATATGACAAATCCGCGTATGATAAGAATCACCGATTCGGCAGGCAATGACATAACCGACAAAGTAATCGCGGCAAACGGCGTGATCAACGACGCGGGGACGTATACGTTGCTTCTCTGCAAGGGCGGATACGGCGCCGAAATCGACATAATCGTCTCTTAAACCAGTCTTGGATTTGTCCGCTTCTTTTTTCAAATCTCCGACGCGCGCGACACTTAATCGTGCGCGTTGGGGAGGAGAGAGAGTATGCTTGTCAAGACGAGATTTGCGGACTTTGACGGCACACGGTGTCGTCCTCAATGCAGAAGGTCATCCGCGTTAAGCGTGAACCCCTCATAATTTGCGCGCTCCTTCCAAAGCCCTATATACGGAGCGCCGCCGTTCGCCGCACTACTTCCCGCGAACGTTCATTCCCCGGGAACCCCGTATTTTGCGGGGTTCTCTTTTTATTGCGTATTGATTATGGCGAAACAAACGATGACCGGGTGCTTATGCGGCAAACGTGCAAAAACTCTGCCGCAATATAGTAGATTGCGGTCGGTGCGGCGCGCAGCGGCAAGAAAGTCGCGGTGCTCGACGCGGACATAACCGGACCTTCTATTCCCCGCTCTTTCGGCGTGAATCGCGAGAGGGCGGAGTCTATGGACGGACAGCACATTCTTCCCGTCGTCACGCGCACGGGCATAAAGGTGATGTCCCTCAACCTCCTCATCGACGACGAAACCAACCCCGTCACTAACGGCGCGTCCAATATGCAGTACATCGACTGGAAAGTCACCGTCGGCGACATAAGCACCACGGGCAACTTCACCATCAGCCCTGCATACGTTAACAACTCCACGGTCACCGTCGGCACCACGCTGAGCGGCACTAACGGTATGAACCTCAACACCTCTGCTTTGGCAGACACCGATAACAATCCCGAGACCGCGTCGGTGAGAACCAGTGTCGTTATGGTTTGGGAAGACGGTGCGTATGTTGTAAAAGCGAGAGTTTACAACAGCTCCGACAGGACTTACAGCTTCTATGATGTTGAAACCGTGAGCATCAGCCTCAAAGTCATCGCCATCGACGGCGACAGCGAGAGCGATGTGACCGCAAGCATCTTCGACGCCAACGGCGGCTTCAATGCGGCAGGCACCTATCGTGTCGAGTTTGCGCTGACCACCGGTGACGCAGTCTACAACTTCACCACCACCTACACGGTGAATGCGGCACAGGCGTAATCACATTCCGAACGGAATGACAAACCGACAGCCCCCTAAACCGAGGGGGCTGTTTTCGTAAGTGCTGTCCCAGTATGGTGGGAGGGAACTAATCACGCTTCGGCGATAGTGACTTCGACTTCAACTTCGATGTTAATCCCGTTGTAATCAACGGCGAGTGTTACGCAAAATTCTCCCGCTCCGTTCTTGTGCAATTTGCAGTAGTGTATTTGTGACTGTAAGACTTGTTCCCCTGACGAACGTCGGTTGTTGTGGCTGCAAAAGCAAGTTTGCGGTCGGCGACGTCAATTATCGGCAGAAAGCGGTATCCCCGCGCAAAATTGTGTTCAGCGCGGGGATACGGTTATGTTTTAAGCAGGAAAAGTTTTCGGTTTTCGGCAGGGCAGTCAGTCTTCTATCTGTATCATAACCGCGCCTTGCTTGGCCTTGCAGAGAGGGCACTCCTGCCACGCTTCTTTCGCGGTGGCTTCGTAACCGCAGTCAGCGCACTTCCATTTGACCTTTTCTTTCTTTTTGTACATAGTGCCGTTTTTCATCTGGTCATAGAGCTGCGCAAACAGTTTCTGATGGCAGGTTTCCACCTGAATGATGTCTTCGTAAAGTTTCGCGATTTCGGGGAAACCTTCTTCCCGCGCGGTCTTTGCGTATTCGGGATAGATGAGGGTGGCTTCGTTGCGCTCGTCCTCCGACGCAAGACGCAGGTTTTCGAGCAGGTCCCATTTTTCTTTGAAGGGATAGCCGCTTGCGATGTCGATGTTTTCAATCTGTTTTTCTTCGGATTGCTGGATGAAAGTGTAGAACATCCTTGCGTGATTGAATTCGTTGTACACGACTTTGTCGACGAGCTCGGCGAGGTATTTGTAGCCGTTCATACGCGCGCCGTATTCGATGAATTCGTAACGGGTGCGCGCCTGGCATTCGCCCGCATAGGATTTTGCGAGATTGGCATAAGTTTTGCTGTCTTTGAGTTTCATATTCACCTCCGGTTTATTTAAGGTTGCCCGAAAGCGCCGTTTTTATACGTTTAGTGGACATCCGACGGAAGGGCAGAGCCGTGTAAAATTGCGCCCTTGCGGGCGGCCCTGCGTTTGACCGTGGTCGCGCGCTCGTGTGCACGCACCCCATACGCGCACGAAATGCGCGCTCCTGCGTTCGTGCGTATGCGCACAGCACACACGCACGCCGCTTATACACGCACACCGCGCACACGCTCTTGCGTCGTATGCGCGCCCCTTTTGAATGTTTTAGTACGGAATTTAAGGTTAATTTAATATAAGATAAATTTTTGTTGAGAAATCTCATTTTGTGCGCCGCGGCGGCAGTTGTTGTGTAGGTTAAAACTAGGCTTTTTATGGGCTGAGTTTATTATAAGGAGCAAATTATGAAGAAAAAGGCTTTCTTGTTCGTTATAGCCGCTCTTGTTTTGTGCCTGACCTGCGGTATGCTGCTCGTCGCGTGCGACAAGGACGACGATAACAACAATAATAACAACAACAATAACAACACCGAAGATGTTTTTGTTGATGCCAGCATAGACGATGTCTTTTCGACTGTCGTCACCAAGCTCGATGCTGCAAACAAGGCTAACGACGGTGAGTTCGCATTCGCTCTCGAAGTGGAGCAGACCGATTCCGAGGGCGCAAATTCCGGCACTCTGTTCGGGCTCGCTTATGAGAAAATCGGAGATGACTACTTCATCTATGCCGCAGCGGGGAATGACAACTATGTCAAGATAAACGCTGCGCCTCTCGGTCAGATTATCAACGACGTTCTTACTCTTGTCACGGCAAACGTCGACGGGATTACAATGAAGGACGGCTATCCGGCATTTACGATTTTTGGCCGCGAAATTTCATTGAGCCCTGATGTTATTGGTTCGCTTCCGACTTTGCTTAGTAGCTTTTTAGGATTCGATTTGTTTGATTATGCCGAAGAGAGTATAAACGGAGACGGGGCGTATATTCTGCACATTAACATCGCCGATATTCTGGAACAGCTTCCCGGAGTGGTTAAAACCGTTGCCGGTTTTATTGACAGCGAGGCGGTTGCAGGTCTTCCGAACAATGCTTCTCTCGCACAGACCATCGAGGCTCTCGCGGGGCTCAAATCGGGTACCATCGACGGTTATGTTGCCAAGTATGCCGGCGATATCTTCGAGGGGCAGCAAATCAAAGATCTTGCCGGTTTACTCGCTTATTTTGCCGAGGCGGTTGACACCATCGATGTGAAACTCGCCTTTATGTTCGACACCAGAGTTGCGGACGATGCCACGAATCCTTTCACCGACATTGTGGCAATCAGCAGCGATGTCAGGGATGCAACAAACGCAATCAACGTGCTCAACCTCAATCTCGATGCAACCCTTGCCGGCTACACCGAAGTGACTGATGGTGACAATTCTATAACCGTCGGCGGCGATGAGAAAAATTATGAGGTGTCCGTCGATATGAACCTCGACCTCTTTGCGGCAGCTGATATGCTGCACCTGGTCGCAGAGGCGGAACGCAGCCAGACTGCCGTCGATAAACCCGTTGAACCCACTGCTCCCGGTGATGATGCCACGGCAGAAGATTTGGCGGCATATAAGGAAGCTATGGCGGAATATAAAGCCGCGCTTGAAGCTTACGAGGCTTATCGTGCGGCTGTCGATAAATACTTTGACGATAACTTCGCTTCCACGATGGTCGGCATACTCGACAAAGTCGGTTATCTCAACATCACCGTGAACGAAGTTAATGCAACGGGCGAAGTCGTGGGCAACATTCTCACGTTCTATCTCAACGGCGCTGACGGCTATGCGGTCATCACTGCCAATGTTTACTCCACGGCGAACAACGTGCTTGCAGGCGAAGACGGCGTCATCGAACTCGGTGGCGTGTACGACTTCGAAGCGCTTGTGGACTACATCATCGTTATGATGGAAGAAGGCTGGAACGGCTCTCCCGAAACGTTTGCGACGGGCGCTGCCGACCCGTGCGGAGTCTTCAAGCACGAAGATACGGATAACGACGGCAATTGCAATATTTGCGGCAATCCTATGCCCGGCATAATGGATTATGTCACCGCGGTGCTCAATATGGCGACGTCCAACTTCCAGATGCTCACCGATGACAGCGGCGCCATGACCGGCATCCGTCTCAATGTTCAGGGCATCATCGACGCAGTGTTCGAAAACTTTGTGTCCGATGGCAAGCTCAGCATTCCCGATGAATTCCTCGCCAACCTGGTCGGCGGCGTTCAGGACGCAGGGAACGATCAGGTTACATTCGCACTTCTCGGCGGCATAGAGGCGTTCGACATCGCGGTTCAGATACCCACCAGAGTTTACGGTGCGGTCAGCACTCCCGCGGCGGGCAGCTATGCAGGCGAGAAACTTGCCTGTGGTATCGCAGCGGGTGAAGGCGCAGCGGTCAGCTATGACGCAAACGCTTATTATGCGAACGGTTTCGTGCTTGAAGGCAAATACACCGTGACTTACATCGACGGCACCACCGCAACTCTGTCCGCGAATGACCTGCGACTCGTGTGGGTCGACGCCGACAGCAATGCGCCCGGCACCGAAGTCACCGCGTATGTCACCGTTGCAAACGAAACATTAAAAAATATGATAGCGAAGTCCGATGAAATCGGTCACGACACAACCAACTATTATCACAACAAAGTCGCATATCCTTTGAGCGGTCTGTTCGAGATAACACTCAAAGTGGCGTAAAACGACTTTTCGTCAGCAACGTTCCGCCCCTGCCCGACGGCAGGGGCGGTTTTTTGTTGCCGCACGGCGCGTGAAGAATGACGCGCGGAGAAGATGTTTGTTTACGTCGTGCGGGTTTTGTGTTATCATTGTGTTGCGGAGCGTTCCGCACGGAGGAGCTATGAGGATAGGCGAATTGTTCGGCAAAAAGAGAGCGGTGTGGTCGTTCGAGATATTTCCGCCCAAAGCGGGAAGCGGCATAGAGGGCATTTCCGCTACGCTCGCCGAGCTTGCGGACGTCAAGCCCGACTACATTTCCGTCACTTACAGCGCGGGCGGCAGCCGCAATGCGCATACGGCGCAGCTTGCGCGTATGGTGCGCGATACGGGCGTCGAACCGCTTGCGCATCTGACCTGCATCAATTCCCGCAAGGAAGAGGTGCTGGCTGCGCTTGCCGAGCTCAAAGAAGCGGGGGTCGAAAACGTGCTCGCGCTTCGCGGCGACCGCGTGGAAGGCGCGGAGAGCACGGATTTCCGTTATGCGTCGGAGCTTGTTTCGTTCATACGCGCAAACGGCTACGATTTCGACATCGCCGGCGCGTGCTATCCCGAAGGACACCCCGAAAGCGAGAGTATGGTCTCCGACATACGCCACCTGAAAGAAAAGGTGGACCTCGGAATGACGCACCTCAATTCGCAGCTGTTTTTCGACAATGACGACTACTTCCGCTTTCTGGATATGATAAGGCTTGCGGGGATAGAAATCCCCGTGCAGGCGGGAGTTATGCCTCTCGTCAAGGCGTCGCAGTTCGGCGGCATAGTCAAAATGACGGGGGCGAAGATACCCTCCAAGATATCGCGTATGTATTCGCGTTTTGCGGACGACCCCGTGTCGCTGAGGGAGGCGGGCATAGCTTATGCGACGGACCAGATTATAGACCTGCTCAGCGGCGGTGTGGACGGCGTGCATCTTTACATAATGAACAACTCTTACGTCGCGCGCCGCATCTCCGAAAACGTGCGTCCCATACTCGACAAGCTGAATGCGGAGGAGAAGGAATGAAAATCGACCGTGCCGAAACGCTCAGGTATCTCGGCTTCCGCGGTCAGGAGCTTTCGGAGGCGGACGAGCGTAATCTTGCGCGTGCGGAAGAGATATGCCTTTCGGCGATTTCGCCAAAAAGCGTAGTTAAAAAGTACGGTTTTGATTGCAAAACTATGAGTGTCGAAGGCACGAACGTCGTTTTCAGAGGCAATGCCGTCAGGCGGCATCTTGTCGGATGCGACGCCGTTTATCTCGTTGCGGCGACGCTGGGGCTGAATTTCGACAGAACGGCGGCAAGACTTATGCGGGAGGAACCCGCCGTGGGCGTAATGGCGGACGCCGCCGCCGTGTCGGCGATAGAAAGTTATCTCGACGACCTGACTGCGGAGATAGCGGAGAGGGAGCAGGGGAGGATAACGCGCAGGTTTTCCTGCGGGTATGCCGACTTTCCCCTCGAACAGCAGACGGATTTCGTGCGGCTTCTCGATATGAACAAAAGGCTGGGAGTATATCTCGGCGCGGACTTTCTTATGACCCCGCAGAAGACGGTCACCGCCGTCATAGGCGTCAGGGCGGAAGCGGAGAACGGACTATGAGAAAAGATTTTCTTGATTTTGCAAAAGAGGGTTTCGTGCTTCTCGACGGCGGTTTCGGCACGGAACTTCAAAAGCGCGGTCTTCCGGGGGGAGTCCCGCCCGAAAACCTCAATCTCGACGCTCCCGACACGGTGCTCGAAGTGCACCGCGCTTATGCGGAGAGCGGCGCGGACGTCATTTCCGCAAACACTTTCGGCGCAAACCGCCGCAAACATCCCGAAGGCGGCGAAGCCGCGGCGCTGACGGCGGCAGGCGTGAAACTCGCGCGGAGAGCGGCGGGCGACGACAAGTACGTCGCGCTCGACATAGGCTCCACCGGCGCGCTTA
Organism: uncultured Eubacteriales bacterium; assembly: GCA_900544575.1. Taxonomy (GTDB): domain Bacteria; phylum Bacillota; class Clostridia; order Christensenellales; family CAG-917; genus Limadaptatus; species Limadaptatus stercorigallinarum. Next base: position 54,995 of record UQVO01000004.1, on the reverse strand, counting down.
CGGAGCCGCTCGGAGACCTGTCCTTCGACGAGGCGTACGACATTTTCAAGGAGCAGATTGTCGCGGGAGAGGGCGCGGACGTCATACTGATTGAAACTATGTCCGACCTCACGGAGCTGAAAGCGGCGGCGCTCGCCGCGCGCGAAAACAGCTCGCTGCCCGTGTTGTGCTCGATGACTTTCGACGAGGACGGCAGGACGTTTACGGGATGCAGCGTGGAGTGTTTCGGCATCACCGCTTCCGCATATGCGGACTTTCTCGGCATCAACTGTTCGCTCGGCCCCGACAAAATTTTCCCGCTCATAAAACGCCTTATGGCGGTGAGCCGCGTGCCCGTGTTCGTGAAGGCGAATGCGGGTCTGCCCGACAGCGAGATGAACTATCCCGTAGGTGCGGAAGAGTTCGCCGACCTTTACGGCGAATATGTCGCCGCGGGGGTGAACGTGCTCGGCGGATGCTGCGGCACGACGCCGGCGCACATAGCGGCGATAAAACGGAGCATATCGCACAAAAAGCCCGTTAAACGTGTCATTCCTTATGTTTCAGCCGTCTGTTCCGCTACGAAAGCGGTTTTCATAGACGGGGTAAGGGTAATCGGCGAACGCATAAATCCCACGGGGAAAAAGGCTATGAAGGAGGCGCTGCTCGGCGGCAATTTCGACTATATAGCGTCGCAGGCTCTGGAACAGGTGGAGGCGGGCGCGGAGATACTCGACGTCAACTGCGGACTGCCGGGCATAGACGAGGCGGAGATGCTGCCGCGGCTGGTCGGATTTGTTTCTTCGCTTACAGATGCGCCTTTGCAGATAGACTGCGGCAAGGCGGACGCGGTGGAGCGCGCTTTGCGCGCGTATACGGGCAAGGCAATCGTCAATTCCGTGAATGCGGAGGACGCGTCGCTCGACGCCCTTTTGCCGATAGTCAAAAAGTACGGCGCGGCTGTCGTCGGGCTGACCGTGAGCGACAAGGGAGTGCCGCAAACCGCGGAAGAGCGCGTCGCGCTTGCGCGCAGGATTGTCGCCGCCGCAAAGAGGTACGGCATTCCCGAACAGGACGTGTTTATAGACTGCCTGACCCTCACCGTCGGCGCGCAGCAGGAGCAGGCTATGCTCACCCTGCAAGCGCTTTCCGAAGTCAAGAAGGAGTTCGGCGTAAAAACCGTGCTCGGAGTGTCCAACGTGTCTTTCGGACTGCCTGCCAGAAAACTCGTCAACACCGCGTTCCTGACTATGGCGATGTATGCGGGGCTGGACCTTCCCATCCTCAACCCAAACATTGCGGAAAATATGCAGGCGGTGGACGCGTTCAGGGTGTTGGGCGGCGAGGACGTCGCCTGCGCCCGCTATGCGGAAAAATACGCGGGATGGAAGGATACGCAGACGTCTTCCGCGGCTGTGTCTGCGCGCGGAAACGCGGCTGAAAACGAGGGCGAGGCGGCGAAGGACGGCGACTTGTTCTATTGCATTTCCAAAGGATTGGACAGGGCGCGCGACATAACCCGAGGCCTTCTGCGCGAGCACGACGGACTTGCGGTGATAGACGGCTGGCTCATTCCCGCGCTCAACCGCGTCGGGGAAGATTACGCCGCGGGCAGGATATTCCTTCCGCAGCTCATTTCCTCTGCGGAAACGGCCAAACTGTGCTTCGACGAAGTGCGCAGCACTCTTGCCGACGCGAGCAGCGCCGAGAAAGGCGTAATCGTGCTCGCGACCGTGAAGGGCGACGTGCACGACATAGGCAAAAACATCGTAAAAACGGTGCTGGAAAACTACGGCTACCGCGTCATAGATCTCGGCAAGAACGTGCCGCCGGAAGAGGTCGCGGCGGCTTGCGAAAAATATGCCGTGAAACTCTGCGGACTCAGTGCGCTGATGACCACAACCGTGGACAATATGCGCATCACGGTCGGGGAAGTCAAACGCCGCTGTCCGTCCTGCAAAGTTATGGTCGGCGGCGCGGTGCTGACTGCGGAATATGCCGAAAAGATAGGCGCGGACAAATATTGCCGCGACGCCGCGGCAAGCGCGCGCTATGCGGGAGAAATCTTCGGAACAGGCAAATAAGCGTTTTTATCGTCCGTTTTGATTTGTTAAACCGCCGTTTTCGTCAAAATCGGCGGTTTTGTGTTTTTATGTCTTGCGCCTGCCGTATGCACGGGCGTAAGCAGTGCGCGTTTGCGAAAGGGAAAGTTCGGTTTCTTGCCGTGCCGTCGGGTCGAACGCACAATCGCTTCCGAAGTGACGTTTCGGGATATGTCCGCACCGTTTCGCCGCGAAATCGGGTCTTGAAACGGCGCGCGGAATGTGCGATAATACAATTGTACAATACCGCGCCGCGTAACGCGCGCGCAAAGGGGGAAATATGGAATACAAGATGCAACTCACGGAGGAGCAGAAAAAAATCCTCGACGGAGAGCGCGGCGAAGTGATGGCGAAGGTTATGAAGACCCTCGTGCTTTTCGGCGACGTCTTCGGGGCGGAAAAACTCGTGCCCGTCACCCATCCGCAGGGACACCTGGTCACGAGCTTCGGCATCGGACTGCTCAAACCGCTTTTCAGGACTATGGACGAGCTTATCGCCGCGGGTCTGAAAGCGGAGGGCGGTTTCACGGTGGACCCGCGCCCCATCGATTACGAAAACGTCAGGTGCAACCCGCTCAACAAACTTGTTTTCAGCAAGATTATGTATTCTGAACAGGAGCGCTACGAGGAGCAGCTCTTAAAGGTCGGGCTGCGCGACAAGGACGCGTTCTCCTGCACCTGTTACCTTGCCGAAATGGGCAACGTCCCGAAAAAGGGCGATGTGCTGTCGTGGGCGGAGTCGTCTGCCGTCGTGTACGCAAACTCCGTGCTCGGCGCGCGCTGCAACCGCAACAGCGGTATGCTCGACCTGTTCGGCTCGATAGTGGGATATGTGCCGTACTTCGGTCTGCTCACGGACGAGGGCAGGAAGGCGACGTGGAAAGTGTATGTGAAAACATCCAAAAAGCCCGAAGCGCAAGTCCTCGGCAGCGCGATAGGTATGAAAGTGGTCGAGGATGTGCCGTACGTCTACGGGCTGGACAGATTTATCGGGAACGAATTGACGGACGACGCGACGGCCTACCTCAAAGATTTCGGCGCGGCGACGGCAAGCAACGGCGCGGTCGGTCTGTATCATATCGACGGTCTGACGCCCGAAGCGAAAGAACTCGGCGAGAGCCTCATCGCTCCCGACGCGCAGACGTACATCATTGACGACGCGGAGCTGGAGCGCGTCTACCGCTCATACCCCGTGATGTGGAAAAACAAGGACGCTCGGGCGAAACTTTGTTTCATAGGCTGTCCGCACCTGACTTATTCGCAGCTTGTCAAGTGGACGAAGGATATCTGCTCCGAGTTGAAAAAAGCGGGCAGAAAGAAAGTCGCCGTGCGCACCGTGCTTTGCGCCAGCCCGTATGTCGCGGAAAAGTTCAGGAAGTCGGAATATCACTCTTCGCTCACCGCGACGGGCGCCACGCTGACGAGCATATGTCCGCTGATGTACACCAACAATCCGCTGACAAAGAGTACGCCCATCGCAACCAACAGCAACAAACTGCGCACTTATTCCGTGTCGCGTTACTATAAGGACGCAGACATTCTCCGCGTTATCGCGGGCGAGGAGGTGAGATGATGAAACGGTTCAAAGGCAGAGTCATAGCAGGCGGAAATTGGCAGGGTGAAGCGGTCGTATCTCACGCGGGAGTGAACACGCTCGCGACATTCCAGAAGAGCGCAATGGCGGGCAAGCAGGAAGTGATTGTGTCCGACCAGAACAATCCCGACATCTTCGGCAAAAACATCACGGGCAAAGCGTTGTGCCTGCCCGTGACGATAGGTTCGACAACGGGCGGGCTGGTCATACAGACGGTGTGCGCGATGAAGATAAATCCCGCCTGTTTCCTGTTTTCCAAGCACATCGACAGCCTTGCGGCAAGCGGTATCGTGCTGGCGAAAGTGTGGGAAGAGAGCAACGTAATCGCGATAGATATGCTCGGCGACGAGTTCCTCGAAACCGTGAAAACGGGGGATACTGTAAAGGTCGAAGAGGACGGCACGGTCACCGTGCTGTAACTTCGGAAAACGGCGAAAACCGCCGCACGGCAAGTTTAACGAAACAAAACATATTGCACAACCGCGCTTTTGCGATTTTGCGGAGGGCGCGGGTGTGCTTTGCCGCTTGCGCATACGGCAAGCGGCGGGGAGAGCTATGAAAAGTTACCGTAAAATTCTCACCGTCAACATACCTTCGCGCAGAGGGTTCGTCAACATCACGCCGCAGGTGAGCGAGGCGCTCCGCGAGTCGGGGATAAAGGAAGGGCTTGCGCTCGTCAATGCGATGAACATCACCGCGAGCGTGTTCATCAACGACGACGAAAGCGGACTGCATTCCGATTTCGAGAAGTGGCTGGAAAAGCTCGCGCCAGAAAAGCCCTATTCGCAGTATGCGCACAACGGCTACGAGGACAACGCGGACGCTCATCTGAAACGCACGATAATGGGGCGCGAGGTCGTGGTGGCGGTCACGGACGGCAAACTCGATTTCGGCACCTGGGAGCAGATATTCTACGGCGAATTCGACGGTATGCGCAACAAGCGCATAATGATTAAAATCATCGGAGAATGACCCGACCCGAAACGTCCGACGGACTTCGGAGCGTTATGCCGCCGCGGCAGGGCTTTCTGCCGCTTCGGATTTGGAAACAAACTCTTTGTACGAAAAACTGAAAGCGCTTTCCGCCGAAAACGTGCTGCCTATGCATATGCCGGGACACAAGCGCAACTTGCGCGAATTTCCGTGGCTCGGGGAAACGGGCGGCGCTTTCGACGCGACCGAAACAGAGGGGCTTGACGACCTGCACGCGCCTGCGGGCGTGATTGCCCGCATACTCGGACGCGCGGAAAAACTTTGGGGCAGCCGACGCACCTTTCTGTCCGTCAACGGCAGCACGGGCGGGATATTCGCCGTGCTTGCCGCGTGCGGAAACGGAGGAGTGCTTGCGGTGCGCAACTGTCACCGCTCCGTGTTCAACGCCGCGTCATATCTCGGACTGCGCACGGAGTACGTAATTCCGCCGACTGTCGGAGAATACGGCTTTTTCGGCAGCGTCGGGGCTGCGGAAGTGGGGAAACGGCTGGACGAAACGGGATGTAAGGCAGTCGTCGTCACCTCTCCGACATACGAAGGCGTGTTGAGCGACACGGAGGCGATAGCGGAACAGGCGCACGCCAGAGGTGCGGTGCTAATACTCGACGCCGCGCACGGCGCGCACTTCGGATTGTCCGACGCGTTTTCGGGGAATTCGGGCGCGGACGTCGTGGTGACAAGTCTGCACAAAACGCTGCCGTCGCTGACGCAGACGGCGCTCGTGCACGTTATGAGCGACAGAGTCGACGTCGCCGCGGTGTCCGCCGCGATGTCCGCATTCGTGACGAGCAGCCCTTCCTATATCCTTATGGCGGGCGTCGAAAAGATGTTGGACTACCTCGAACAAAAAGGCGCGGAAAGGTTGGATATGCTGGCGCGCGAGCTTGCCTTCTTCCGTGAGCGCACGCGCGCATTCGGGAGGCTCCGCGTATTTGACGGAGAACGTGAAAAATTTGCGGAAGTTTTCAAAACCGATCCGTCAAAGGTGTATATCGATTGCAAAAACTGTTCTTTCGGCGGATTTGAACTGAAAAGACGCTTGCGTGCAGAGTTCGGCACGGAGCTTGAAAGCGCGGCTCCGTACGGCGCGCTTGCCTATGTGACGGCAGGGGACGACGCGGAAAGTCTTGCAAGGCTTTTCTCCGCGCTCGCGGCGTTGGACGACGAAGAAGTCGCGCGTGCGGAAGGGCGCGGTAAAAACGGCGTCGGGAGGGATTTGTCCGTTGGCGCAAAAGGGTGCGGCACCTGGACGCCCGGCGCGAAGGCGGCGGAAATGCGCGAAGCGCTGCGTAGTCCGTCGGAGATTGTCTCTCTCCGCGGCGCTGTCGGAAGAGTGAGCGCGGACAGTCTGTGGGCATATCCTCCGGGAGTGCCCGTAATTCTGCCCGGAGAGCGCATAGAGGAAAACTGCGTCCGGTATGCCGAAAGCGTGCGGCTTGCGGGCGGCGAAACCGTCGCCGCGTACGGCGGACGGGAGGGATATATACGCGTCGCGTTGTCCGCCGACGCTCCGTTCTCTTGACAAAGCGCGCGCACATACGTATAATGAATTTACAAAACAAATTCGGAGCGTAAAAATGAAAAGAATTCTTTCTCTGAACACGCGCAACCTTGAAACCAGCAGAAAAGACGGCGGCTGCGGCGAATGCCAGACCTCCTGCCAGTCTGCCTGCAAGACTTCCTGCGGCGTAGCAAACCAGAAGTGCGAAAAGCCCGCCAAGTGAGCGGTTTTTCTCTCACGGCAGGATGAAACTTATCCGCCCCCTGACGGGCGGATTTTTATCGGTTCTTTATGGTCCACACATTCAGAAGATGCGGAATAAACGTCGCCGTTGATACGGCAAGCGCGTCGGTGCACGTCCTGGACGACGTCGCATACGACGTGGTTTCGGCATACGGCAGACGCGACAGGGAAGAAACGGTGCGGTCTGTTGCGGCAAAGCACGGAGTGACGGAAGAGGACGTGCGCGAATGTATGGCGGACGTCGACGCACTCGTTGCCGCGGGCACTTTGTTTTCGGAAGACAAATTCCGTCCCGACGTCGACGCGCTTGCAAAACGCTCGACGGTGGTAAAGGCGCTGTGCCTGCACGTTGCGCACACTTGCAATCTGGACTGCGAATACTGTTTCGCAAGCCAGGGGAAGTATCACGGCGAGCGCGCGCTTATGACTTTCGAGGTGGGCAAACGCGCGATAGACTTCCTCATCGAAAACTCGGGAAGCAGGCACAACCTCGAAGTCGACTTTTTCGGCGGCGAACCGCTGATGAATTTCGATGTCGTAAAACGCATCACCGCATACGCGCGTGAAAGAGAAAAGGAAACCGGGAAGCACTTCCGCTTCACGCTGACCACCAACGGGATGCTGGTGGACGACGACGTGATTGATTTCGCCGACCGCGAAATGGACAATGTCGTGATGAGTCTTGACGGAAGAAAAGAGGTGAACGACCGTTTCCGCAAGACGGCGGGCGGCAAGGGCAGCTTTGACGTCATTGTCCCGAAGTTTCAGCGCTTTGCGAAGGCGAGAGGCGAGAAGGACTATTACATCCGCGGCACGTTCACGCACCTCAATCCCGATTTTATGAAGGACATCGAGGTTATGCTCGGTCTGGGGTTTGACCGTCTGAGTATGGAACCCGTCGTCTGTTCCTCCGACTCTCCGTATGCGCTGAGGAAGGAAGATAAACAAATCGTGTACCGGCAGTACGAGCTTCTCGCGGAGAAGATGATAGAGTGTGATGAGAAAAATACACCTTTCGTGTTCTATCATTATATGCTCGATTTGGAACACGGACCGTGTATTTACAAACGTATTTCGGGGTGCGGTTCGGGGACGGAGTATCTTGCGGTCACTCCGACGGGAGAGCTTTATCCCTGTCACCAGTTTGTCGGCGAGAAAGATTTCGAGATGGGGAACGTGTTCGACGGCATTTCCGAACACGGCAAAGAAGTGCGCGCGTCCTTCAAACGCTGCAATGCCTATTCCAAACCCGAATGCGACGACTGCTGGGCGAGGCTTTATTGCTCGGGCGGGTGCGCGGCGAACGCCTGGCACGCCGCGGGCGACGTGAACGGGATATACGCATACGGCTGCGACCTTTTCCGTTGCCGTATGGAGTGCGCGCTTGCGGTCAAAGCTGCGGAAATGCTCCGCAAGGCGGACAGTCAGACGGATTGACGGCAGAGTTTCACACCGCGCCCGTTCGGGCGCGGTTTTTGTTTTCCGCGTTTGGAGTGTTATCGTCGGGTCACTTTTTTGCGTGGGTGCGTTGCGCGTGCGCGCGTTATGCGCACGCATTTTTCGATAAGACGAGATAACGCGACATAATGCGGAAATTGTAGCGCAAACACAAACGGAAACTTTTTTTATCGTTATTGTTTGTAACGAATGGGTTTGATATAATGTTTCACCGAGGAGATGAGAAAATGAAAGAAAACGCAAAGATAATCACCGTTGCCGGAAAGGGCGGAGTGGGCAAAACTTCCGTGTCCGCGGCGATGGTGAAGATAATCGCGGAGGCGTATCCCGACAAACGGCTGCTTGCAATCGACGCCGACCCCGCGACGGGGCTTTCCACCGCGCTCGGTGTGGAGGTCAGGGCAACGATTGACGACATCAGACGCAGCATAGTCGAAACCCTCGACGAGGGCGACACGCGCACGGCGATTGAACTGCTCGGCGACGCGCGTTACAAAATTTTCGACGCGATGACCGAAACGGACAAATTCGCTTTCATCGCCGTCGGAAGACCCGAATCCGCGGGCTGCTACTGCAAGATAAACAGCTATCTCAAAGAGGTCATATCCCTGGTTTCGGGAGATTTCGATTACGTCGTCATCGACGGCGAAGCGGGGGTGGAGCAGATAAACCGCCGCGTTATGGAAAAGGTGACCCATCTCATTCTCGTCACCGACCCCAGCAAAAAAGGCAGACAGGTCATCGCGTCCGTGAAAGAGGTGGCGGACAGGCTTATGTCGCCCGAAAAAACGGGCGTCGTCGTCAACCGTATACTCGACGACGAACAGAAAAAATATCTCGACCTCGGCGGGCTGACTGCGTATGCGTACATCGGCAGCGACCCGAACGTGTCGAGGTTCGACACCGAGGGCAGGAGTCTTATGGAACTGCCGGATGACAGCGAAATAGTCGCGGGGGCGCGCAGAGCGCTCGAAGCGGCGGGAATATTGTAAACAAAGGAGGGAATATATGGCAAAGTATTTCGGCGGATGCGACGTCGGTTCCACTTACACCAAGTGCGTCATTCTGGATGAGGGCGGCAAAATCGTTTCCGACTGCACAATCCGCAGCAAAATCAACTCGCAGGAGAGCGCCGAGCTCGCTCTGCAAACGGCGATAGACAAGGTGCCGGGGCTCAATTCGGCAAAGGACCTTGCCTATCTCATCGGCACCGGCTACGGGCGCAACAAAGTGCCTTTCGCGGACGAGAACATCTCGGAGATAAGCTGTCACGCAATGGGCGTGCACGTCACCGACCCGACCGTCAAGGCAATCATCGACATCGGCGGTCAGGACGTCAAGGGCATAGCCATTGCTGAGGACGGCACGGTGAAAAACTTCGCGATGAACGACAAGTGCGCGGCGGGAACGGGCAGATTTTACGAGGCGATGGCAAACGCTTTCGAGATGACGCTGCCCGAATTTTCCGCACTTTCGCTGACGGCGAAGAATACAATCCCCATCACCGCGCAGTGCACGGTGTTTGCGGAGAGCGAAGTCATCTCTCTCGTCGGCGAAGGCAAGCCTATGGACGAGATAGCGGCGGGCATACAGATGGCGGTCGCGAAGAGATGTTTCGTGATGGCGAAAAAGGCGGGCGCGACCGACAGCATCACGCTGACGGGCGGCTGCGCAAAGAACCAGGGGCTCAAAAAGGCGATAGAGCACGTGCTCAAACTCAAAGTCATCGAGCTCAAAACCGACCCCCAGCTTATGGGTGCGCTCGGCGCTGCCGAATACGCCAGACAGAAAGGACTTGCGGAGGTAGGCTGATGGAATGGTGGGCAATACTTCTCATCGTGCTTGCGTGCGTGGCAGTGGGCGGATTTCTGCTGCTTTTCGCGATATATTTCTTCAACCTCGATATGAAACTCATATCCGTGGTTTACAGGCTGCTCGGCAAGCACTATGACAAAATGAAGAGGGACAACAAACTTTGATGAAACTTTACGACGACCTCATTGCCGAAACGGAAAAAGCGGTTTATGCGTGCAAAACGACACGTTACGACCTCGATTCCGTCACTCCGTGGAAAGACGCGGGAGAGAACGTGCTGCTGCTCGCGAAGGAGAGCGCGTACGAACTCGGCGCGGGAGGCAGCGGGTTCTGCGCCTGCCTCGTGACTCGCGACGCGGCTGCCGTGCGGAAAAATGAGATTGTCGTCTGCGGCGAAGATTTGGGGGCGCTGAAAGGCGACGCGCCCTATGCGAGGATAGCGGTGGCTCTGACGGAGGGGATAGACGACGAAGCGGACCCGGACGCGGCGTACAAAAGCGTGCGGGGGATAGATTTCGTGAAATATCACGTTTTCCCCGAAGGGTATATGCTGCGCATATCTTCGGAGGGCAGCCGCGAACAGGTCCGCGTGGGACGCCGCGCGGTGCGGGACGGGATAAGTTTCGCTTCCGTCGGAGCGCTGTATGCGGGGAGGTATCTCGCGCACCCCAACGTCCGTGCCGTGAAACTGATTTTCGTCACGGACAAAAACGCCGTCGCCGCTCTGAAACGGGTGGCGGAGGAAAGCCGCCGACGCACGGCGGCGCTCAACAAAATTCTGCAAAACGTAATGCTGGATTGCAGCGTCTGTTCGCTCAAACCCGTCTGCGACGAGGTGGAAGAGCTGAAAGCCCTGCATTTCGGAAGAAGCGCGAAAGCGCAAGGGGAGAATAAGTGAAAGACTTAAAGCATCTGATTTATTTCGAAAATCTGCTGCAAACGGCGCACAACGACGCCGTCAAAGCGGCGATAGACAAGGGCGGACTCGCCGTGGGCTATACCTGCTATTTTATGCCTGAAGTCCTGCTCAACGTGGACAACTGTTTTTCAGTGCGCCTGCGCGCGCCGCGCACGGGTTCGATGGACATCGCGACGTATTATATGTCGAGTTTCCTGTGCGGTTTCAGCAAGGCGCTGTTGGAGCGCGGCATTGAGGGCGGCTACAACTTCCTGTCCTGCCTGATGGGCTCGGAAACGTGCAGCGAGATGAACCGCACTCTCGAACATTTCGAGATTCTGAAACTCGTGCCCAACGACAAGTTTTTCGTCACCATCATCGACGCGCCTTTCAAGATTACGGAACACGGGCTGAAACATTACGTCAACCAGATAAGGATGAAAGTGCTGGACAGGTTGCACGAGGTCTACGGCGCGGACGTCAGCGACGAGTCGCTCCGCAAGGCGGTGGAGATGCACAACCGCGTGGCGCGCGTTATGCGTGCGATAGGGGACTACCGCAAGGAAGACAACCCGCGCATTACGGGGTACGAATATCACGTGCTTTCCGTTGCGACGTACTGCTGCCCGAAGGCGGAGATAATCGACAAGTTGGAAGAAACTCTGGAAGAACTCAAAACCAGAGTGCCCGACGAAAAGAAGAAGTTCCGCGCCAAAGTCGTCGTGGTGGGCAGCGAAATGGACGACCCCGATTTCACGAAACAAATCGAGGACGCGGGGGCTTTGGTCGTGGCGGACAGATATTGTTTCGGGACTATGCCGGGGCGCGACGTAATCGAGCTCAACGACACCGACGACGTGCTGACGCAGATATGTCTGCATTATCTCAAAACAAGCCAGTGCCCGCGCTTTATGAGCCAGGAAAAGGTGCAGAACCGCCGCGATTTCGTTGCCGGGCTCGTGAGGGATTATCACGCGGAAGGCGTCATTTACGAGCAGCTCAAATTCTGCGAATACTGGGGCTATGAGCGCGCGCTCGCGAGCCACATAATGCAGAGCGACTACAACATACCCGCGGTTTCCATAGACAGGCAGTATACCGCAAGCGGGTCGGGGCAGCTGCGCACGCGAGTTCAGGCATTCGTGGAAAGCCTGGAAATCAAGAGAATTCAGAAGGGGAAGAAATAATGGCAGGACTCGGAAAACTTTACCGCGACAAGGACGCGGTGCTCAAACACAGAGAGTGGCGCGGGTTCAGGGACACGATGTACGACTTTTACAGGTGGCTCGTCAACTGGAAAGACATCCTGAAATTCGTGTTCAGACAGCCCGTTTCCGTAGTGAAAGGTTTGTGGAGATACAGATGGATGAGCTCTTATCTCACCGTGCCCGCATTTGTCGACAGGCATTTGCAGGGGCTCAGGGGACCGCAGCTCAGAATGGCGCATCTCCATTTCAATATGATTGTCAAACACGCGACGGTCATCATAGGCACGAGCTTCCGCGCGGACGAAAAACTGCACGGTCCCAACAAGCTGTCGGACAGGATAGTGTGTATGGACGAGCTCATCCCGATGGAGATAATGGCGGGCTTCCCGAACCTCATCGGCATCCCCGTGCAGACGATGCCCATCTTCTTGTCCTCGATGGTCGACCAGCAGATAGTTCCTCCGTATCTCGACGTGGTGGAGAACTACGGCGTGCCCGCGGACGTCTGTCCGCTGCCGTCGGGCGAGGCGGGCGTCGCGATATGCGACGACTTCCCGAAGTTCGGCAAATGCTTCATCACCTGCAATATGCCCTGCGACGGCAGCATAATGACGACGTCCTTCCAGGAAAGGCGTTTCAGACTGCCTTCGTACTGCCTCAACATTCCGCTCAGATACACCGAAGAAGAGGTGCAGGAGTACGCTCTGGAAGAGATAAAGGGCTGCATAAAGTTCATAGAAGAGCAGACGGGCGAAAAGTTCGATTGGGACGCGTATTTCGCCGCAATGAAGGTTTACAACAAAGAAACGGAGTATGAACTCCAGAAATGGGAGATTAACAAGACAAAGTATCCCCAGCTCACGGGCGCGAATTTCTGGCTTTACAGGCTTTATTACTTCCACCTCAGCGGCGGCTTCGACAAGCGCTTCGGCAAGGTGGACAAAAAGGTCAACAAGATTATGCTCAAAGCCTACGAGAAAAAGACCCCCGTGTCCAAAGAAATGCGTCACCGCGCCATCGTCTGGTCCTGCCCCGCAAACTACTACACCAACTTTGCCGCGTGGCTGGAAAACTGCTGGGGCATCAACGTCGTTATGGATATGGAAACGATGATTTCCTATCTGATGTTCGACACCGAGGACAAGGAAGAGTCCCTGCACGACCTCGCCAAGACCTATCAGCGCGTGACGATGCGCAAGCATACCAAGGGCGGCTACCGCAACGTCGTGGACGAACTGTGGCGCATAGTCGAGGAGTACAACGCGGATATGGTCATAATGTACGACCAGATTTCCTGCAAGGGAATGGCGGGGCTCAACGGTGTGTTCGACGACCAGGCGCGCGAACACAACGTTAAGTTCATATGGGTGCAGCAGGACCTGATGGACTGCCGCACAATCTCCCGCCGCGATATGCGCGAGCAGGTGAACAAGTATATGACTTCCGTGTTGCAGGAAAAACCCGTCGACCCCACTCTCGTCGATTTCGACGACAGTATGGCCTGGTAAAACTAATGCGCCCCGTTCCGCAAAGGACGGGGCGTTTTGCATAAGGCGCGGCGTAAATCCGTCGTGTGCCGATGCGGGGAGCCGCTTGCGGAGCGCGAATTCCGCTGAAAGCTGTTCCCGCGCCCGTTTCCGCCGTTGACTTGCGGGCGGCGATATGGTAAACTGTTAAACGATATGTGACGCGCGCGCGGAAGGCGCGGGCGCGCCGCGGGACAAGGAGAGCAATATGAAATTCGGCAAAATAGGTCACGTCGGCATAGTCGTCAGGGATTTGCAGGCGGCGAAAGAGCATTATTCCCGCCTTTTCGGCATTGACAAGTGGTACGAACTCGCTTACGACACCCCTCTCGATATGACTTATCGCGGAGAGAAGCGCAACTGCAACGTGACTCTTTATTTCGGCGGGAAAGGGCACACGGCGATAGAACTCATTTATCCGCAGGGCGACGAAAACATTTATACGACTTTTCTGCGCAACCACGGAGAGATGATTCACCACATCGAATACAACGTCAAGGACCTTGACGCGGCGATAGCGCACGTCGAGGAAGAAGGGCTCAAAGTGCTGCAAGCCGCTTCGTTCGAGAGTGCGGGCGCAAAGGTCAGATACGCATACGTCGGCAAAAGCGAGGACGACACCGTCATCGAGCTCATCGAGACGGTGCTGCCCGGAGGACTGCACAAAGGCGATATGCCTTTCGAAATGCAACTCGCCGCGCTGACGGGCAACTATAAGCGCGTAAAGTGAGTTTAACGCGCGTTTTTTAACGATAAACATTACGTCTTGTGCTCATTGAGCTTCGCGGACGGAGTTAAGGGAGAATATGATGGAATACAAAATGCTGTTTTCGCCTATGAAGATAGGCAGCTGCGAAATCAAGAACCGTATAGTTATGCCCCCTATGATGATGGGCTTCGGCGAGCCTTCCGGGAAACCCACGGAAATGCTTATGGATTATTACGAGGAGCGCGCAAAGGGCGGCACGGGGCTTATCATCACCGAAATCACCCGCGTCAACGACGACCACGGTGCGGCGGCGTTCAATCAGCTGGCAATGTCCCACGATTATCACATAGAGCCGATGCGTGAGTTTGCCGACAGAATACACCGCCACGGCGCAAAACTTTTCGTGCAGCTGCATCACCCCGGCAGACAGAACATCGGCATTATGATACATATGGTGCCGCTCACCAATATGTGCAGCAAGGTCTGCAAATCCTTCCCCAAACTTGTCTACAAAATCGCGCCGGGCATAGGCCGCAAAATGGTGGACAAAGGGCTGGTCTTCGCGTCGCCCGGTCCTTCCAAATGCGAGCCCAGCAAGGTGTCGGGCGGTCACGTCAGGGCGTTTTCCCACCGCGAGATAAAGAAGCTCATCCGCCAGTTCGTGGACGCGGCGGTCAGATGCAAGGCGGCGGGCGTGGACGGCGTGGAGCTGCACGCGGCGCACGGTTATCTGTTGCAGCAGTTCCTCAGCCCCAACACCAACACCCGCACGGACGAGTACGGCGGCAGTTTCGAGAACAGGATGCGCTTCATCAAGGAAATCATCGAGGGCATCCGCGAAAAGTGCGGCAAGGATTATCCCGTTGTCATCCGTCTTACCGTCGACGAGTGCTATGCCGAGATAGGCAAACCCGGCAAAGGCTACGACCTTGCCACGGGCGTGAAATACGCAAAGGCGTTCGAGGATATGGGCGTGGACGCGATTGACGTTTCCTCCGCCGCCTACGACACCTACAATTATTGGCTCGAACCCACTTCGTTCGACTGCGGCTGGCGCGCTTATATGGCGGAAGCGGTCAAGAAAGAGGTCAAGACCATTCCCGTCCTCGCCGCCAACGTCATACGTTCGCCCGAACAGGCGGAAGAGCAGCTGGAGCGCGGCATTCAGGATTTCGTTTCCCTCGGCAGACCCCACATCGCCGACCCGCATTGGGCGGAGAAAGCGAAGTCGGGCAGAGCGAACGAAATCAAACGCTGCATCAACTGTCTTTACTGCATCGAGAGTATGATGGAGCACGCCTATGTCGGCGAACACGGCTGCTGCTCGGTCAATCCCACTCTCGGCGAAGAAAAGAGATTTGCCAACCTGCCCAAGGACGGCGGCGGAAGAACGGTGGCGATAATCGGCGCGGGCGTCGCGGGGCTTACGGCGGCGGAGATACTCGGCAGACGCGGTTTCAAACCCGTGGTGTTCGAGAAAGAAAACGAGTGCGGCGGGCAGATAAATCTCGCCGACAAAGGACCCAAGAAAGAAAAGATAGGCTGGTGTTCGCAGGACCTCGAAACCAACGCTAGGCTTTACGGCGCGGACATCCGTCTCGGCACGGAAGCCACGGTCGGGAACGTTACGGCGCTCAATCCCTGCGCGGTCATAGTCGCGACGGGCGCTGTTGCCGTGCGTCCCAAATCCATAAAGGGCGCGGACGGCGCGAATGTATTCACCACCACCCAGATACTCGACGGTTCCGTAAAACTCGAAGGCAAAAAAGTCGCGCTCATAGGCACGGGTATGACGGGGCTCGAAACGGGCGAACTGCTTGCGGAAGGCGGCAACAAGCTGACCTTTGTCGAAATGGCCGACACCGTTGCTCCCGGCACCTGGTTCCAGCACCTCGACGACGCAATGCCCAAACTCGAAAAGGCGGGGGCGAAGTTCCTGCTGTCCACAAAGCTCGTTGCCATAGACGAAAAAGGCGCGCTTGTGGAAAACGTGAAGACAAAGGCGCAGAGCAGAGTGGACGCAGACGCCGTCGTGCTTTCTCTCGGAGCGCGTCCCGTCAACAAACTTGCCAAGGAGCTGGAAGGCAAAGTCAAGAACCTGTTTGTGGTCGGCGACGCCGAAAAGGTCGGCAGAATAGCGAACGCGACCGCGGCGGCATACGACGTTGCGATGAACAAGATAAAGTAAGCGGACATTGAGACGCATTTTATCAAAACTCCGCCCGACGGGCGGAGTTTTCGTTTGTTTTACTTTGTTTTTTATCCTTTTCCGTCACCTGACGAGGCGTTTTGTGCCCGTGCCGCGGGGCGTGCGGGGCGGACGGTTCCGCGCTCGGGCGCTGCCTTTCTGAAAACGGCGGACGGTTTTCGGCGCCGCGGAGGAAGGAGAGCGTGGAGCGTCCCTCCGCAAGCGGATAAAGCGCGGCAATCCCGCAGGAAAGCATTTATATTCCGAACGAAAGAAAAATATTGATATTGACACGGCTTATAACATACGTTATCATATACTTATCAATAAACGCATTCTTTGCGGAGTGCGGAAAGGGAGGATTGTTATGAATTCGGAAAAGTGGTGTTCGACCGCGAGGAAGCTGTTTACCGCGCTGACCGTGATTATTGTCCTGCTGGTATTTATCAGCGCGGTCATTCAGGCCGTCGCGTTGGGAGAGCAGGACGCGGGCGCAGCCGTGTGGGCTTTCTTCATTTATATGATTGGCGGCTGTCTGGGGGCGGCGATATGGTGGTTTATCACACGCTGGCTCATTTTCGTGCTCGAAGAACTGATAGAGGCAAGGAAATCGCGCGAGAAACTCAACAAGGCGCTGTTCGAATCCTTTTACAGAGAAAAGGCGGGCGCGCCCGTTGACGGCTATCTGCGCTTTGCGGGCAAGCAGAGTCTGAAAACCAACGAAATGCTCGAACTCATCGCCGCAAGGCTTGCGGAGGAAAACGGCGACAAAGGTGCTCCGCACAAGAGCGGTACGGACAGCAACTTTGCCCCCTCCGACGGTGAAGAAGAAACTTTGCTTTGATACTGCGGCGTGCGGACGAAAATCCGTCATAATGACGCAATAACGTTTTTATTATGAAAAAAGAGCGGTTGAACCGCTCTTTTTGTTGCTCGTCCTTTCTTTCAGTCGCCGCGTTTTATTCCCGAATGAGTGCCTGTGTAGAGGTTGAGATACTTTTCCAGCACTGCCATCGCTTCGTCTGCGGAAGTCACGCCGAAAATCCTGTCCTCTTCGATTTCGGGATAGCGGATGCGGTGGTCCAGCCGCGTGTCGGCGACCTTTGCGCTCCATCCGTCCACATTGGAGAAAGCTATCATAAGTCTTTTGAGCGGCCACGCATTCGTCATTTCCGAAAGGGTGCCCGCGCCGCCGCCTATTGCGATTACGGCGTCGGAGTTCGCCACTATGACGTTGCGGTAGATGTCCAGCCCCGTCGCAACGACGATGTCCGCCGCGTCGCTTGCAAGGGTACGGTCAAACATAGGGAGTATCGCGACGGTGTCGCCCTCTGTGTAAAACTTTGAGGACTTCGCTCCGAGGAATGCGGCTTCCATCACGCCGCCGAGTCCGCCCGAAGCCACGCGGTAACCGTTGTCGACAAGCGCCTTGCCCGTTTCGAACGCCATACGGTATTTCAGTCCGCCTTCGTCGATTTTGCTGTCGCCTATAATGGAAATCATTTTTCTCATATTACACCTCTTGACGTATATATATTACCACGTCGCCGCGGCGAGTTCAAGCGCGGGACAATCCGACGTCGCTTTTATTGTGCCGCAGGGCACGTTTTCTATCCGTCTCCGCCGCGCTTATGCGGGCTTGCCGTGTCAGTCCGCCGCGGGTGCGGATTTTCGGCGCGTTCCGTTCCGACGTACGTCAGCACTTTGACCGCCGCTTTTTATTTATATGTCGGGAAAATGAAAAAATAGTTGAAAAGTAAATCATTCCGTGCTAAAATTTTTTCATAAACGGTAAGAGGTGAATTATGATAGATTACGCAAAAGTTCTCAATCCCGTAGCAAGAGATATGAAGCCCTCCGGCATAAGAAAGTTCTTCGAGATTGCCGCGACCCGCAAGGATTGCATCTCTCTCGGCGTGGGCGAGCCCGACTTCATCACCCCCAAGGCGTTCAGCCAGGCGGGTATAGACAGCATATTGCAGGGCAAGACGCAGTATACCGCCAATGCGGGTCTTATGGAGCTGCGTAAGGCGATAAGCAAGTATCTCGACGGGTTTATCGGCGTGCATTACGACCCCGCCAGTGAGATAATCATTACCGTCGGCGCGTCCGAGGGTATCGACGCCGCCTTCAGGGCAGTTTGCGCTCCCGGCGACGAAGTGCTCATCCCCGAACCCTGCTTCGTGTGCTATGCGCCGCTGGTTTCTCTCACCGGCGCGACTCCCGTCAGCGTCAAGTGCTACATCGAGGACGAGTTCAAGCTCAATGTCGAGGAAGTGAAAAAGGCAATCACCCCCAGGACGAAAGCCATCCTCATCGCCTTCCCCAACAATCCCACGGGCGGCGTAATGGAGAAAGCGGACCTCGAAGCCCTCGTTCCCGTCATCGAAGAGAACAACCTTATAGTTTTCTCCGACGAAATTTACGGCGAGCTGGTTTACAACGGGCTGAAATTCTGCTCGATTTCTTCCATCGGGAATATGAGAGAGCGCACCATAGTGCTCAGCGGGTTCTCCAAAGCGTTCGCTATGACGGGCTGGCGTCTCGGTTACATCTGCGCGCCGAAACCCATCATCGACGTCGTTTACAAAATCCATCAGTACGGCATAATGTGCGCGCCCACCGCAGCGCAGTATACCGCGCTCGCCGCGCTCGAAACCTCTTTCGCGGACGATTTTGCGGAAGTCAGAGAAATGCGCTCCAAGTACGACGAAAGAAGAAGATACCTCGTTGACAGACTCAACGCCATGGGGCTCACCTGCTTCGAGCCGAGAGGCGCTTTCTATGCGTTCCCCTGCGTGAAGTCCACGGGTATGGACGGCGAAGAGTTTGCATATGCGCTGCTCGAAGCCAAAAACGTGGCAGTCGTCCCCGGCGGAGCGTTCGGTGAGAGCGGCAAGGATTTCATCCGCATTTCCTATGCCTATTCCGTCGAAGCCATCAAGACCGCTCTCGACAAAATCGAGGAATTCCTCGCCGAACTCAAAAAATAAGCGTTACGGCAGGGCAGTGCGGGAAGTGTTCCGTTTGCGGCGCACGGCGCGGCGGCGGATGTCCCCGAACGGTGGATACAACGCTTCTGCACTGCTAAGAAGTGTAGAGGAAAAGGTTGCGCCGCGGCAAATGCCGCGGCGTGCGTTTTGTTTCGGCGGCATACTGTTGCAGTTAGACCCGTCGGGTTGACAACCTAACGCCGTTAAACTATAATCCATTATGCGCGCAAATCACGGAGGCGTATCGAAGCGGTCATAACGAGGTGGTCTTGAAAACCATTTGGCGGCAACGCCACGGGGGTTCGAATCCCTCCGCCTCCGCCAGAAAAATCCCACTCGGCGAGTGGGATTTTCCATAGCACGAGCGGAGCGATTCAGAACCCGAGGCTGACGCGGTTCGCCGCTATGCGTGACGCCGTACGCAGATTAACACGCGGCTCTCCGCTGTTCCGTCGCGGCAGGCGCTCCTTACGAATCCCTCCGCCTCCGCCATCAGGGAATAATACGAACTCTAGAAATGGGTTCGTATTATTTTTTGCCGTGGGTTACTTAGGCGTCGCACTTCATCTGAAACTCAATGTCCGTGCAAAGGCGACAACTTGCCGTCACAAAGGAGCGCGTAAACGTCGGTCCTTTTGTTATGGATAATGGGGCAATTTGAAGATGTATATTTAGCTTCGAAAATGAATGTTGACAGAAAATGATAAGCGATATATAATTAAAACTGGCTATAAGTTTGCATCGAATATCTTATTCGGTGCAGTTGGCAATTTGTATTTGGTGAGGGAAAAGAAATGAAAAAGAAATTGTTTTTGTTATTGACAATTTTGTGTTGTCTTGCCCTAAGCGTCGGTATTCTCGCCGCCTGCGACTCGGAAAGCGGCAAGCAAGACGACGGCACAAGTGCTACATATTATACCGTGACTTTCGATTCGCAAGGAGGTTCGCCGGTAAATGCGGTTGAGGTGGAGAGTGGTAAAACGGTGCCAAAGCCGTCACCCGACCCGACAAAAGCCGATGCGGATTTTGTCGGGTGGTATAAAGATGCCGCGTGCACTGCCGGCAATGAATACGATTTTTCAGCGCCTGTCACGTCCGATATAAAACTTTATGCAAAATGGACTCCGCATTATGTTTACGTGCAGTTTGATTCAGACGGCGGCTATCCGATTATACCTTTTGAAACATACTCTTACGGTGCAGAACTTGAGGAGCCTGCCGAACCGTCGCGAGAAGGATATGATTTCGGCGGATGGTATTTGGACGCAAATCTGCAATACAAAGCCCAATTCCCGTACGAATTGACGCATAATGTTAATTTTTATGCCAGATGGATAGCGGAAGGGCAGACGACCGTCAATTTTTTGTTGGCGGAAGAATATAAGAGCGACTTGCCGTTGGATTTCGGCGAAGCCGTGATGCCGTCGATTACCGTGGATAAGGGAACTGTGCTTGAACAGCCTGACAATCCCCCGGATATTACATACAGGGATGCAGACAACGTAGAACATACCCTGAAATTCAGTTTCTGGAATGCCCAATATTCTTATAATATCAATTCGACCGGGATTAATCCTCATCACGACGCGGTGTTATTCCCTGTCGAAGTCAAAGACCGCGACGAGCTGACGCTGTATGCGGTGTATACGGAGGTCACTGCCGAAGATACTTATGCGAGTCTTACCGTACATCCCGAAAACGGAGAGGAAAATACGGTCATGTACGGTATTATGGGGCAGAAACTCGGCGTGATACTTTCGGACAATAACGATTATCCTTTCGAAAGTATCGGTTATGGTCAGCCTTACCGTGTGGGATACGCTTGCACGGGATATTACAAGTCGCTTGATTTTTCAGCTGAAAACGTGTATCAGATACCTTTCTTGCTATCCGGGGAAAGCAATCACGTCTATTTGCGGTGGGAGAAACAATCTGACACGACCGTGGTGTTCAGAAAAGGTTTTGATAATGAAATACTGACGGAGCAGAGCGTAGAATACAACGGCAAGGTAACGCGCCCCGAAAATATCCTTATGATGGGTTATACATTTGACGGGTGGTTCTGGCACAGCATAACTTCTGTGGATGATTATCGTTGGAGCTTTGAGTATGACAAAAACAGGCTGTTTGAGCGTGAACTTACTCCAAAATGGGTAAAAACTGCGTCGGTTATAACTTATAACGTAAGGGGCGGCACTCCGATACAGCCCCTTTCTCATTCGCAGGGCAGAGTGCTTTACGAATTCCCCGTTGCACAACGCTATGACGAAGACGGAAAGACTTATAACTTCCTCGGTTGGTATCTGGATGAGGAGTGTACGGTCCCGGTCGAGGTGCCCTATACACTGGAAGGCGACGTCACGTTCTATGCAAAATGGAGTGAACCGATAGATACCGACAATTTCTCTTTCACTTATTATCCTTCCGGTGATTACTATTCCGTGGCAATAAATCCCGCCGTGCGTGCAACGGTGGAAAGGATATCCGTGCCGTCAGTCTATGCGGGAAAGAGCGTAAAAGCAATCGAGGCATTCGGTTTCGAGAATTGTATTGCTCTCAAAGAGGTCCATCTGCATGACAATATAAACATTATTTTGAATAATGCATTTGCAGGATGTTCCGCTCTTGTCAAAGTCGAGTTGCCCGATGCAATAAATCAATTGTCGTTTGATATATTCAAAGGATGCGAATCGCTTGCCGAAGTGAGCTGTCCCACGGATGTCAGGTATATTTACAGCGACATATTCGCCGATTCCCCCTTGATGATAAATCAGCTGCAAAAAGCAGAGGACGGATTATTCTATTGGGGAAACATACTGCTCGGCACCGAAGAAGCTCTTTCCGATAATTATCCTGCTACCGATAATGAGGAAATAACGGCTATAAATATTTTGAACGGGACTCAGACAATCGCTTTCGGTGCGCTGCGCGCTTTGGCAAAAGTCGAAAGTATAGTTTTCCCTGAGGGGGTGGAATATATTGAGAGCAACGTATTGCCTCGTGACAAAGGCTCGCTGAAAGCCGTAAGTTATCCCTCAACGGTAAAACAAATTGATATAATCGGTTTCTCAGTCAGTGCGGGAGCGAATTATTATGATTTTCCGTTGACACTTGAAAGTATTACGGTTGCCGAAGGCAATCCGTATTACCGTGTCGAGAACGGTTGTTTGTTAGAGATTGAGAGCGCGACGCTTATAGGTTCGCTCAAAACCGCAACAGCGGTGCCGGAAGGAGT
The DNA here is from genome assembly GCA_900544575.1 of uncultured Eubacteriales bacterium. Taxonomy (GTDB): domain Bacteria; phylum Bacillota; class Clostridia; order Christensenellales; family CAG-917; genus Limadaptatus; species Limadaptatus stercorigallinarum. The sequence goes on along the minus strand of UQVO01000004.1, from coordinate 32,553 downwards.
GAAAATTATCGCCCAGAACTCAATGCGCGGCAATGTTAACGATACGGTTGTGATTCCGTCCGACGTGACAACGATTATGGGCGGAGCATTTTACGGCGGCGCAATGTCCGAAATGAATATCCCCGACAGCGTCGGGGTGCTGGCGGACGATGCGTTTGCTGAGTGTGAAAATATGACGTCGTTGTCGTTGGGTAAAAGAGTCAATCTCCTTGCGTCGTCATTTTTCAAGGATATGGATGACCTTGCGGCTCTGACTTGCAGCGAAGAAAACAGCAGTATGTTCACGTTGACTAACGTGCTTTACGACAAGGAGACGAACGAAATAATTGCGGTTGCCGACAATATGATGGGCGAATTGCGCATATTGGACGGTACGACGGAAGTCAGCCGCGGGATGTTTAACTCGAAGAATGTCAAGTTCCCCAACGTTACGTCATTGGTTATTCCCGACAGTGTAACGAGCGGCGGTGAACTCGGCAGCGAACTTTTGACATCCTGGGTTTTTAGCAGTCCGAATTTTACTCGTATCGAAATCGGCGCCGGGATGCCTGCCGAAGCGTTCAGAGAGTTGTGCTCATTGTCCGCTTTAACAGAAATCGTAATTTCGGCGAATAATCCCTATGTGAAAATGGCGGACGGATTGGTGCTGACCGCCGATGGCACCGAGATAGTCGGAAATATAGGGAATTTGACGGAGGTTGTAATCCCCGATAACGTGACGTCGATAAGAGAGGACGAATATTGGGGCGGATTGACAATCAGTTTGAATAAGGCCGAGAGTATACACTTCGGCGCAGGGATTTCGCGCGACACCGCGCTCGCGATGCTGCTCGGAATATATTACGACGAATATGAAGAATTTGTCCCGGGCGCGACGTCTGTATTGCAATATATAACCGTGAGCGAAGCCAATCCATATATAGCCGCAAAGGACGGCTTGCTTTATTCGAAGGATTATTCCGAATTGCTGTATGTGCCTGAAAGATATTCGGCGGACAGTTTGGTTTTGCCTGCCGAACTTGTTTCGCTCGATACGCCCGTATATGCTTTGTCGCATTACAGTATGTATTTTAGCGGGAACGATTTTACGTATGAATATTATTTAGATGCAAGCGTCGGAAGTCTCTCCGTCGAAGAAGGGTCGTCATTGCAGATTATAGGCGACAATGTATTCAGGTCCAAGGGTGATGCGTCGCAAGGTGCTCGTTTTGATATAGGGGTGGTTGACCTTTCCAACGCAACACAATTAAAATCCATTGGCGATTATGCTTTCTCGTATCAGAATGTTCTGACAGAAGTTGTTTTGCCCGACAGTGTAGAAACGATTGGCGAGCAGGCATTTGTCTTTGACTTTTTGTTGGCAAACTTCAATATGCCTGCAAATATTGCAACGATTGGAGCCAATGCGTTTTTAAGGACTGCGCTGCTTGATGAGTTTGACAATCTCATCATAGACGGCGTTTTATACACTGCCAACGTTTCGACAGAGCAAGAGACTTATGTTGTGCCGAGCGGAGTAACCAGAATCTTTTCGTCTGCAATCACATGGCCGAGAGTAACCGCCGTAATCATTCCCGAAACCGTTCTTGTTGTGGACAGCAAAGCCATAATCGCCGCAAATTATATTATTGTATATTGTGAGGCGGAATCGCGTCCCGAAGGTTATGCGGACAATATGTGCGACGGCGAAGGTGTTGTGGTTTACGGTTACCCCGACAATTCGGTCGGCGAAGACGGTAAAATATATGTCCGCGACGACGGCGCGTTGTATTGTCTAGACCCCGTATCTTTGACTGCCGTGATTGAAGATGTCGACAATACGCTCCCCGAGGAATTTGCGCCGTCTTCAAAGTATGAGTACGGTGGGAAGTCCTATGCGTTGAGTGCAATCAACAACCGCAATATTATAAACGATTCTGACAGCGGTCTCAAAAAAATCGTTATACCCGATGGCGTTACGGCAATCGGCGAGAATGCCTTTGACAGATACCGCAATCTTGCTTCCGTATCTTTGCCTTCTACATTGAAATCCATCGGCGAAGCCGCGTTCAGATTTACCGGAGACATTGAGTCGCTTGTTATTCCGGCCTCTGTCGAAAGCGTCGGTTCGAGTGCATTCCAAAGTAGCGGAATCAAATCGGTTGTTTGGAAAACCGATGCCGATATCCCGGACAATTGTTTCTCCGGGTCGCAATTGGAAAGCATTTCCATTGAAGGGCAAATCAAAAAGATATTCGAGCGAGCTTTAAGCGCGAACCTTAAAGAGTTGGTATTGCCTGCTTCGCTTGCCGAAATTGCCGATAACGCACTCAGCAGTTCGTTGCAACGGCTTATATTCAAGGGCGGCGACAATCTTGCCATTCCTGCAAATTTATTGGGGCATACATCGCAAACTGCATCGTCTCTCATTTATCTCGAACTGGGGGAGGGAATTGTGAGCATCGGCGATGCGGCATTCAGAAATTGCGCTTCATTAACTGGGGAACTTGTGCTGCCGGATACTCTCGAAACCATAGGGGAGGAAGCCTTCATCGGCACGCAATATACATCCGTGACATTCGGTTCGGCTGTCACTGCAATAGGGGAACGCGCTTTCGACGGTGTGCCGTTGAATGACGGCATTGATATGTCGCGCTCGGCGTCGCTTGTGACCGTCGGCGCGTATGCGTTCCGCAATTCCGAGCTTAAATCCCTGACTCTTCCCGACAGCGTAGAAAATATAGGGCAGTATGCCTTCGCCAAATGTCGGTCGCTTCAGGTTGTCGAATTCGGCGAAGGATTGCGCGAAATAGGCTATTACGCTTTCAGCGACTGTGTGATGCTTGAAAAAACGGTATACGGCGGAAACAAGCTCGAAAAAATAGGGGATCGTGCATTCTATAATTGCGTGCGCCTTGTGTCAACTGACCCCGACTATGTGTCGGGCGAGGGTGCAGCAACATCTTATGTGCTGCCGGAGGGCGTTGTTTACATCGGCGAGTATGCTTTCTATAATGTCTCGATTACCGAAATCACCATTCCTTCAACGGTCGAAACGATGGTTTTTTTGCCGTTCCGAGGCTGTGCCTCGCTCACAAAAGTAAATTATAATGCGGCGAATGCCTTACATCTTAACCAAGACGAACAGGCAAGTTACTCTAACACGCCGTTTTATGCATGCCCGCAAATCAAGACCGTAGTTATAGGCAGCACGGTAGAAACGATGCCGACATATCTGTTCTATAACTTAACCGAACTCGACTGTGTAATATTCCCCGCCGAAGGAACTGTTACAATTGGCAGCTATGCTTTCAGGAAGTGCATGTCGTTGACAGAAGTAGAGTTGACAAATGCAGTAACCGGGATTTCCGCATATGCGTTCAACGAATGTGTCGCCCTTAAAGAAATCAACATTCCCGACAGTCTCACTTTCCTCGGCCAATCCGCACTTTCCGGAACCGACATCGCTTTCGACAACGTGGACGGAGTCAATTATTATTGCGGATGGGCAATTAGCGCGGATGACGGAGTGACGGATGTTGTGCTTCAAGACGACACCGTCGGGATAGCAGAGTATGCGTTTGCGAAGAGCAGCGTTACGTCTATAACTTTCGCGGACGGATTGAAATACATCAACAATTTTGCATTTTGGGAGGCACCGCTTAAAGAAGTGACGTTGCCGGATTCGCTCGAAACCGTCGGGACGGGAATATTCTACAACTGTGCGGAACTGCTCACAATAACCGTTCCTTTTGCGGAAGGCGAGCTTCCTGTCGGATGGAGCAGCACTTGGAATAATAAGTGCAACGCCGTAATAGTCTACTCGTAATGAAATGCGCTTGACAATTTGCGCATCAAAAGCGCGCGGAAATTCTCCGCGCGCTTTTGCTTGATGCTTCAGATTTCCCGTATGGATTAGCCGGTTACAGAGCGTCGATTATGTCCTGCACGTCCGAGAAGAAACGCGACAGGTGCCAGCCGTCCGCGACGGCGTGGTGTATGTTCATTGACAAAGGCAGAAGCGTTTTGCCGTCCGACGTTTCGTACTTGCCCCACGTCACGACGGGCGCGAGATATTTGCCCTCGTCGAAAACGTGGATGTCGAAACTCTTGTACTTTATCCACGGAAGACAGGATACGTCGAAAGTGTTGGGCGGTATGTTTTCCGCCGCGAAGCCCCGAAGATTTCGATGGTTTTCTCTGTCTGCGATAAAACGCGCGTGGAAGTCGTACAGGTCGTCGGAGTATTCCGTCACCAGCTTGACGCAACACTCGTCCTCCTTGTGAAAATCGGCATAGTAAGGGGACACGAAATCCCAACGTATCGGGTTGCCGTCCCCGTCCCAGCCGTATCTGAATTCTTCGCGCAAGTTGACCGCCTTCGACACGACCCATATCATTGCGGGGTAGAATTTCAGCCCGTGCGCGCGGACAAATCCTACCAGCCGCGTGACGTCCGTATCTGCCGTCAGACTCATTACGTTGCGCAGATTGTCGATGTAATATCTGAAAAGTTCCCGCCTTTTCCAAGTGTCGGGATTGATTGTTTCGTATTTCATTTTAGACCTCCTGAAAATTTTCTCGTTTCAGAAGGCAAAGGCAAGTCCGATTTTCATCGTCACATTAAATAGGGTTTTATTATGTCGAAATTTCATATTAAACTTGCTTTTGCAGCAAAACCGACATTTTCGGAAATGCCTTTATTTTTTGCGGAAGAGAGCGGCAAACCCTCGGCGCCCTTCTTTGACGGACGGTTTTGCAACGACGTCAGCGGGTGTGCCGTCGACGCCAGCTGACCGCGGCGCGGAATCCGAGGGCGGCGTCCAAAGCTCCTCGGAAGTGCCGCCGAGAGTTTCGCAGAACATTTTCAGCGCACGCGAGAGGACGGAGCGCGGGCAGGCAAGGTTCATCCGTACGAAACCGTCGCCGTCGCGGACGAAGTCGTCGGCGTATTCCAGGAAAAGCCCCGCGCGGGATATTCTGTCTTTGAGTTCTGCGTCCGAAAGACCGAGCGCGCGCAAATCCGTCCAGGCGAGATAGGTCCCCTCCGGGATGCGGAACTTTGCCTGCGGAAGGTGAGCTGCGAGATAGCGCTGCATATAGCGGAAATTTTCGTCGACGTAGGCGTTCATCTGTTCCAGCCAGTCGTCGCAAAGCGTATATGCGGCGACGCAGGCGTCCAGCGACAGGGGATTCGGCTCGCCGCAGTAGCGCGCCATACGCCATTCCTGCGCAAGTTCCTTGTCGTGGAACAGAAGGTTTGCCAACTGGTTGCCGGCAAGGTTGAAGGTTTTGCTGGGGGCGGTGGCGGTGAGAATATCCTTGCGTTCGGGATAGAGCACCGCGAGAGGGATGTGCTTTTGTCCTGCGCGGGTGATGTCGCAGTGTATTTCGTCCGAAAACACGAAGACTCCGTTGTCGAAGCATATTTGTGCAACGCGGCGCAGTTCGTCTTCCCGCCATACGCGTCCCGTCGGATTGTGGGGATTGCACAGGAAAAACATCTTCGTGCGCGGGTCTTTCGCCTTGCGCTCGATGTCGGCGTAATCGAAGGTGAAATATCCGTCGGTGTTGACGAGCGGGGAATAAAGCGGCGTGCGCCCGAACTGTTTCACGCTTGCGTCGAACGGCATATACGACGGCGTATTTATGATTACGCCGTCGCCTTCCGCCGTAAAGCGCTGCACGGCGGCTTTCATTGCCGTTATGACGCCGGAACTGAACACGATTTCGTCAAAGTCGAGTTTGTGTCCGTGGTGTCTTTCCAGATAATCCATCACGGCTATATAGTAGTCCGCGGAGAGCGGCATACTGTATCCGAGTATCTTTCTGTCTATCCTGGCTTTCATCGCTTCGCGTATGGGTTCGGCAACGGCGAAATCCATATCCGCAATCCACATCGGGACAAAATCCGCGGGAAGCAGGGGATTGAGCACGGGGGCGGCGTCGTATTTGACGGAATTCGTCCCCTCGCGCCCGATTATCTCGTCGAAGTCGTACACGCGCGCGGCAGGCGGCGCGGAAGCGACGTCCGTTTCAGCCGCACTTCCGGCGACGCTTGCGAGAGCGTCGAGGATTTTTTCCATCACTTCGGGAGTGAGCACGTCGGGCAGAAGTTTGGCGCATTTTGCGAGCGTGAAATTCTTCGCCACGCCGATGAGCGGATGAGAAGTGAGCCCCGGCACGAGTCTGTCTATGAGCGCGACGAGCGCGGGGTTTTCCAGAAGTTCGCGAATTTTGCTGTTGACGGAAAGTGCCACGGTATTTTCCTCCTTGTCAGCGGGCGGTGCAGTCAAGTGCCACTTTCATCACGCCGTCGCGTTTTGAGGCAAACAGTTCGTATGCCGCCGCGGCGTCCGCGAGAGGGAATGTGTGTGTGATGAGAGCGGAAGAGTCCAGCTTTCCCGCCGCGATGAGAGAGAGTATCTCTTCCGCGTCGCAGCCGTCCACTCCGCCCGTTCTGAACGTCAGGTTTTTGCCGTACATTTCGGGCAGTGGCAGGGTCTGCGCGCCGTCGTACATTGCGACGATTGCGACGGTCGCGTTGGGACGCGCCGCCTCCCACGCAAGACGGAAAGACGCGGGAGTGCCCGCCGCCTCTATCACGCTGTCCGCTCCTCCGTGAGGGCATACGTCACGCAATACGCCGAGGACTTCCGAGGAACGGAGCGGAATCGCGAAAGGATAATGTTGTTGCACGAAACGCAGTCTGACGTCGTCAATATCGCAGATAAAGATGCGTTTCGGATTTTTCAGCCGAGCGCAGAGCATACTGCATATCCCTGTCGGACCCGCGCCTGCGACGAGCACGTCCGCCCCCTCTTCTATGTCCGCTATTTTCGCCGCCCAGAACCCCGTCGCGAGTATGTCGCCCGTGAGCAGAGCCTGTCTGTCCGTGACGCCGTCGGGGATGACCGTCAGTCCGCAGTCCGCGTGCGGGACGCGGACGTATTCCGCCTGCATCCCGTCTATGCGGCATCCCAATGCCCATCCGCCGTCGGGGAGAGTGCAGTTGTTCACCCAGCCGCGCTTGCAGAAAAAGCATTCGCCGCAGAAAGTTTCCACATTCACGGACACACGGTCGCCCGCTTTCACTTTGGCGACCTTCTTTCCCGTGCGCACGACTTCGCCCACCGCTTCGTGTCCGACCGTGACGCCTTTGACCGCGCGCGGCACGCTGCCGTGCATAATGTGCAGGTCGCTGGTGCAGATGCTTGACAGAGTGACGCGGACTATGGCGTCCGTGTCTTCTTCGAGTTCGGGGACCGGTTTTTGAAGCAGGCGGAAATCGTTTTCCGCAACGTAAGTGCAGGCAAGCATATTTTCCTCCTCCGAAATTATAAACCATAGGGGGCGACGTTGCAACGGGCAAATGTTCCGTTACGGTTGAAAAAGGGGAGCGGACGGGGTATAATCAATAAAAAATCCGGAGGAAGATATGGTCAAACACATCGTATGTTATAAGTTCGCACAGCCCGACGCAGACGTGCTGGCGAAAACAAAGGAAGTGTTCGAGTCGATGGTGGGCAGAGTGCCCGAAGTGAAAAGTCTTTCCGCGGGCATAGACGCGCTGCACAGCCCGCGCAGTTACGATATGGTGCTGGAAGTGACCTTCGACAGTTTCGGGGATATGGCGAATTATCAGAAGAACGAATATCACGTTTCGGTAGTGAAAAAACACGTGCATTCGGTTGTGGAGAGCAGCGTGTCCGTGGATTACGAATTCTGAAAACCTTCGGGTACTTTGCGAAGCGGACGGGGCGCAGCTATTGCTTTGACCCGCGTGCGCTCCGCGGCAGGGGCGTGTTTGCGGGGATTTCACGTCGAAGGGTTTGGACGCGACCGACAAATAAAACCTAAATGAAACCGCCGCAAATTGCGGCGGTTTCCGTTTTTGCGTATAAGGAACGTGCTGCCGTTCAGTACTGCGCGTCGGCGGGAGGTGCAAAGCCGTTGCCCTTGACCTCGCGCGCTTTCGTGATGAAAGTGAACGCGGCGGGGTCGCATTCCTGCACGATGCGTTTGACGGTGTTGATTTGTTTGCGGCGCACCACGCATACGAGCACTTTGTGTTCCTCTCCCGTATAGTAGCCTATGCCGTCCATAATGGTGACGCCGCGGTGCATTTCGCTCGTGATGTGCTCGGCGATTTCGTTGTGCTTGTCCGAAATGATGTTGAACACCAACGATGACTGGAAGCCCGATTGAAGCACGTCCGCCACCTGCGACGTCGTCAGCTGCGAGATGAAAGAGTAAATCATCGGGGAGAGCACGAGGGTGAGGATGACGTTGGTGTCCGTCACGTTGCCCTGAACGATGTCTATGACGCCGAGTCCGCCCGCGGCAATGACTATGATGCAGTCGCACATAAATATGAGCCATTGCACGTCGGCGACGGGGTTTTTGGCGTAAATGAGCTTGCCTATGACGTCCGTGCCGCCGAGGGAGGTGTTGTAGCGCAGCATAAAGCCGAGGCTTATGCCCGCGAGAGCGCCGCCCGCGAGAGAGGCGAGCAGGTTGTATCCGCTTTCGGGGTCCCCTGCGGTGTACTGCGGAAATTCCACTATGGAAAACACCGCCATAAAGACGGAATATACCGTGACGGTGAAGAAGGTGTTGAAGGCGAATTTTCTGTCCAGAACCACGAAAGCGGCGATGAACAGCGGGATGTTGAGGACGAAAGCGGTGATTGAGGGGTCGAATATCGCCACAACCGTCGCGCTGTCGCTGAGCCTGGTCACCATATTGTAAAGCAGCGAGGAAAGACCCGTAATTCCGCTCGGGGCAAACCCGTTGGGGACTATGAACACATATGCCGACAGTGCGCGTATAAAGGCGAGGATGGTCAGAAAGAGATAGAACCTCGATACGTGAAGAACCTGTTTGGGTGTCGGTTTCCTGAATTTCGCCATTTTGCTTCCTCCCCGGAGGTGTGACGCGCGCCCGTGCGCATACACATATTGTCGCTAACGCAAATATATACTACTTTGCACCCCGCAAGTCAAGAAAAAATCGAGCGGATTTTCATATGTTTCCGAGGTGTTGGGACATAAACGCACACGCGCGCGTTTTTGTAGTGTTATTATCTTCGGATAACGGTTATTATTACATAAAAACCGCATCTGTGAGTTTACGGGGAGAGAGGGGATTCCGCCCGTGCAAACGGGGCGCGGATTCCGGACTCGCGGCCGCCTTTCGTCCCGCGGACGGAGAAGGGACAAAAAAACGACCCGCATAAGCGGGTCGTTCCGTCAGCCTTTTTTCTTGACGTCGAGGATGTAGGATTCCAGCTCCTTGTCCTTGCGGAAACCTTTGCAGAAGCGGCCGAAGCCTCCCTTCTTGCCGTTGCACATATCCACGAGCCCCTGTACGCTTTCCATAGAGAGTACGCCGCCCGTAAAGCCCATAAAAGCGCGCAGCGGCATATCAATCGCGGAACGCACCAGCATTTCCCTATTGGTGGAATTGCCCGCCATAATGCCGACGCCGAAAGTGATGATGTTGTAGAGGAACTTGCCCACTCCCGACACGGAAACGTCGCTTACGCTGCTGTTGACGTCGAACTCGCCCTTGGCGTAAGGCACGTTGTCAACGACCGAAGCGCCGTACAGCGCCGCGAACTGTTCGACGGGAATTGTGCGTTTCTGTTCGTTGGTTTCGGTCAGGTCGTAATAGTAGGGCGCCGTCGTGCGGTAATCGGGGACGGGAGCGTCGGGCCTTGCGGATTTGACGTTCACCGTCGCACTCAGGCGTATATCGGCGGAAGACGCACCGACGAGGATGTCGAAATCGCCGCTTTCGATGTGCCAGTTCTTGATGAGCACGTTGTAGTAAGAGAACGCGCGGCTGTCCAGCGTGAGCGAAACTTCCTTTTCCTCGCCCGCTTTCAGGAACACTTTTTTGAAGCCTTTCAGTTCCTTTTTCGGACGGAAAATCGCACTCTGGACGTCTGCGACGTAAAGCTGTGCGACTTCCGCACCGTCGCGGTCGCCCGTGTTCTTGACCTTGAACGTGACGGTGAGAGGCTCGCCCTCGTCGATGTCGGAAGCGGAGAGCCTGATGTCGGAGTATTCGAAAGAAGTGTAGGAGAGCCCGTAGCCGAAAGGATACATCACGGGTTTTTCCGCCGCCTCGTAGTAGCGGTAGCCGACATAAACGCTTTCACGGTACTGTACGCTTCTGGGTCCCATCGGGAAGTAGCGCGCGACGATGTTGTCGCCGTTGTTCAGGGGGAAGGTTTCGGCAAGTTTGCCGGAAGGATTGACTTTGCCGTAAAGCAGGTTGTATGCCGCTTTGCCGGAAGCCTGACCGCCGAGATAGAGGTTGAGGATTGCTTTGGCGTCGGGTTCGACTTCCGAAAGCGCGACGGGAGAGCCGCAGGAGAGCACCACGATGACGTTCTCGTTGACTTTCGCAATCTCCTGCACGAGCATAGCGTGTGCGTCGGGCATATTCATATGCTTGCGGTCGAAGCCCTCGGACTCGAACTCGGGCGTAAGCCCGATGAAGAGCACGACGGCGTCTTTGCCCTTCGCCGTTTCGACCGCTTCGCGCATAAGGCGCGCGTTGTAACCGTCGCCTTTGAGCTTGTAGCCGTCGGCGTATTCGTACTTCTGTCCCACGGCGTCGAGCGCTTGCAGGAAGGACGTGGTCTTTGTGGGATTGATGAGGCTGGAACCCGCTCCCTGGAAGCGCGGCGTCTTTGCGAGCGCACCGATGACCGCGATTTTCTTTGCGGAAGAGAGGGGGAGTATGCCGCCTTCGTTTTTGAGCAGCACCGCGCCGCCGGCAGCCACTTTCGCCGCCAAAGCGTCGTGCGCGCGGAAATCGGGTTTGACGGTCTTGTCCTCGTGCGCCTTGCACTCGAACGCGAACCTTATCATACGCAGAGCGACTTTGTCGAGGTCTTCTTCGGAAAGCGTGCCTTCCTTGACCGCCTTGACGATGTTTTTGTCGTTTGCGCCGCGGTTGCCGGGCATTTCGAGGTCCATACCCGCCTTGACGCCTTCTACCCTGTCGTTCACCGCGCCCCAGTCGCTGACGACAATGCCGCCGAAGCCCCATTCCCCGCGGAGCACGTCGGTGAGCATACGCTTGTTGTCCGAAAGATAAGTGCCGTTCAGGCGGTTGTAGGAGCACATCACCGTGGAGGGCTGTTCCGTCTTGACGATGTGTTCGAAAGCGGAGAGATAAATTTCGCGCAGAGCACGTTCGTCCACTATGGTGTCAATGCTCATACGGAGATGTTCCTGGTTGTTTGCGCAGAAATGTTTGACCGACACTCCGACGCCGTTTTTCTGCACGCCGTGCACCCACGCCGCGCCCATTCTGCCCGCGACGTACGGGTCTTCGGAAAAATATTCGAAATTCCTGCCGCACAGGGGAGAGCGCTTGATGTTGACGCCGGGTCCGAGCACGGTGGTGACGCCGAGCGCTTTCGCTTCGGCGGCGATTGCGGCTCCGACCTCTTCGAGAAGGTCGGGGTCCCAGGTGCTCGCGGAAGTCACCGCGGGCGGGAAACAGGTGGCGGGATAAGACTCCCTCATTATATTGGTGCCGACGCTGTCTTTCTCGCTGCGGATGCCGTGAGGACCGTCGGTCATACGTACGGAAGGAATGCCGTATTTTTCGATGGGCACCGTCGTCCAGAAGGACTGACCGGAACACAGCGCGGCTTTTTCTTCCAAAGTCATCTTTTTCAGGATGGCGATGTAATCTTGCTCTTTCATAGAACCTCCCTGCTGCAAGCAGTTTCCAACTCTGGCATATGCGCGGTACGCAAAGCGTGTGCGCGTCCGCACATATATGTATATTATCATTACTTTGTCGAATAATCAACAATTTACCGCCAAAAACCGCCCCTTTTCATCCCGCGGGGCTTTAACGGGCGTTCCGTATCCGTCAAATGCCGCTTGCGGCGGCGGACGTTCGGAGCGCATCGCCGAAAGAATGCGGCAGACTCTTTGCACGGCGCGAAAAAAATGTTAAAATTCGTGTAACCGACGCGTCGCGGGGTCGTATATTTATCGAAAGCAGGAACCGAATGAAAAACGAAGCGATAGAAAGACTTTTCAAAAAATACTACAACGAGGCGAAACTTTACGTGGCGGCGCTGTGCCACGACGAGGCGCTCGCCGAGGATATCGTGTCGGAGTCTTTCTACAAGGCTTTCACCCGCATAGACGAGGAGAAAGAGAGCTTCAAATTCTGGCTGCTGAAAGTGTGCCGCAACGCATACTTCGACTATCTCAAAAAGAACCGCAGGCTCTCCGCCGTGCACGACAATATGGCGGCGGATACGGCGGACCTTGCCGAGAAAGTCATAGAGGACGAGGAATACCGCGCTCTCTACCGCGCCATAGCTCTGCTGAAAGACAACTACCGCGAAGTTATCCTTCTCTATTACTTCGACGAGCTTTCCGTGTCTGAGATAGCCGGCATAACGGAGCAATCCGTCCAGAACGTGAAAGTGCTGATGTACAGGGCAAGGATGAAACTCAAAGAAATTCTGGAGGACTGAATATGAATTACGAAGACGCATTCAAACACTACCGCGAAGGTACGGCTACGGAAGAAGAAAAGGCTTTCGTGCAAGAGGAAATCGCAAAGGCGAAGGCGCTTTCGACTCTCCTCGACGACGAAGCTCTCGCAGTCAAGCCCGCCCCCATAAAGGAAGCGGACGCCAAAGAAGTGAAAGAGGCAAAACACCAGCTCATATGGAAACGCGTGCTGGCGGGGCTGCTTTCAATCGTCGCGCTGCTTGTCATCATCGGCGCGGTGCTCGGAGGCGTGTTCGGCTCGGCGGCGACGTATGCCAAAGACTCAATCGTCTATTCCAAGGCGGAAGCGGCGGAGATTGCAACCGAATTTGCATACAACGACGCGGTGAACCGTTTCGGTTTCACGGGCAGTGTCACCGATTTCTATGCGGAATCCACCCGCGAAATAGACGACCGCTTCAATTTCGAAGGCGATTTGAAGAGCAGTTATTACACCTACAAGGTGGAGGTCACGGGATGGTCGGAGGACGGATGGGAGTTCGAGTACGAGATATCCGTCAATTCGAAGACGGGCAGCTGCTCGGTGCTGGAACTCGAACGCGACCGCGAAGGACGCAGGTAAATAATCGGCAACACGACTCAAAAGGGATGCGCGGGCGCGCATCCCTTTTCTTTTGCGGCGGCTTTTTAAAACGGCGGACGGCTTCAGAAAAAGCAAATCAATTATTCCGTAAGAATTCCGCAAGATTTGCATAGAATATAGCCGAGGTGTTTATGTGGTCTAACGTCATCAGCATTGACAAGGGGTTTCGGAGGGAGATAGAGTTTATACTCGGCAAGCTGAAAAACATCAGACATCTGTCGTACGCCGTGGAGGAGAGCCGCGACAGAGTATTCGTCTACATCGCCTCCGTATGCGAGATGCAGGAAGAAGTCGAAGCGCAGGTGCGCGACGTGCTCCAAACGGTGTTTCTCGTATTCCTCAAACTGCGTTTTTTTCTCTCGTCATTGCAGAATATGGACTTGAACCACGCAAATTGCGCGCTGATATGCTCGCTTGTGCATTTTGACACCGAATACGAAAAAAACATAATCGGCCGCGTTCTAGGCGAAACGATAGACTACGCGATAGACGGATTGCTCAATTTCCGCCTGCGTCCGCTGATGGAAAACTGGGAGGAACTTGCGGCGCTTGCCACGAGGCTCATTTCGTCGGGAAGCGGGGGAGACATATATGATATAGCTTCTTTCATCACGGGCACGGACGGGGCGAAAAACCGTCTTGCGCTCACCCGCGACGCGCTGCTCAACCTGACGGTGCGCCGCCCCGTGGAAGTCATCGACCTTTTCGACAAGCCCGAGCTCAATCTCATTTCCGCCATAATCCGCGAACACCCCTGCGAGATACTTCTCCGTGACGTTTCCCTCTCCGCGCCAATGAACAACACCCTCAAACATATAGCGAGAGTGGTGGTCGAATAATCTTTTGCAAAAAAGGCGTGCGCGCATAAGTGCGCGCGTTTATATGAATTCTGCCGCAACATCGGAGGTTTCTCCGCGGGGCTATGAATTAAACCCCTCAAAATGCCTAAACCGTTTTTGAGGGGCCCCTGTTTTAGCGCCGAGTAAAGCAATTTGTCCGGAAATCGTGATTGCCGCGGCGGCATTTACAAAAAATTAACAAAACAATTACCGAATGCAAACAAAACTTTCACTGAACGCAAACAAGTCGGGCATAGAATGCAGCCATCAAGAGCAAAGGAGGCACAGAATATGCTCAACGGTGATAAAGAAACAAAATACGCACAGCGCGTCATCAAAGAATACGGCGTGCACGAGGAGACCGACATCGACAAACTCCGCAAACTCGACAGAAAGGCCAAACGTCCCGCGGAAATCTTCGCATACGTTTACGGCACGGTAAGCGCACTCGTTTTCGGGGTGGGGATGTGTCTTGCCCTCGGGGTAATCGGCGACATCTTCCCGCTCGGAGTCGTGCTCGGGATAGTCGGCATCGTAATGATGGTTTCGACTTGGTTCATTTATAAAAAGATGTTCGCATCCGGCAAGAAAAAGTACGGCGCGGAGATACTCCGCATCAGCGGCGCTATGCTGAACGGCAATGCGGACGAAAACTGACGAAAGCGCAGTTTATGTCTTCAAAAATACAGATAAACATCTTAAAGGAGAAAAACTATGTCGGAAAAGAAGTCGTTTTTTGCAAAGGCGTTCCACGATATGGCGGAGGACGCGAGGGCACAACACGAGGTGGACAAAGCGAATTTCCGAGCGGTGAAAGCAGAGTCCAAAGCCGATTTCGAAGAGGCGAAAACGCGCAGTTCGTCGGCGCGGCGGAAGGAGGCGGTGCAGGCGGAACGTGACGCTGCGATAGCGGAAGCGAAGGAAAGAAAAGCCGCGGCGGAAGAGAGAATAGCGGCGGCAAAAAGAGAGAGAAACAAGTGACGCGGAATGTTCGGTGACGCGGAATGTATGCGGCGAAAAGGACGGGCGACCCGTCCTTTTCCTTTCCCCTTTTTAATTGCGTCCGTTCCCCTTTGCGGTTTTTTCTCTTGCCCGTTTCTTTCCTTTTCGCGCCCGCGTCCGCGGCGGAAGTCCCTCCGAAGGAGATAAAGAAAATGAACGGTGACGAAAAAAAGGGAAGTTTCAGACTGGATTATTCCGCTCCCACCGATGACGAAAGGCGGGAGATAGAGAGCATACGCGGCAAGTATCTTCCGCAGAAAGAGAGCGCGACGAAGATGGACAAGCTGCGTGCGCTGGATGCGAAGATAACGTCGACCGCGCGCGCGGCGTCGCTGTCCCTCGGCGTCGCGGGCACTCTGATATTCGGGCTGGGGATGTGTATGGTGCTGGAATGGTCCGTCGTCGCGGGCGGAGTCGTCGTGTCCGTGCTCGGAGCGGCGGCGGCTGCGTGCGCGCATCCTCTCCACACCTTTTTGCTCAGGCGCGGTAAGGAAAAGTACGGCGACGAGATAATAAAACTCAGCGGCGAACTGCTCGGCGACGACCGCCGTGACGGAAGCCGCGCCGACGCAAGCGACGACAGAAGCCGCACCGACGCAAGCGACGACGGAAACGACGTCCGCGGCAGCGAAGAATAAGCATACGGCGGAAAACGTAAAGATATGCAAAAGCGGGGTTTTATGCCCCGCTTTTTTAGTGTTTAACACTATGTTGTGAGATTAACTCACTTGATGACGCGCACTTTTATCACGCCGTCTTTCGCTTCGAGAGCGGCAGCGTCGACGACTTCGTCCGTGTCGATGAGAGTGTAGGTGTAACCCTTTGCGGTGGAGGACAGCCCGTCTTTTCCGAGCTGCGTGCCTTCCTTTGCGAGCACCGCGACGCGGTGTTTCGAAGTGAGCTCCGCTTTCAGGTTGGGCAGGTTGACGGAGTTGACGATGTTGCCGTTTTCGATGTAATCTTTCAGCTCGTTTGCCGCCATCACGGCGCAGTTGTCCTCCGCCTCTTCCGTGGAAGCGCCGAGGTGGGGCACCGCGATTATGCCGTCGCAGTCGTTGATTTCCGCGGTGGGGAAGTCGCACACGTATTTGTGCACCTTGCCGCCCGCTATCGCCGCTTTCACGTCTTCGACGTTGACGAGCTCTCCGCGCGCCGCGTTGACGATGACCGCGCCGTCCGCCATTGCGGCGATTGCGTCGGCGTTTATCATCCCTTTCGTTTCTTCGGTTGCGGGCATATGCAGGGACACGAAGTGCGCTCCCTTATACGCTTCTTCCTTGGAGGCGCACACGGTGACGAAGGGGATTTCCGCCTTCGCCGCGTCGGAGAGATAGGGGTCGTAGCCCTTGACTTCCATACCGAGAGCGTACGCGGAGGCTGCGACCTTTCTGCCTATCGCGCCGAGCCCAAGCACGCAGAGCGTTTTGCCGAGGATTTCGTGACCGACAAAGCGTTTCTTGCCCTTTTCCACCTGTTTCGCCACATCGTCGCCCGTGAGGGAAGACGCCCATTTCGCGCCCTCGACGAGGTTGCGTGAGGCGAGCAGCAGCTCGCAGATGACCATCTCTTTCACCGCGTTTGCGTTCGCGCCAGGGGTGTTGAAGACGACCACGCCGCGCTTTGCGTAATCGGCGTGGGGAATGTTGTTGACGCCTGCGCCCGCCCTTGCGACCGCGAGCACGGAGGAGGGCAGGTCGTATTCCGCCATATTCGCGCTTCTGACCAGTATGCCTGCGGGAGCCGCGCTCTCGTCGACGAGGTCGTAACCTGCGAGTATTTCGTTTGCAAGCGGGGAGATGGCGTTGAGTTTCAGTATGTCCATATCGTCCTCACTTGTTTTCCGTCTCGAACTTCTTCATAAAGTCGATGAGCGCCTTGACGCCTTCCACGGGCATTGCGTTGTAGATGGACGCGCGCATACCGCCGGCAAGACGGTGTCCTTTGAGGGACACGAGCCCGTGGCCTTCCGCCTCTTTGATGAACTTCGCGTCAAGCTCCGCGGAGGGAGTGACGAAGGGCACGTTCATAAGAGAACGGTCCTCGGGGTTCACCTTGTTGGTGTAGAAAGAGGAATTGTCGATGAAATCGTAAAGCATTGCCGCCTTTTCGCGGTTCACCTTTTCCACCGCTTCGACGCCGCCCGTCTTTTTGAGATAGCGCAGGTTGAGCATCATCATATATATCGACCAGCAGGGAGGGGTGTTGTAAAGGCTGTTGTTCGCCGCGTGAACGGAGTACTTGAACATCGTGGGGCAGACCGCCATTTCGCCGCCAAGCATATCCTTGCGCACGATGACGAGCGTGACGCCCGCGGGAGCGAGGTTTTTCTGTGCGCCGGCGTAAATCAGGGCATACTTGTTCACGTCCGCGACTTCGCTCATTATGCAGGAAGACATATCGGACACGAGGGGCGCGCCGCAGTCGGGCACATAGTTCCACTTCGTGCCGAAGATGGTGTTGTTCTCGGTGATGTGGACATAGTCTATGTCATCCCTGAAATCCTTGCGCGTGAGCTTGGGGATGTAGGTGTAGCCCGCCTCTTCGGAGGAGGCGACAAGACGGATGTCGCCGTATTTTATCGCTTCTTTGTACGCTTTTTTGGAGAAGTTGCCCGTCACCACATAATCCGCGCGGCCCTTTTTCAGGAGATTGAGCGGAACGGACTCGAATTGCGTCGACGCGCCGCCTTGCAGCAGCAGAACTTCGTATTCGTCGGATACGTTCATCAGCTCGCGGACGAGAGAGATACACTCGTTGTGGATGGGTTCGTACCACTTGCCGCGGTGGCTGAGTTCCATAACGCTCATGCCCGAACCTTCGTAATCGGTGATTTGTTTGCCTGCCTCTTGCAGAACTTCCAGCGGAAGCATGCCGGGACCTGCGGAAAAGTTGTAAACTCGCATTTGTGCCTCCTTAAACGGCGTTGCCGGGATGATACGCGTTGAATTATACAACATTTCGCCGCCGCGTGTAAAGAATTTAACCGGGTAAATCATTCTCCCGTTCAATTTTTTACGGGGGCGTATCCCGCTTGCCTAATCGGTTTATATTTTGTATAATAAAGTTTAATTTGAGAAAATATGCAGATTGTGCGCGGCGCCGCCGCGCGTGCGGAGCTGGTCCGGACTGCGGACTTAAACGCGCTCCGCAAAGGAGAGTTATGGCAAAATCCGTAAAAGTAGTTTTTTTGGGCGGGGTCGGAGAGATAGGTAAGAATATGACCGCGCTCGAATTCGGCGACGACATCATCATCGTGGACTGCGGCGTGGAATTCCCGCGTGAGGACAGTCCCGGCATCGACGCAATCATCCCCGACATCACCTACATCCGCGACAACATCAAAAAGCTGCGCGGCATAGTGCTCACTCACGGGCACGAGGACCACATCGGCGCGCTGCCTTATTACGCTGACGAGCTCAAAGTGCCCATCTACGGCACCGCGCTCACCTTGGGGCTGCTCGAACGCAAACTGTCCGAACGCGGGCTGAAAGCCAAGACGGTGAAAGTGAACGAGGGCGACACGGTCAAGCTCGGCTGTTTCGAAGTGGAGTTCATCAAAGTGGCGCATTCGATGGCGGGCGCGTGCGCGCTGTCCGTCACCACGCCTCTCGGCATAATTTTCGTCACCGGCGATTTCAAAATCGACAACACCCCCATCGACGGCAAGAAGACGGACCTGCAACGTATAGCCGAAATAGGCGCGAAAGGCGTTATGCTTATGCTCGGCGAGTCCACCAACGTGGAGCGCAAAGGGTCTTCCACTTCCGAACGTATGGTGGGGCAGGGGCTGGAAAGCATTTTCGTCGCCAATGCGGACAAGCGTATAGTCGTGGCGTGCTTCGCTTCTTCCAATTACCGCGTGCAGCAGATACTCTGGCTTGCGGAGAAGTACGGCAGAAAGGTCGTGCTTGCGGGAAGAAGTATGAAAGGCATAGTGGAAGTCGCGTCCCGCGTGGGCGAGCTGCAAGTGCCCAAGGGCATAATCGCCGACGGCGTGGGCAAACTTCCGCCCGAGAAGCTCGTCGTCATCGCGACGGGGTCGCAGGGCGAGCCGTCCAGCGCCCTCAACAGGATGAGCCGCGGGGATTTCAACAAAGTGTCGATAGGTCCCGACGACGTGGTCGTGCTGTCGTCCACCCCCATACCCGGCAACGAAAAGTCCGTCTACGACGTCATCAACAATCTCTTCCGCAAGGGAGCCAACGTGATTTACGAGGCGATGAACGAAGTGCACGTTTCGGGGCACGCTTACGAAGAGGAATTGAAGATAATGCTTTCCCTCGTGCGTCCGAAGTTCTTCATCCCCGTGCACGGCGAATACCGCCATCAGTTCAAGCACGCGGAAATCGCGAAGTCGCTCGGCATAAAGGAGAGCAACATCGTCATCCCCAACATCGGGGAGGTGTACGGTGTGAATATGCACTCGCTGAAACAGCACTCCAACGTGTCCGCAGGCAACGTGTATGTGGACGGAGTGGTGCTCGAAGACGGCAATGCCGTCGTGTCCGACCGCAGGTCGCTTGCCGAATACGGAATGTTGCTCGTGCTGGCGTCCGTAAACAGCGAAAAGGGCGTCATTGCGGGTGACGCCGACGTCATCGCCCGCGGCTTCAATCTCACCGACGAGATAGAACAGGAAATCAAGGACGTCGTGCGCGACACGGTGAACGGCGCCGATTTCGACGAAAATTCGATGAGCGAACTCGCCCGTGCGGTAAAGAAAGCCGTGCGCAAACTCTTCTACCGTGACAGGCAGTTCCCGATAATCATCCCGATAATAGTGGAGGACTGATGCAGCGCAAACCCGTCGTACTCATTCTCACTTCTTCGCACGAACCCGGCAGCGCGGCGCTTGCCGAGGCTGTCCGCGCGCTCGGAACGCACAGGGCGGTCGTGCTCGACGAGGAAAAGTACGGCGTGAGAGGATGCTTCGGCAAACTCGGCGCGCTTGCGTCCGCCCGCGACGAGCGCAGGCTTCCGTCGGGCGGCGGGAGGCACGGCGCGGTGGCGCGCAGAAGAAACGCCAGGGTGGCGAGCGCCGTCAGGCGTTATGCGCCCGAGGTCGTGGTCACGATGACGCCTTACGCGCAGTCCGCGTTTGCGGAGGCGAAGAGGAAGAAAGGTTTTTCCGTGCCGTCCGTGAACATCGTGTCCTCTTTCGTGCTGCCGGAAGGGAATTTCACTTCCGACGCCGCAGACGCTTACATAGTCGAAAACGCGGATGTCAAAGCCGCGCTGGCAAAGAGGGGCATTCCGTCCCGCAGAGTGATGATAATGGGGCTTCCCTACGACGAAGAGAGGCTCACGCCCATCGAGGCGGAGGACGGAAAACAGGAGCTCGGTCTGCCGCGCACACCCACCGTGTTTCTGAACGAGGACGCGAAAAGGGAGATTGTTGAACTGCTAGGTCTGCTTGTCGACCAGGGGAGCATCATCAACGTCGTATGCTGCGCCGCGGACGTGCGCCGTCTCGGCGCTCTTCGCGCGAAAGCGGACGGAGCGGAAGCGAGGAGCAACGTCGTCATAGTCACGAGGAAGGAGCTTTTTTACGACTATATGCGCGTGAGCGACATTGTCGTCACACGCTACGACCCCGTCGTCATATACAAGTGTTTCAAGGCGGGCAAGCCCGTCATCGCGTTCGGCAGGAGCGCGGAAGAGATGAGAAATCTGGAATATCTTGCCGCAAACGGGCTCATTATGCTTGCGCGCTCCGACATCGATGTCGTCGCGCTGATTTACAAGCTGATGCAGACGGACACCGCCTCCGAATTCGTCGAAAAGGGGACGGAACGGACGGAGATGTATTCCTTGGAAAACACCGTCGGTTATCTGACGAGTTTCACGGGGGTGTGATATGGCGCGCATAACGTCTGTCGGCAAATACGGAAGGAAAGCGGGTTTCCGCGAAGGGGACGAACTCGTGTCCCTCGGCGGCGTGCCCGTCGGGGACGTGCTCGACTGTCTTTATTTCGACGGGGAAGAGCGGTTCGACGCGGAGATTGTCCGCGGAGGAAAGCGCCGCACCCTGCACGTCCGCAAACACGCCGACGAAAGTCTGGAAATCGAACTCGACGCCGAAATGCGTCCCATGCGCTGCCTGAACAAGTGCGTGTTCTGCTTCGTCGACCAGCTTCCGAAGGGAATGCGCGACACTCTTTACGTCAAGGACGACGATTACAGGTTCAGTTTCGTCAGCGGCAGTTTCGTCACGCTGACCAACCTCTCGGACGAGGAAACGGAGAGGATAATCCGCCTCAGCCTCAGCCCTCTTTACATATCCGTGCACGCGTTTTCGGACGACGTGCGTAAGAGGCTGGTGGCAAATCCCGCCACCGTGAAACTGATTGAGAGGATGCGCAGGCTTGGCGAGCACGGCATAAAGATGCACACGCAGCTCGTCATAGTGCCGGGCATAAACGACGGGGAGGAGCTGACGCGGAGCATACGCGGGCTGCACGGCATACCCGGCGTGCTCACGGTCGCGGTGGTCCCCGTGGGGCTCACCGCCCACCGCGAAGGGCTTGCGGACATACGCACGGCGACCGCGGAAGAGAGCGCGGCGACCGTCGCGCAGGTGGAAGCGTTGAATTCGGAATTCGGCGGGTTCTGCTGGTGTTCGGACGAGTACTACGTCAAGGCGGGTCTGCCGCCCCGCGAATACGCCTATTACGGGGAATTCGAACAGATAGAAAACGGGGTTGGGCTGTTTGCGGAGTTCTACGACAACGTGGATTTCGAGCTTTCGACCCTGCCGGATATGCACCTCGGCAAGAAGGTCGGCTTTATCACGGGAGTGGATTTCGCGCCTTTCCTCAGAAAGAAGCTGGAAGAGGTTGACGCCAAAATCGGCATTTCAAGCACCGTTTTCGGTGTGGTAAACAACTTTTTCGGGCAGACAATCACCGTCGCGGGGCTTGTCACGGCGGGTGATATAACTGCGCAGGTGGACGCGAGCGGGCTTGACGCCGCGGTCATTCCCGATAATATGCTGAAAGAGTTCGGCGACGTGTTTCTGGACAACGTCACGGCGGCGGAGGTCGAGCGCGCACTCGGTGTGCCGCTCATCGTCGTGTCGCACAGCGGTTCGGACCTCGTCGGACGCATCGCGGAGTTTTTCCGCGGGGAGGATATATGAACAAACCGCTTATCGCAATAGTGGGACGCCCGAATGTGGGCAAATCCACGCTGTTCAACCGTATCGCGGGGGAACGTATCGCCATCGTCGAGGACACCCCCGGCGTCACCCGCGACAGGATTTACGCCGACTGCGAGTGGTGCGGTCACGCGTTCACTCTCATCGATACGGGCGGGCTGGAACTCAAAAGCGAGGACGAGATGTGGGTGCACATCCGCGCGCAGGTGGAAATCGCCGTGGACGCGGCGGACGCGATAATTTACGTCGTGGACGGAAAGACGGGGCTGACGCTGGACGACGAAGCCATTGCGGGTTATCTGCGCAAGGCGAAAGTGCCCGTAATTCTTGCGGTCAACAAGATTGACAACAACGAAATTCACGAAGCCTACCGCTTTTTCTCTCTCGGTTTCGGCGAGCCTTACGCCGTGTCCGCCGCGCAGGGGAAAGGCATAGGCGAACTGCTCGACGCCGTTACGGAAGCGGTGCCCGCCGTCGCGCCCGACGAGGACGAGGACGTGATAAAGATTGCCATCGTGGGCAAGCCGAATGCGGGCAAGAGCTCCATAGTCAACCGTCTGCTCGGCTACGAGCGCGTCATAGTCAGCAACGTCGCGGGCACGACGCGCGACGCCATAGACACCGAGCTCACGGTGGGCGGGGACAGGTATGTGCTCATCGATACCGCGGGCATACGCAAGAAGAGGAGCATAGGCGAAGACCTCGAAAGATACAGCGTAATGCGCAGTTTTCTCGCCGTGCGCCGCGCCGACGTGGCGGTGGTGGTGTGCGACGCGGCGGAAGGGCTCACCGAGCAGGACGTCAAGATTGCGGGATACGTTCACGAGCAGGGCAAGCCGTCCGTTATCGTGATGAACAAATGGGACCTTGTCGCAAAGGATACTCATACCATAGAAAAGTACGAGAAAAAGCTGCGCGAGGACCTCAAATTTATGGACTATTTCAAGTCCGTTTACATCTCCGCGATGACGGGGAAGCGCGCGGACGGGATACTTCCTCTCTGCCGCAAGGTCCTTGCAAACAGCCGTAGGAGAATCGCCACGGGGCTGCTCAACGAAGTGCTGCAAGATGCAATCCGCATAAGCGAGCCGCCCTCCAAACTAGGCAAAAAGCTGAAACTGCTTTACATCACGGAAGTTTCGGTCGCGCCGCCGACTTTCGTCGTCAAGGTCAACGACCCCGACCTTATGCATTTCAGCTACAAGCGCTATCTCGAAAATTCGCTGCGCCGCAGTTTCGATTTTTCGGGCACGCCGATACGCATCCTCGTGCGCGGCAACGGCGAAGATAAGGAATAATTCGCGCTTGCGCACGGGCGCAAGTTGTGGTAGGATAATGAAACACACCGAAATCTCCGCCGTGCGGCGGAAGGAAATTCAGGAGGATTATGGATTATAAGTCTTTTTCCGTAAAGGAACTCGAAAATCTGCTCGCGGATGAGCAGAAACGCTTCAAAAAACTTGTCAAAGAGGGCAGAAACGTGGATATGACCCGCGGCAGACCCTCCAAGGAACAGCTGGAAATCGCAATGCCTATGCTCAAAGGCGCGGGCAGTTACAATTATTCCGCGGAAGCCGCGGACGCGCGCAACTACGGCGACCTCGGCGGCACAAAGGCGTGCAAGGCGCTGTTTGCCGAGCTCTTCGGCGTGAAGTCGGAAGAGGTCTTCGTGGGCGACGGCAGCAGCCTCGACCTTATGTACACCCTCGTGCACTTCGCAAAACAGTTCGGAGTGCTGGGCTCGACGCCCTGGAACAATCTCAAAAAGGTGAAGTTCATCTGTCCCGCCCCGGGCTACGACCGTCACTTTTCCATTTGCCAGCAGTTCGGCATCGAGATGGTCACCGTGCGTATGAAGGACGACGGTCCCGATATGGACGTCGTGGAAGCCCTCGTGCGCGAAGACGACTCCATCAAGGGCATATGGTGCGTGCCGAAATACTCCAATCCCACGGGCATAACGTTCTCCGACAGCGTGGTGGACAGGCTGGCTACGATGAAGACCGCCGCAAACGACTTCCGCATCTTCTGGGACAATGCCTATATGGTACACAGCCTTTACGACACGGACGACAAGCTCAAAAACATCTTCGACGTCGCGCGCAAAGCGGGCACTTTGGACAGGATATATTCCTTTGCGTCCACGTCCAAGATTACGTTTGCGGGCAGCGGAATTTCCGCCATCGCCGCGTCGGAAGCGAACATCAAAGACATTACGGGCAAGATGTTTTTCAAGTGCATCAACGCCAACAAGGTCAATCAGGTTATGCACGTCAACTTCCTCAAAAACGCGGACGGCGTGAGGGAAGTGATGAAAAAGCACGCCGCGCTTCTGCGCCCCAAGTTCGAGCTCTTCGACAAGAAGTTCACCGAAGCGTTCGAAGGCGACGAATTCGTCAGGTGGTCAAAGCCGCGCGGAGGATATTTCATCTCCGTCGACGTCAAATCCTGCGCGAAACGCATAGTGGAGCTGGCGGCGACGGCGGGAGTCAAATTCACCGCCGCAGGCGCCACTTTCCCCTATCATCTGGACGATATGGACAGCAACATCCGCGTCGCGCCTTCCGTGCCTTCGCTCGAAGAAATGGAATTTGCAGTCGACGTTATGATTTCCGCAATACGTCAGGCGCGTATGGAGCTCGTGCTCGCAAAGACGAAATAAGCCCGCGCGCTTTCGCGCGCACACGGCAATGACAAATTGAGGAACGGTTTCCGCCGTTCCTTTTTTGTTTGCGCGTGCGTTCCGCCCGCGCGGCGCGTACGGAGTGAAAACGTGCCGCGGCTCCGACTTTGCGAATTTTCCGCCGCGGGAAGCATAATCGTTGCTTCTCCGTCATACATATCAGTAAACCGAAACGGAGGAGTTTATGGACAAATTCGACCTTTATCGCGACATTGCCACACGCACGGGAGGGGACATCTATGTGGGTGTCGTCGGACCCGTAAGGACGGGCAAATCCACCATCATCAAGCAATTTATGGAGAAGCTGGTGGTCGGCGGCATCGAAAACAAAGACGTGCGCGCACGCGCCGTGGATGAGATACCGCAGTCCGCCGACGGGAAGACCATTATGACCACTCAGCCCAAATTCGTGCCGGCAGACGCCGTCAGGGTCGTGTTTTCCGAGGGGCTTGCCGTGAATATGCGCCTCATCGACTGCGTCGGCTATATGGTCAGCGGCGCGCTGGGCGGCGAGGAAGGCGGCAGGGAGCGTATGGTGCGCACTCCGTGGTCGGACGACGAAATGCCGTTTTCCGAGGCGGCGGCACTCGGCACGGACAAAGTCATCCGCGAACACAGCACCATCGCACTTGCGGTCACCACGGACGGTTCGTTCACGGACATACCGCGCGCGGATTACGAGCCTGCGGAAGAGCGCGTCATAGACGAGCTCAAACGCACGGGCAAACCTTTTGCGATAGTGCTCAACACCGCGGACCCCACCTCCGAGCAGGCGTGCGGGCTGAAAGCGGAGCTGGAAGAAAAATACGGCGTGTCCGTGTCTCTCGTCAACGCGCTGAATATGACGGAAGCGGACATTTCGGGAATTATGGAAAACATCCTGCTCGAATTCGGCGTCAGGCTCATCGACTTCGAGCTGCCGCGCTGGGTGCAGGCGCTTGACCCCGACGACGCGGTCGTGAAGGAAATCGTCGCCGCCGTGAGGGAGATGGGGGACAAAATCTCCAAGATGAAAGACTACACTCTGGTGGACGAGTTTTTCGAGAGCAAGGAGTTCTGGAAGGCGCCCGCCAAGGTCGAACTCGACGCCGGAAAGGGTAGAGTCGCCGTCGCCGTCGAGCCCAAGGACGACGTGTTCTTCAAAGTGGCGAGCCGCGAGTGCGGTATGGACCTTGCCGACGACTTCGCGCTGCTGCGTCACCTCAAACAGCTTGCCCGCGCCCGCAGAAAAACGGAAAAACTCCTGGATGCGATGGAACAGGTGGAAACGCTCGGATACGGCATAGTGCTTCCCACTATGGAAGAGATGGTGCTGGAAGAGCCCGAAATCATCCGTCAGGGACAGCAGTACGGGGTCAGGCTGAAAGCCAGCGCGCCGTCGCTGCACATAATGAAAGTGGATGTGGAAACGGAAGTCCGCCCCATCGTCGGCAGTGAGCAGCAGAGCTCCGAACTCGTGGACGCGATGCTCGGCGATTTCGAAAACGACAAGCAGGCGATATGGGACACCAACATATTCGGACGCTCTCTCTCCTCGCTGGTCGCGGACGGCATAAACAACAAACTTATGAGCGTGCCCTCCGACGCGGAGCAGAAACTCCGCAGGACGCTCGGACGCATTGTCAACGAGGGCAAGGGCGGGGTAATCTGCATTCTGTTGTAAGCCTTATTCCGCACAATACGGGCTTTAAGCATCCGAAACAGTCTTATGAACCAAGGAAACCGTATAATATAAAAGCGCGGGGGAGCAGTCGGCTCCTCCGCGCTTTTTTTGTGCCGAAGTCAGTTTTTGTAGCTGTGTATGGGGGCGGGAATGCGTCCCCCGCGCGCGATGAACGCGTCGGCGTTTTCCTTGCCGACGGGCATAATGGGAGCTCTTCCAAGCAGTCCGCCGAACTCCACTTCGCCCTCGTCTTTGCCGCATACGGGAATGACGCGTACGGCGGTGGTCTTGTTGTTGACGACGCCTATCGCCGCTTCGTCCGCAATGATTGCGGACACGGTCGCCGCGCTCGTGCTTCCGGGTATGGCTATCATATCGAGCCCGACGCTGCACACGGAGGTCATCGCTTCCAGCTTTTCAAGCGAAAGCGCGCCCTTTTTCACGGCTTCAATCATCCCTATGTCCTCGCTGACGGGAATGAACGCCCCCGACAGTCCGCCGACGTGCGAACTTGCCATCGTGCCGCCTTTTTTCACCGCGTCGTTCAGCATCGCAAGACACGCGGTCGTGCCGTGCGCCCCGACTGCGGACAGCCCCATTTCTTCGAGGACTTCGCCCACGCTGTCGTTGCGTATCGGGGTGGGAGCAAGGGAAAGGTCGACTATGCCGAATTCCGCCCCCAGCATCTTTGCCGCTTCTCTGCCGACAAGCTCGCCCATACGGGTGATTTTGAAAGAGGTGTTCTTGATGGTTTCGGAGAGCACGTCGCAGCTCTCGCCGCGTATTTGTTCCAGCGCGGCTTTCACGACGCCGGGGCCGGATATGCCCACGTTCACCACACAGTCGCCTTCGCTCACGCCGTTGAAAGACCCCGCCATAAACGGATTGTCTTCCACGGCGTTGGCAAACACCACGAGTTTTGCGCAGCCAATGCCGTCGCGGTCCGCGGTGAGCTCCGCCGTCTTTTTTATCACTTCGCCCATCAGTCTGACCGCGTCCATATTGATGCCCGCGCGGGTAGAGCCGACGTTGACGCTCGCGCATACGCGGTCCGTCGCCGCCAGCACTTCCGGGATGGTGAGGATGAACTCCTTCTCTTCCGCCGTCATCGATTTTTGCACGAGGGCGGTGTAGCCGCCGATGAAATCGACGTCCACGGTTTTCGCCGCTTCGTCCATTGCCAGCGCGATTTCGCGGTATCCGCCGCTTGCCGCGCCGATGAGGCTTACGGGACTTACGGACAGGCGTTTGTTGACGATGGGAATGCCGTACTTGGACTGTATCCCTTCCACCACGCTTTTCAGATTGCCCGCCTTTGCAAGCAGCTTGCGCCTGACGTTTGCGGCGGTCTTTTTCGGGTCGTCGGAAATGCAGTCGAAGAGGCTGAGATGCATCGTGACCGTGCGGATGTCAAGGTGCTGGTCCTTAATCATCGATATGGTCTGTATGATTTCCTGTTGATTGAGCATAAGTCAAATCCTGTGCATTGAGTTGAAGATATCCTCGTGCTGGACGCGGATTTCCACTCCGAGTTCGCCCGCGACGGATTGCAGAGCGTCGTTGACCGCGGCGACGGCAAGCCCTTCTTTCAGGGTGATGAGCATAATCATCGTGAAATAAGACCCGTGCATAACGGTCTGGGATATGTCTTCGACGTTGCAGCCGAGTTCGAAAAGTTTTGTCGTGACCTTGGCGATGATGCCCGTACGGTCCTTGCCTATGACGGAAACTATGGCTCTCATAAGCCCTCCGGAATCGATTTTCCGAATGATTATATCACACGCGCGTGCCGAGCGCAAGAAAAGGAAAGCATTACCGCCCCCTGAAATGCACCCTTAAAAGCAGCGTCGGCAGGTTTTGATTTGTCGGCGGACCGTCGTGCGGCGTGCGAACAAAAAAGCGGCGGGCGGAGAAGTCCTCCGTCCGCCGCCGTTGTGCCGCGTCCCGCGTTCAGTCCTGTTTGCTGGGCAGACATTCGATGACCGTAAGAGTGCCCGCAACCGTGAACTTTCCTCTTGCGGCATAGGGCATAAACCAATAGTCGCCCTTTGCGAGTTTCCGACGGAAACCGTCGCCGCGGATTTCGCCTTCACCTTCCACCACCGCCCACACGGACGGACCGCTTTCGGGGACGAAACTGCCGCCTTTGAGGGTGTATCTTTTTTCTCCGAAACAGGGCGTGTCGTCGTATTCAATCAGGCTTTCGATTTTGCAAGTTTCGTCGCAACAGATGGTTTTCGGTGCGATTTTGCACTCCTCAACCGCCTTTTCGCCGAATTTGTCGAAGTCGAATATGCTCATAGCAAGGTCGCGAGGCAGCCCCAGATATTTCTCCTGTTCGCTGACGCGCGACTCGCCGCACCAGTTCTCGATTTGAATGGTGAAGTCGGTCGGTTCCTGCACTTCGAGGACGGTGCACCCCGCGCCTATCGCGTGAATCAGCCCCGCGTTGATGAGATAAACGTCGCCCACGTTCACCTTGACGGGAGTGATTATGTCCGTGAGTATGTCGCGTTCGGTAAGACTGCGGTCGGCGTACGCTTTCAGCGTTTCGAGGTCAATCCTGTCGCGGAAACCGAAGTAAAGACAGGCGTCGTCGCTGCGTTTTGCCAGCACCAGCCACGCTTCCGTTTTGCCGTAAGGGCTGCCGAAATTTTTTGCGGAAAATTCCTTTGTCGGATGCACCTGAACGGGCAGGCGTATCGCGCTGTCGAGATATTTGACCAGGCAGTCGTATTTTATGCCGCCGAGCAGCTCTTCGGGATGAGCGGCGAGCAGGTCGTCGAAGAATATATCCGTGCCTTCTACCACCGAAACCCCGTCGCGTTCGCCGAAGTAGACGGGATTTATCGCTTTCACCTTGCTCGCAATCCATTCTTCGGGGAAAGAGTTGTCTCCCGTGTTGTCATTCATCAGCGGACCGAACCCCGCGCCGCCGATATAGTTGCGGAACACGCGGTTGCGCTCGAAAAATACGGGTGTGCGAACAATGCGCGCGATTTGCTCTTCCGTTGCCTTGCATTTGCATTCCGGTTTGTCTTTCATTTCAGTTTCTCCACCTCTTCGCGGGAGGGCATAGAGGGCGCGCCTCCCTTTTTGGAAATCACGCACGCGCCCGCGCGCACGGCAAAGTTCATTGCCTTTTCCGTCCCCCGTACGGTGAGCTCCGCCTCGCCGTTCAGGAGATGCCATATGATGCTGCCTATAAAGCAGTCGCCCGCTCCCGTGGTGTCCACGACGTCGGCGGGATACGCCGCATAATCTGCGGAATTCGCTTCGCGGTCGTATACGGCGGAGCCGTTGCCGCCCCTCGTCACAAAAATCAGTTTCGCCCGCGCCGCATAACGCAACAGGGCTTTTATCCCTTCTTTTTCGTCGTTCAACCCCGTTATGAATTCAAGTTCGCCGTCGGTGACTTTTACGAAATCCGCATAGGGGAGAAACTCCGTGACCGCTTCGTGCAGCTTTTGCGCGTCCTTCCACAGGTGCAGCCTGAGATTGACGTCGAAGCTGACGACGGCTCCGCAGGCGTGCGCCAGCGCTGTCGCTCTTTCTATGGCGTGTTTTGTCGGGGACTCCATAAGCGATACGGAGCAGAAGTGAAGCACGTCGCCCTTCTCGAACATCTCTTCCTTCACTTCGTCGGGGGAGAGATTCGCGTCGGCGGGCACATCGCGGTAAAAGAAAAAGTCGCGGTCGCCGTTAGGGTGCAGGTCCACGAAAGCGAGCCCCGTGTTGCATTTGCCGTCAACCACGGTGAGCGAGGTGTCCACGCCGTATTTTCCGAGTTCCGAAAGCAGGAATTTTCCGAAATTGTCGTCGGCGAGTTTGCCCAGATAACACGCTCTGCCGCCGAGTTTTGCCACCGCGGCGCAGACGTTTACGGGCGCGCCGCCCATTTTTGCCGTGTAGGTCATTTCTCCGGGCGCTGACGGCAGAAAATCTATTATGCAGTCGCCCATACCTATAAGTTTGCTCATTTTCCCTCCTTGCGTTCCGCGCATTTCGCGGCGGACGCGGCGTTCGGTGTTTATTATAACATATCCGTCGCAAATGACAACGAAGGTTTACGTTTTTGCTCGGATTTTGCGGAGCGGAACAGACCGCTTTACGGTGTCTGTTGTTCGATGTGGCGGCAATCGTGGGTCAGCGGCAGCTGCAATTCGTATTTCCATTGCAGTATTCCCGTCAGCACCACCATCTGGACGCAGAATGGCAGCGCGTCGCAGCCGTATTTCCTCGCTTCGGCGCAGAGCGTTTCTCGGACCGCGTCGCGGTCGCCGTCGTCGCAAGCCGCGCACAGCCATTTCCCCGCGGGGAGAGTGACGATTCTGTCCGCGTCCGTATGTTTAGTGCATACGGCAAACATATTCTGCCGCCCGTCTTGCAGATAAACGCCTGCGGCGTCCTCGAAACCGAATTTGTCGCGGTTTTCCCACCCCACCTGCGCGTAGAAATGCCTGTGATAGTCGTAAAGGTTGTCCATCGTCGGCGTGTGCAAGCTGTCGGAGAGCAATATCGTACGCGCGGACAGAGTGCGGACAAACGGTTCGCCGTGTTCTTCGTTTCGGGCGGCTTTGGCTTCGTAAAAGGATTTCGCCCTCTCGATGCGCGCCTTTGCTTCCGTAAGCTCCGCTATTTTTTTATCGGCATTCTCCGTCGCTTCTTTCAGCATTGCCACAATCTCGCCGAAATCCTCGCTGCCGAGCATCGCGCGTATGCGTTCGAGCGAAAAATCCATACAGCGGAGCGCGTGTACGGTGTTCAGTCTTATCACTTCTTTCTGCGTGTAATAACGGTATTTCGTGTCGGGGCTTACCGCCGCGGGTTTGACGAGGCCTATCCTGTCGTAGTGCCGCAGCGTTTCGGCAGTGAGTCCCGTGATTTCGGCGGCCTTTTTTATTGAAAAAAGTTTTTCCATTATTTTGTTTCAACCTCTTGACTTTTGTGTAACACAAAAGTTTATGATGATTTTCGCATAAGAGAAGCGACAAGTCAAGTCCCGTCACGGAGGTGAGAGTCAATGAAAAAAACGATGAGGGTGTTCGCCTTTTTGCTGGTCGTCGCGGCAGCGCTCGTTATGGTCGGCTGCGACAGCAACGAAGGGTTTGCGTCGGGGGAGTATTCCGCTGACGGCGCGAAGGTCAGGAGCATAACCGTCGACGTCTATGACAGAGCGGTGGAGGTCCTGCCTTCCGACGACGACAGCGTGCACATTTCCTATTTCGAAAACGACAAAGAGTATTACGACATACTGCTGTCGGAGGAAGGCGAACTCGGCATTACTTTGCAGACAGACAAGGATTGGACGGACTACATCGGCACGAAACCGTCGGAAGAATACAGAAAGATAACAATCAGGGTTCCCGATGGTATTTTGCAAAACCTGACGATAAAAACCACGAACGAAACAATAAAACTGTCGTTTGTGAGTATAGAAGGCGGAATAAGTCTGGACAACAACGGCGGGGACACCTTGTTTGAAAACGTCGGCGTGGGAGAAAGTCTGCAAGCCGTTGCAAAGAACGGGAATATCTCGGGCACGCTGAACGGCAGCATATCCGACTTTTCCGTAAGGTGCGAAATCAAGAAAGGGGATTGCAATCTGACCGACAAAACGGACGGGGAGAAGTCGCTTTATTTCAACTGCAACAACGGCGATATAGACATCGGTTTTGCCGGCGTGGCGTAATGCGCAGGGCGCAAATTCGCGTCAGCCGGGACGTGTCCCGGGTTGCAATGCGCAGCATTGCGCTTTGAAAAAGGAATCCCTGTTGCCGTAAAGAAAAAACACCGCTTTGAGCGGTGTTTTTGGTGCAGTCGAAGGGACTCGAACCCATACGGTTTCCCACCGGAACCTAAATCCGGCGCGTCTGCCAATTTCGCCACGACTGCGCGCAATCATTATATCATAAGTCAAATATAAGTAAAGCATTTCTCCCGTCGGCGGAAAAATTGCACAAAAGCGCGAAAAACAGTTGCATTTTGCCGTGTTGTTTGATATATTATTACTCGCTCGCGGGAGTGACTCAGTGGTAGAGCTGTCTCTTATACACATCTGACGCTGCCGACGAATTAGACGGTGTAG